>CAKQCV010000002.1 GCA_934217675.1 uncultured Prevotella sp. | reverse complement strand
GTTTATCGTTCCAACGCAACATAACAGGCCACTCTTCTTCCTGCCAGCGATTACGCCGAAAAGCGGTGCAAAGGTATGCATAATTCCCGTAACTTCCAAATTTTCCGCTTGTTATCCGCTTTTTTATTTTTAAATAAGGTGTTTATACCTTTCTCCCCCTCATCATTGTGCGGTATCCAAATACAGAGATGACTACAAAACTCAGCAGAGGCAACACGAACGAAACGTTTACCGCTGGCATACCCATAACCTCGCCAAAGTCTATTATGCTTGCCTGGAGTGCCGGCAAAACGCTACCGCCAAGGATAGCCATTACAAGTCCGGCAGCACCAAACTTGGCATCATCACCGAGTCCACTGAGTGATATTCCGTAGATAGTGGGAAACATCAGCGACATGCAGGCACTTATCGCCACAAGACAATACATTCCCCATATATTTTGCAGCATTATGACTCCCACGGTGAGGCATCCACCAATCACGGCAAGTGTCATAAGTAGCTGACCGGCATTGAGATATCTCAATATGAATGTGCAGATGAAGCGCGACAAGCAGAAAATTACCATTGCAACGATATTATATTTCTGCGACAGCACCTCTGCATCGATTTCTGTCATGCCCTGAGCGGTGAATATCCGAGTACCGTATTGGATTATGAATGTCCAGCACATTATCTGTGCACCCACATAGAAGAACTGTGTAAATACCCCTTCACGATAGCGCGGAATTGAAAATAACCGCCGGAGAGAACCGACAAGGTTGCCTTTCGCTGCTTCATCAGCCTTTTTCTCTTTTCTGCCAGCATTCGGCATTCTCACCATCCATACGGCAAAAAGAACCAGAAGCAGCACCACACCAATGGCAAGGTATGGCTCGATAAGCACAGACAGATCATGAGCCTTTACCGCCTCAAAATCAGCCTCCGAAAGTTTGCTTCTTGCTTCTGTATCCAGAGGGTTAAGACGTGCCTGAATAAAGTTCATCGCCACGTACATGCCGAGCAATGAACCTATAGGATTAAACGACTGTGCCAGATTCAGTCTCCGGGTAGCAGTCTCTTCAGGTCCCATAGTGAGGATATACGGACTACATGATGTCTCAAGAAACGACAGTCCGCAAGTCATCACGAAATATGCCAAGAGAAAAGCGTAATACTCCCCCATGCTCCGTGCCGGAAAAAAAAGAAACGAACCTACGGCATATAACGTAAGTCCCAACATTACACCAGCTTTATAGGAAAACCTGCGAATAAACATGGCGGCAGGAAACGCCATGGCAAAATATCCGCCATAGAACGCAACTTGCACAAGTGCGCCATCGGTTACCGACATGCGGAAAATCTTGGAGAAAGCCTTCACCATAGGGTTTGTAATATCGTTGGCAAAGCCCCAAAGGGCAAAGCATATCGTTATCACTGCAAACGGCAGGATTAATCCACTGCCCAATAGCTTACTGCTCTTCATGTTATCTTGCCATTTTGTAGATTTCCTCCATGTCGTGACGGTCAAGCACCTTAAAAGAACCTATTGTTCGCCCATCATTATGACTACACTTCTTTGCCATAAGTTTAATTTCTTCATCAGTAATATCCCTACCAATAAGTTCATGTATGCTTGTTGGCATACCAATAGCATGATAAAAACGTTCCATTGCCTCTATGCCGGCAAGTGCTGTAGCCTCAGGATTTGTAAAATCATTAGGCACATCCATTACATTTACAGCAAAACGTACAAAACGAGAAACATTCTGCTTATATACATATCTTGCCCAACTGCCCCAACATGCTGCCAATCCTGCACCATGAGCAACATCAAACAAAGCACTTAGCTCATGTTCTATCTGATGTGTGGCAAAGTCGCTATAAGCCCTATCACCCGTCAAGTCATTATGCCCAAGACTTGAAGCCCACATTATACAAGCCCGATTACGATAATCTTCGGGATTAGCCAACACATGAAAAACACTGTCTTTAACAGTACGCAGCAAAGCTTCTGCAATATTATCAATAAGTGTCATATCATCTACACTACCAAAATACCGCTCCATCGTGTGCATCATTATGTCGGTTGCTCCGCATGCCGTCTGGTAAGGAGGCAATGTGAAAGTGCGCACAGGATTCATTATAGCAAACTTAGGGCGGCAAATACTGTTTCCGAAGCCATATTTCAAATCTCCGTCTTCGTTTGTTATAACGCTTGCATCACTCATCTCGCTTCCTGCAGCTGGTATTGTTAGCACCACTCCAACAGGCAATGTGTGTATTGGAGTATATTTACGCGCATAAATATCCCAAACATCACCATCATACTTCATACCCATTCCTATAGCCTTGCATGAGTCAATAACACTTCCTCCACCTACAGCAAGCAAAAAATCAACATTTTCCTTGCGGCACAATTCTATGCCATTTCGCACCATTGCAAGTCTTGGATTTGGTTTCACGCCTCCAAGTTCAACATACTGGATTCCTGCCTTTTCGAGTTTCTCCCTTATCGAAGAAAGCAATCCTGAACGTTCTGCGCTTTGCCCGCCATAATGCAAAAGCACTTTATTACCTCCATATTTTCTAATCATCTCCACGAGATGTTCCTCTGAATCCTTACCAAATATAACTTCGGTAGGAGCATAAAATTTAAAATCTTTCATCGTTTATCTTTGTTTTTTGTTCTTTCTATATATAATTAAGGTATAAACAATACGCACTGCGAAGATACGCACTATTTTCTTATTATGCAATAAATATTAAATTAAACATCATCTATTATATTTTATATTAAGAAATTGCATAATATTTCTATGTTTCTTTTTACAGCAACAGCTCACGTTACAATATAAAGCAAAAACACGGAATATTGCTATCATTTTAATACAACAACCTTGGCTAATCACAACTATTTGTAAGTAAAATAATATTTATAGTACAAAAAGTCTTAATTAAGCAAGAAAAGAATCGTCAAATTGAAACTTATTTACTAATTTTGCAGTCAACTTGACAGAAAACAAACAGTTTTACAAATTAAACGTAACTGAAAGATGGGAAATGGATTGTATTCTTCCAGCAACGAGCATGATGCCTGTGGTGTGGGCATGGTTGTCAACATTCATGGCAACAAGAGCCACGACCTGGTAGACAATGCACTGAAAGTGCTGGAAAACATGCGTCACCGTGGCGCTGAAGGAGCCGACAACAAGACAGGTGACGGTGCAGGAATCATGCTACAGATTCCTCACGAATTTATTTTATTACAAGGAATTCCGGTTCCAGAAAAGGGTAAATACGGTACAGGACTTGTTTTTTTGCCTAAAGACGAAAAGAAGCAACAAGACATTCTTAGCGTTATGATTGAAGAAATAGAACGCGAAGGATTATCGCTGATGCACATGAGAAATGTTCCAACCAACCCCTCGTGCCTTGGTGAGACAGCATTGGCAAGCGAACCTGACATCAAGCAAATTTTCGTAACAGGCGTAACTGACGACAAGGTACCAGTATTTGAGCGTACCCTATATATAATAAGAAAAAAGATTGAGAAGCGAGTTAAAGACAAGGATTTCTACATCTGCTCGTTATCAAGCAAAAACATTGTGTACAAGGGAATGTTGTCGAGCATGCAGGTTAGACAATACTTTCCTGATTTAACGAACAATTACTTTACAAGCGGATTAGCTCTTGTCCATTCTCGTTTCTCCACAAATACATTTCCGACGTGGAGTCTGGCACAACCTTTCCGCCTGTTGGCACATAACGGCGAAATAAACACCATCCGCGGAAACCGCGGATGGATGCAAGCAAGAGAGAGCGTGTTGAGCAGTGATGCATTGGGCGACATGAAAGACATTAGTCCTATCATACAGCCTGGAATGAGTGATTCGGCAAGCCTCGACAACGTTTTTGAGTTTTTCGTTATGAGCGGTCTGTCACTACCACATGCTATGAGCATTATGGTGCCAGAAAGTTTCAACGACAAGAACCCTATCTCTGAAGACTTGAAAGCATTCTACGAATACCATTCAATTCTGATGGAACCATGGGACGGACCAGCCGCATTGCTGTTCAGCGACGGACGCTTTGCTGGAGGAATGCTTGACAGGAACGGATTGCGTCCAGCTCGCTACACCATAACCAAGAACGACACTATGGTCGTAGCTTCTGAAGTTGGAGTAATGGACTTTGACCCATCTGAAATTGCAGAAAAGGGACGTCTGCAGCCAGGAAAGATTCTTCTTATTGATACACAGGAAGGCAAGATATACTATGATGGAGAGATAAAGGAGCGACTCGCCGAAGAGCATCCTTACCGCAAATGGTTATCCACAAACTGCATACAACTTGAGAAGTTGAAAAGCGGAAGGAAAGTGGATAACAGTGTGGATAACTTGATTGAGCATGAGGTTTTGTTTGGCTATGGCAAAGAAGACATTGACGACACCATTATACCTATGTGTGTAAATGCCCAAGAGCCTACAGCAGCAATGGGAAACGACACCCCACTGGCTGTACTTAGCGACCGCCCACAAGTGTTCTTCAATTATTTCCGGCAACAATTCGCGCAGGTCACAAATCCAGCCATCGACTCTATCAGAGAAAATCTTGTGATGTCGCTCACCGAATACATCGGTAGAGTTGGTTCTGGAATCCTTTCACCGGATGAGTCAAACTGCAAGATGGTACGCCTGCCCCACCCTATTCTTACAAACACCCAACTCGACATTCTGTGCAACATCCGTTACAAAGGTTTCAACACAGTAAAGTTGCCTATTCTCTTTGAGTGCAACAAGGGTGAAGACGGACTGCGAGAGGCTCTTGACCGTTTATGCAAAGATGCAGAAAAGAGTGTTGACGACGGATATAATTATATCATACTCTCTGACCGCAACATTGACAAGGAACATGCAGCAATACCATCATTGCTTGCCGTCAGTGCCGTACACCACTATCTTATTTCTGTAGGCAAGCGTGTGCAGACCGCACTCATTGTAGAAAGCGGAGAAATACGTGAAACCATGCACGCAGCTCTATTGCTTGGATATGGAGCTTCGGCTCTTTGTCCGTATATGACGTTTGCCATTCTTGACGATCTCGTGAAACGTGGAAAAATTCAGGAGAATTATGCCACGGCAGAAGCAAACTACATAAAGGCTGTAAAGAAAGCTTTGCTTAAGATTATGGCAAAGATGGGTATATCCACCATACGTTCGTATCGTGGTGCAAAAATCTTTGAAAGCATCGGCCTTTCTGAGAGTTTGCTGAAAAACTATTTCGGCACAGAGATTTCTACTATTGGTGGAATTGGGCTTGAAACTATTGCACGCGATGCCATTCGCCTTCACGACAAAGCTTTCGGCATGAACCGCACCCCTGATTTTCTTCCAAATCTGGGACAATTCCACTATCGTAAAGATGGTATCAAGCATGCATGGAATCCGGAAACCATCGCTACGCTGCAACTTGCCACAAGAACAGGAAGCTACAAGAAATACAAAGAATATACAAAACTCGTTGACGAGAAAGATGCCCCGATATTTATCCGCGACTTCTTTGACTTCAAGCGTAAGCCTATTGACATTGAGAAAGTGGAGCCAGTAGAGAGTATCGTGAAGCATTTCGTTACAGGAGCCATGAGTTTCGGAGCCTTGTCTATCGAAGCTCACGAGGCTATAGCTCTGGCAATGAACAAACTTGGAGCCCGCTCAAACACTGGAGAGGGAGGAGAAGACAACGTGCGTTTCCATTCATCGGTTGACGGCATCTCTTTGTCAAGCAAGACAAAGCAAATCGCTTCCGGTCGCTTTGGTGTCACTACAGAATATCTTGTAAATGCCGAGGAACTTCAAATAAAAGTTGCTCAGGGTGCAAAGCCTGGTGAGGGCGGACAGTTACCGGGATTCAAGGTCAATGAGATTATCGCAAAGACTCGCCACTCAATCCCAGGCATTTCTCTCATCTCGCCTCCACCTCACCACGACATCTATTCTATCGAGGATTTGGCCCAATTGATTTTCGACTTGAAGAATGTAAATCCAAAGGCTGCTATAAGTGTGAAACTTGTGGCAGAGAGTGGCGTGGGCACTATTGCTGCCGGTGTAGCAAAGGCAAAAGCCGACCTTATCGTTATATCTGGTGCAGAAGGAGGCACGGGGGCTTCGCCTGCATCCAGCATGCGATTTGCAGGAATATCTCCGGAAATCGGACTGAGTGAAACTCAGCAGACATTGATGAAGAACGGACTGAGAGGACAGGTCAGACTACAGGTTGACGGTCAGTTGAAGACAGGTCGTGACGTTATCATCATGGCACTGCTCGGAGCTGAAGAGTTTGGTTTCGGAACTCTTGCCTTGATTGTTCTCGGTTGTGTCATGATGAGGAAATGCAATCTCAACACATGCCCGCTTGGAGTAACATCACAAAATCCGGAGCTCAGAAAGCACTTCATCGGCAAGTACGAATATTTGGTAAATTACTTCACGTTCCTCGCCCAAGAGGTTCGAGAGTATCTTGCCGAATTAGGTTATACAAAACTCGATGACATCGTAGGTCACACAGAGCTGCTCAAGGTAAAAGACAGTGAACAAGGAAGCAAAGCCTCAATGCTTGATTTCCATCGTCTGCTGAACAAGGAGGACGGTCCGTGCTCACTATATCACACCACAGAGCAAATCCACGATCTTTCGAATATCCTTGACCAACAGATTATCCGCTCGTCACAAAAGGCAATTGCCACCCAGGAGGAGGTTAACCTTGACTATGCAATAAAGAATACCGACCGTGCGGCTGGCGCAATGCTCAGTGGCTTGGTTGCACAGAAATACGGTGAGGACGGACTTCCTGACTCTACAATAAACGTGAAATTTAAAGGCAGTGCCGGACAAAGTTTCGGTGCGTTCCTTGTGAAAGGAATCAACTTCAAGCTTGAGGGCGAAACCAATGATTACTTCGGAAAGGGACTTTGTGGCGGACGTATTGCCATTCTGCCACCTGTGCGCAGTAACTTCAATGCCGAAGACAACATTATCGCCGGCAACACAGGTCTATATGGTGCTACAAGCGGCGAATTGTACATCAACGGAAAAGTGGGTGAGCGTTTTGCCGTCAGGAACTCTGGTGCCATTGCTGTTGTTGAAGGTGCCGGTGACCACTGCTGCGAATATATGACAGGTGGAAGGGTTGTAGTTCTTGGAGAAACAGGGCGCAACTTTGCAGCCGGAATGAGTGGTGGTGTGGCATACGTTTGGGACAAGAACCACAATTTCGACTATTTCTGCAACATGGACATGGTGGAGATTAATCTTGTTGAAGACAGCAACTACCGCAAAGAATTGCATGAACTTATACGCCAGCATTATCTATACACTGGCTCAAAACTCGCACGCACCATGCTCGACGACTGGAACCGCTATGTAGAAGACTTCATTCAAGTTGTTCCTATAGAATACAAGCGCGTGCTACAAGAGGAACAGGTGAGAAAGCTGCAACAAAAGATTGCTGACATGCAAAGAGATTATTAAAAGAAAGAAATCATGGGAAATCCAAAAGCATTTTTAACAATACACCGCCAAGAGGCGGGATACAGACCGGTGCATGACCGTATTCATGACTTCGGAGAGGTTGAGCAGACCCTCAACGAAAAAGACCGCCGCACACAGGCTTCACGCTGCATGGACTGTGGAGTGCCTTTCTGCCACTGGGCTTGTCCGCTTGGAAACAAGGCTCCCGAATGGAACGATGCCTTATACAAAGGGGATTGGGAACTGGCATACCGATTGCTCAACGACACTAACGACTTTCCAGAATTTACCGGACGCATTTGTCCGGCTCTATGCGAGAAAGCTTGCATCTTAAACCTTACAGAGCATGAGCCAACAACAAACCGCGAAAACGAAGCGGCAATCACGGAACATGCCTATCAAGAGAAATACGTGCGCATAAACATACCGGAACGCAACGGGAAAACAGTTGCTGTGATTGGCTGTGGTCCATCGGGACTTGTAGCATCAACTCGCCTTAACCAGATGGGCTACAAAGTAACGGTATTCGACAAAAACGAAAATCCTGGCGGTTTGCTTCGATATGGCATTCCGAACTTCAAACTCAACAAGGCTATTATTGACCGACGTATAGACATACTGAAACAAGAGGGCATAGAGTTCAAATTCGGAGAAACAGTAAACATTGAAAAGCTTCCGGAAGGATTTGACGCATACGTCATAGCTACAGGAACACCAACGGCTCGCGATCTGAAAATCCCCGGAAGAGAACTGAAAGGGGTGTACTTCGCTCTTGAGATGCTGTCGCAGCAGAACAGAATTCTCGACGGTGCAGAGTTTTCAAAAGACGAACTGGTTACCGCCAAGGGCAAGAACGTGCTCGTAATTGGCGGCGGTGACACTGGCAGCGACTGCATTGGAACAGCTCATCGCCAGGGGTGCAAAAGCGTTACCCAAATTGAGATTATGCCAAAACCTCCAGTAGGACCTGATGACCCAAACAATCCATGGCCAAACTGGCCACGCACACTGAAAACCACATCAAGCCACGAGGAAGGTTGCGAACGCCGATGGAACATCAACTCACTGCGCTTCATTGGCAAAGACGGCAAGCTCACTGGCGTTGAGGTGCAGGAAATTGCATGGAAGCCAAACCCTGAAGGAGGCAGACCGATAATGGAACCGGCAGGCAAGCCTGAGGTTATAAAAGCCGAGATTGTTCTTCTGGCAATGGGATTCCTAAAACCGGAGCAACCAAAATTTGCCGACAATGTGTTTGTTGCCGGTGATGCTGCCAACGGTGCTTCGCTGGTTGTAAGAGCGATGGCAAGCGGTAAAGCCATTGCAACAAAGGTTGACGAATATCTCAAGAACAAATAAAAACACCTTAACTAATAATATCTAAAACAAAGTGCCATACCGGAACTATTCATTGCTGTTCCCGTATGGCACTGTTTTTTTGCCTTGCAACAAAACAGTAAAAAAGCCTTTTCTACACTGCACAAACATATTGCCCAAAGAAAGAGGGTAGATTAGACATGGAAAAGCGGCATATTGGCAATGCTAAAGCGGCAGGTTAGCAATGCCAAGAAGGCGGGTTTCAAGTTATAAGCCGTAGGCTTTTGCTAACGGAAACGCCTTCAAGAGCTTTGCTTGTCAAACAATGAACACAAAAAAAGCATAGTTAATATATTATTATAAGCTGAGTTTCCGAATAAATGTGTACTTTTGCACTTAAAGTAAAAAATTATAAAATAGTATGATACAGTCAATGACAGGCTACGGCAAAGCTGTAGTGGAATTTGGAGAAAAGAAAATAAACGTTGAAGTAAAGTCGCTTAACAGCAAGACTCTTGACCTTTCAACACGCATTGCACCAATCTACAGAGAGAAGGAAATGCAGATAAGACAGATGGTGTCACAGGCTCTGACAAGAGGAAAAGTGGATTTCAGCATCTGGATTGAAAAGGATACAGTGGTTGACGCAACACCGGTTAACGCTGCTCTCGTTGCTAACTACTACAAGCAGATAAAGGACATTGCAGAGAAGAACAACATTCCTGAGCCTCAAGACTGGTTCAGCACACTGATGCGTATGCCGGATGTACTGACAAAGACCGACACCGAAACTCTTACAGACGAAGAGTGGGCAGCTGCAACAGAAGCTATAAACACGGCTCTGAACAACCTTGTTGACTTCAGAAAACAGGAAGGAGCAGCTCTTCAAAAGAAATTCAACGAAAAGATTGACAATATCACAGCCTTGCTTGCAAGTATCGAGCCGTTTGAAAAATCACGTGTAGAAAAAATACGCCAAAGAATTATTGATGGACTCAAGAGTATCCCAGAAGTGGAATACGATAAGAACAGACTGGAGCAAGAACTCATATACTATATTGAAAAACTTGACATAAGCGAGGAAAAGCAGCGACTGGCTAACCACTTGAAGTATTTCCGCGAAACGATGAACGAAACTCAAGGCGTGGGCAAGAAGCTTGGATTTATCGCACAGGAAATGGGACGCGAAATCAACACCACTGGCAGCAAGAGCAACAATGCGGAGATGCAGAACATTGTGGTGAAGATGAAAGACGAGCTGGAACAGATAAAGGAACAAGTACTGAACGCACTTTAATATCGGATATGGGAAAAGTTATCATTTTCTCCGCTCCAAGCGGAAGCGGAAAGAGCACTATCATAAATTGGCTCATGCAGGAGCACAAAGAGCTGAATCTTGCATTCAGCATTTCATGTACGAGCAGACAACCAAGGGGAAAAGAACAAAACGGAGTGGAATATTTTTTCGTTACTCCTGATGAATTCCGCAAGAAAATAGCCAATGAGGAGTTTCTGGAATATGAAGAGGTTTATGCTGACAGATTCTACGGCACACTGAAATCTCAAGTTGAAAAGCAGCTGGAAAGTGGCGAGAATGTGGTGCTTGATGTTGACGTGAAAGGCGGATGCAACATAAAGAAATTCTATGGTGAGAAGGCTCTCAGCGTTTTCATACAGCCACCTTCGGTGGATGAATTGCGCAACAGACTAACTGGACGTGGAACTGATACACCTGAAGTTATCGAAGACCGCATAAAGAGAGCAGAATTCGAACTCTCGTTTGCATCTAAATTCGATCGTGTCATTGTAAACGACAATCTTGACGAAGCAAAACAAAACGCTTATACGGAAATCTCGGAGTTTCTGAACAAGCAGCAATAAAAGGCATATGATAAAGACGGGTATCTTTGGCGGGTCGTTCAACCCTATACATAATGGTCATATCTCGTTGGCGAAGCAAATAAAGAATATTGCCAAGCTCGATGAGATATGGTTTATTGTGTCACCACATAATCCACTGAAAGATTCCGCCGAATTGATGTCTGACAATGACAGGCTGCAGATGGTAAGACTTGCTGTAGAAGATGAACCGGGACTCGTGGCAAGCGACTACGAGTTCAAGCTGCCTCGCCCATCATACATGCTGCACACGTTGCAAAGCCTAAGCAAGGATTTCACCGACAGGGAATTCACGCTGATTATCGGTGCAGATAATTGGCTTTGCTTCGACAAATGGTTCGGATATAACGAAATAATGGAAAGATACAAGATTATTGTCTATCCAAGAGAAGGCAGCAAACTAAAAGCCGAAGAACTGCCACAAGGGGTTAAGCTCGTTGACACCGAACTATACAATGTGAGCAGCACTCAAATAAGAAAGATGATGAAAGAAGGCAAGAGTATTGACAGACTCGTACCCGCAAAGGTTTCGGCATATATAAAAAGGGGTTCTACGGAACCCCAAAAAGCAATGAATGAAGGTTATACTCCTGAAATATCGGTCATCATTCCTGTATACAACAAGGAAAAGTATGTTGAAGAATGTATCCGAAGCATTGCCACACAAGAATTCTACAGTTATGAAACAATAATCGTGGACGACGGGAGCACCGACAGTTCTGCAGAAATATGCGACAGACTGGCAAGGGAATTCAGCAACATAACAGTGGTGCATACCGAAAATGGCGGAGTTACTGCGGCACGAAGGATTGGAATTGAACACTCGAAAGGAAAGTTCGTTACCTTTGCTGATGCCGATGACAAGATGCTGCCAAAAGCCTTACGCACTCTTTATGAGGAAATAACGTCGAGCAATGCCGATGAAGTAGTGGCAAGATACATTAACCAGCATGGAACATTGTGTGGACACAATGGCGGACAATTCATGAACTACTCGTGGATGATAAAGGAGTTACTTGCATCAAAAGCCGACTTCTGTGTGCTTTGGGCTGTAATATTCAAGAAGACAATGCTTGAGGACTGCCTGAACACGCCAAGGCTGATTCGCTCCGGAGAGGATATATTGATGCAGATAGAATTCTTGATGAAAAAGCCCAAAGTGTGGTTCTCTGACGAAGTGGTATATATGTATAATGCTGGATTGCCAAACGACCGACCACTGGATTTGGAAGAACAAATTCTGTATGATGATATTCTGAAAGAGGTATTCAAAAAAGAGATGAAAGAATTTGAACCATATATCGTGCTACACCAAACAAAGATGTATGAGAATTTCATATACAACCGGCAGTTTGACGTATTCAACAAATACTACAAACAACTGCGCTCCGCCAACAAAAGCAAGCTGAGCCTTGCCGACCGCATTGCCATAATGCTGCCACCAAGGCTTGCATACTTCCCTATAGCAATGAAAAAAGACAAATTTTAAAATTATACCATTATGAGATTTAATATTCTGAAAGTTGCAGTATTAGCCGTTGCTACATTATTATGCACAGCAACCGTTAACGCAAAGAAAAAAACAAATGCATCAAAAAAGCAAGTTGCGGCATGGGTAACTAAAGGTGAATGGAAAAACGGATTTGACGCTATGCCGGACAAAACCGTAAACTTGCAGGAATTCTATTCACAGTACCACAAGAACAAGGCTCAGTGGGATGCAGCGTTCAAATGGCTTGCAGAAACCGACTTGCTGAATATTCCAAAAGGAAAAACAAACGTGCCCGGCACAAGCATAAGAGTGTCGGTTGAAGACAGCAAGAATGAACCTCTTGAAAAGCGTGGTTCCGAATCACACCGCAAAGTTATCGACTTCATGTATGTAGTGAAAGGCACAGAGGGATTCGGACTGCTCGACCATAAGTCATCAACTCCGAACTGCGAATATGACGCAAAGCGCGATGTTATCCATTATGATTATGACAAGGAGAAAACACATTTCTTCAACTCTACACCAAAGCATTTCGTGATATGCTTCCCCTCAGATTGGCACATTGCTAAGGTTGCTACCAATCTTGAAGACCAAAACATACGAGTTATCGTGCTTAAAATTGACTATGTGGAATAAAATTCTTAACTTTGCACAACTTTAACAATTGGCAAAATTCTGATATGAATATACTAAACGAAATAAACAATGCGGCAAAGGAAGCCGTGAAAGCACTCTACGGACAGGATGTGCCGGAGAAGATGGTGCAAGTACAAAAAACGAAAAAGGAGTTTGAGGGAAGCCTCACGCTCGTTGTTTTCCCGTTCCTAAAAATATCAAAGAAGAAACCAGAGGATACTGCTGCCGAAATTGGCGAATGGATGAAGCAGAACTGCAAGGCTGTAGCTGACTATAACGTGGTTAAAGGTTTCCTGAACCTCGTCATTGCTCCTGCAGCATGGATTGGAATGTTAAACGACATCAACAATGATGAAAAGTATGGAGAGATTCAGGCTAATGAAAATTCTCCACTCGTCATGATTGAATATTCTTCGCCTAACACAAACAAACCTCTGCACTTGGGACATGTTAGAAACAACTTGCTGGGATGGTCTTTGGCTCAGATCATGGCAGCCAATGGCAACAAAGTGGTAAAGACAAACATTGTAAACGACAGAGGTATACATATATGCAAGTCTATGCTGGCTTGGCTGAAATGGGGCAACGGCGTTACTCCTGAAACAAGCGGAAAAAAGGGAGACCATCTTATCGGTGACTTCTATGTAGCATTCGACAAGCATTACCGCGAAGAGGTTAAGAATCTAAAAGAGCAGTACGTAAAAGAAGGCATGAACGAAGAGGCTGCCGAAAAGAAAGCTAAAGATGAGGCTCCTCTTATCAAGGAGGCTCACGAGATGCTCGTAAAATGGGAGCATGGCGACAAAGAAGTGCGCGACCTTTGGGAGAAAATGAACTCTTGGGTTTATGCTGGCTTTGATGAAACATACAAAAACCTTGGTGTTGGATTTGACAAGATTTACTATGAGTCGCAAACTTACCTCAAGGGAAAGGCAAAAGTTGAAGAAGGACTGGAAAAAGGACTCTTTGAACGTCATGAAGACAATAGTGTATGGGCTGACCTTACAAATGAGGGACTCGACCAAAAGCTGTTGCTGCGCTCTGACGGAACATCTGTATACATGACACAAGACATCGGTACAGCAGAAATGAGATTCAAAGACTACCCTATCGACAAGATGATTTATGTTGTAGGCAACGAGCAGAACTATCACTTCCAGGTGCTATCTATCTTGCTCGACCGACTTGGATTCAAATGGGGAAAAGAACTGGTGCACTTCTCTTACGGAATGGTTGAACTGCCAAACGGAAAAATGAAGAGCCGTGAAGGAACTGTGGTTGATGCCGACGACTTGATTGAAACAATGGTTGCCGATGCAAAGAAAACAAGCGAAGAGCTCGGTAAATTTAAAGACATGACTGAGGATGAACGCAACGAAATTGCAAGAATCGTTGGCATGGGCGCACTGAAATACTTCATACTGAAAGTTGATGCAAGAAAGAACATGTTGTTCAATCCAGCAGAAAGCATTGATTTCAACGGAAATACCGGTCCTTTCATACAGTATACCTATGCACGAATCAGAAGTATTCTGCGCAAGGCAGCAGAACAGGGAGTTGAAATTCCGGAAACTTTAGTCGATAATATGCCACTGAACCAGAAAGAAACGGAACTGATACAAAAGATGGACGAATTTGGTGCTGCTGTGCGCCAGGCAGGAAAAGACTATTCGCCAAGCGGAATTGCCAACTACTGTTATGAACTGACAAAAGACTTCAACCAGTTCTATCATGACTACAGCATTCTGAATGCTGAAAGCAACGAGGAAAAGGTTGTGAGACTTGTCATTGCAAAGAATGTGGCAAAAACTATAAAGAACGGTATGGCTCTGCTCGGTATCGAGGTTCCAGAGCGTATGTAATACTATAATACAAGAAAAGACTTCATTTTGAGGTGACAGGATTTTTATACAAGAAGCATTCTGCCACCTCATTTTTATTCCTTCATAAAATGAAAGATTTAGTTTCGCCACCTGACTACAGAAACGACACTGTGCTACCTCTACCAATAGAAGTTACAGCAAACGCTTGGGCGGTAGACGCTGCATGCTCAGGGAATCCGGGACCAATGGAATACCGAGGTATTGACTTGGCAACAGGGGCTGTAGTTTTCCATTTCGGACCAGTACATGGGACGAACAATATCGGGGAATTCCTTGCCATTGTACATGCATTGGCACTCATGGAACAAAAAGGAATACAAAAGACTATATACTCCGATAGCCATAATGCAATTCTGTGGGTTAGCAAGGGGCAATGCAAGACAAAACTTGAACGAACCTCAAAAACTGCACAACTGTATAATGTTATAGGAAGAGCCGAAAAATGGCTTCAGACCCACAGTTTTAGAGTGCCCATACTGAAATGGGAAACAAAAAAATGGGGAGAGGTTCCTGCTGATTTCGGAAGAAAAGGATAACATTTTTCAAACATCACGCATGCAATATTTCCTTTCTCGCATTGTTTACTAAATAGACAACAAAAAAGAAAGGAATGTATAACATGAAAAATTTGAAAAATAAACTTATTACAAGCAGCAGACTTATTGCTGCTCTGCTTCTGGCTATAACAACAACACCATTGATGCAATCGTGCGATTGGGATGATGACGACAACTACAACTACGTGATTTGTCCATCGGTAAATCAACCCAACGCTATAGTAACAGTAAAGACAGCCGCTGACAATACCGTATACTTACAACTTGATGATAGCACGACACTGCTGCCAACAAATATGAAAGAGCATCCTTTTAACGGAAAAGAGGTTCGGGCATTTGTAAATTACAGAGTTGTAGGCAATAATGCCGCACCATTCACAGAAGCAGTTGTCGTGAACAATATTGACAGTGTGCTTACAAAACCTGCAGTACTGACACTTGGCGACAAAAACAATGAGGTGTACGGAAACGACCCTATAGAAATATACAAATATTTCCCTACAGTATGTGAAGACAATTATCTGACTCTCGGAATCGGAACAGTATGGGGAGGAAATTCCAAACCGCATTTTATAAATCTCCTTACCGGTGTAAATCCTAATGACCCATACGAGGTTGAATTAAGACAAAATGCATACGGTGACACAAGAGGACAATTCTCATATACTACAGTAGCATTCTCACTAAAATCATTACCAAGTACAAATGGGAAAACTGTAAAGCTCAAAGTTAAATACCAATCATTCGAGGGGGAGAAGACTGCCGAATTCGACTACACGACAAAATAAAAAAGAATCAAGATAAAGTGAATATCACGGAAGAACAAATCTTGGAAAAGCTACATAATGGCGACAATACTGCAGCAAAGGCTCTCTATGACAAATATATAGAGGGTCTTGTTGCCGTTTGTTCGCGCTATGTAATAGATAAGGATGACGTAAAAGATATTCTGCAAGAAGCATTCATCAAGATATTCACACAAATAAATACCTTTAAATATAGAGGAGAAGGTTCTCTAAAAGCTTGGATGACAAGAATCGTCGTGAACATGTCGATAAATTTCATAAAAGCTTCTGGCAGACTTAATCTCATACACGATGAAACTGCCGCACTCAAAGCTACCGACAATGAAGATCCAGATGTAGAAGGTATACCGCCTGAAGTATTGCAGAATATGATAAAGAGGCTACCGGATGGGTATAGAACAGTACTCAATCTATATGTTTTTGAAAACAAAAGTCATAAGGAAATTTCAACCATCTTAAATATAAAGGCCACTTCGTCTGCATCACAGCTTTTTCATGCAAAGGCGTTGATGGCAAAAATGATAAAAGAATATAAACGAACTCTCTAAAGTTTTTACCGATGAAAGAAGAATGGAAAGACAAACTGCAAAGCTCAATGGCGGATTACAAAGAATCTGCCCCAGAGGATTTGTGGAATGACATAAGCAAAGTGTTGTCTGCCAATGAAAAAAATATCATCGGCAAACAAGAAAAGCCAAAGAAGAACTCTAAACTAATTGTTATCAGCACTATTGCGGCAGCTGCATGTGTTACAGGACTGGTTGGAATCTTCTTTAATACAAACAAGAAAGAAAATGAAAAGTGTGTCTTAACTGCTGAAAAGCAAACAAGAGGTATAGCAAAGAATAAAGATACAGAAAAAGATAATGCTGAAAGTAAGATTATCGCTTCTGCACAATCTATAAAAGAATACTCGGAAAAGACAACGGTTGAAAAGTTATCCACACTTTCTGAGAAGTTATCCACACTTTCTGACGAAAGCAATAATAGTGTGGAAAACTTAGGAGATAAAGAAAACAACATTGACAAATGCAGTAACAGAGCAGAAAAAAAGGAACAAGAACCTACTGCCATAAAGAGAAATTATTCGTATTCAAAGAATTTTACCCAATATTCAAGCCAAAACAACACTTATAAAGCAGAAAGCAAAAAGGAGAACAGAAGTAAGATAACTGCAAGCATGTTTGCAGCAAATACAATGACAAATGGCGGAACGCAAACAGCAACAGTCATGCCTGTAGCGAATGACGCATTATTCTTTTGCATTCCTGACAATAAAAATGATGCAAATAGAAATACTCACTACCTTGTTGGAAAAAACGAAAACGACAATGTTAAACATCATCAACCAATAAGATTTGGATTTTCTGTAAGATATTCCCTAACCTCAAAAATTGGTATAGAGACGGGGGTAACATATTCTTATCTGTCGTCCGACATAAAACAAGGAACTGACGATAACTACAACATTACCCAACAAAAACTGCACTTCATAGGTATACCGATAAACTTGGACTACAGTCTGTGGAGGAACAAATGGCTAAACGTATATGCATCAATAGGCGGAATGGCTGAGAAGAATATCAAAGGAAAGACTTCTACAGAATATAGACTTAATGGAAAAACGCTTTCTGAAGATAGCGAAAATATCAAGATGAAGGAGCTACAATGGTCTACAAATATAGCCGCAGGTATTCAGCTTAACGCAATAAAGGGAATTGGAGTATATGTAGAGCCTGGAGTCGGATATTATATTGACAATGGAAGTAATATAAAAACAGCATACAGCGAAAAGCCACTTTGCTTCAATTTGAAATTTGGCATCCGATATTCTTTTGAATAAAACAAAAACTACAGATAGTTGATATATAAAGCAGAACATAGCAATGCATCGGCTTTATATATCAATTTCTTTTTATTATTAAACAAATCTTATTAATCTTTTTTGAACTTTGTGCTTTTTTGTATATATTTGCAGACATAAAGAACATGTTTATGTAATATAACATTGCATCAACACAAAAAAAATAACATTCACTAACAAAAACCTAATGACTCATGAACAGGAAGCCTTTAAATGTAAGGTTAATGTCATCATTGTTGATTGCCGGAGCTCTCACACTGACCGGATGCTCTGACAAGGACTATGATTTTGACCAAATTGACTCTACCATCGGTATCGGTGGTGACGGATTGGAAATACCAACAAGCTCTACTGAGAAAATCAAACTCAGGGAAATTCTTGAACTTGAAGAAAACGGCAGCGTAAAAGAAGATGAAAACCACGACTATGTGTTCAGACAGGAAGGCAACACAACAGAAACACATCCTAATATCAATAAGATAACAATCAAGAAACAAGGTGAACCTGTTGCTTTTCCTATTGACTTGAGCTTTTCTACTGCATCCGCAAAGAAAGGACTTAAAAAAGTTTCGGGTTCTATTACTGCAAGTGGAAAAATCTTTGAATTTGAATATCAAGGCAACAAACCAACAGAAGTTACAGAACTGGTTTCGGCTAATATTAACGGAATAATTACACTATCCGTCAAATTCCCTTCTGCACTGCATTCTGTCGTATCTGAATTCCAAGACATAGCAATAACATTGCCTGACTACATGACAGTTACCGATGCTGGAAGCTCTATTACTCCTAATATAAATGGCTCCACACTAACATTTAAAAATGTGCCTACAAACAAAGAGCTTTCGATAAAGGTAAAGGTCAACAAACTTGACTTCACAATTAATAATACAAATGGAAACGAGATAACACAGAACGACAAGACTATAAAAATTGTCGGACAAGTTTATATATCCGCATATGGTACTGTTACCAGTACACAAATGTCTGGAAGCATCGGACGAATTGAAGGAGCAATGACTGTGGGTGAACTTACGATAAATTCAGCTACCGGACGTTTCAATCCAACTATTAACTTAAACAACCTTGGTGACGTGACAATTACTGGAGTACCTGATTTCCTTAAAGGAGGCAACGTAGTGGTTGACCTATACAATCCACAGATTTCTGTAAACATCAGCAACGACATGGGGGTTGAAGGCATTATTGACGGAACATTAACTTCTGTAAAAAACGGACAGGAAATTGCAAAGGTTGACATAAACGGCATCAAAGTAAATGCCAATACTACATCTAATATATGCATCTGCAGAAAAGCAAATGAAATAACGGGGTACGATCAAGTTATAGAGAAAACAGACCTGTCAAACTTGATAAAGACGATACCAGACCGCATAAAATTCACAGCTACAGCAAAAGCAAATAATGAAAAAATCAGTTCCTTTGAATTTGGAAAAGAGTATAATATAAAAACATCCTACGCTGTAGATGCGCCTATTGCTTTTGAAGAAAATGCCAATATAGAATATAGAGACACTCTTGATGGATGGAACGATAACGTTAAAGACATCGATTTTATCAATAACGAAACTTATGTCAGTGCTACTGCCAACGTTACAAGTTGTGTTCCAGCACACCTGTCTATTGAAGTGACAGCTGTTGACATCAACAAGAAGAAAATTGATGGCATTGACATTTATTTGGTAAAAAAAGACATTACCGCATCAAATGACGGAATCAGTGAGAAAACGTCCCCTATCGAAATTAAAATATCACAAACAAAAACTGGTGCTCTAAAAAAACTTGACGGACTGATATTCACTGTCTCAGGTAAAGCAAACAGTGATGTGAAAGGTATCGTGCTGAATGCAGAGAAACACACTCTACTTGTTGATGATATTAAGATTAAAATTGTAGGAAAAGTAATCGGTGACTTTAATTAACCCAATACATACAAGACTATTATGACAAAGAAATATAGCAAACATATATTAACGGCTGCAATGCTAATGATTGGCAGTGCTGCCATGGCGCAGAATCTTAATTCAGCATACTTCACTGACAATTATGCATTCCGCCACGATATGAACCCTGCATACGGAAATGACCAAGGATATTTCAGTATCCCTGTGCTTGGTAACGTAAATGTAAATGTCCAGGGCAACTTTGGCTATGAAGATATTATTATGCATAACCCAAGATATGGAGTTGACAGTGACAAAAAGATGACCACTTTCATGAATCCATATATATCCGACAGTAAAGCTCTTGATGGTTTTGCTTCCGGTAACAACCGAGTAGTGGGAAATGTAAACCTAACGATATTGTCGGCAGGATTTAAAGGATTTGGAGGATATAACACTATTGAAATCAATTCAAAGTCATCATTCGGTATGTCTCTCCCATACGAACTTTTTGCTTTTGCACGCAATATAGGAAACAATACATATAATATTGGAGACATTGGTATCAATGCTCAGTCGTATGCAGAGTTAGCTCTTGGTCACTCTCACAAAATCAACGACAAACTGCGCATCGGTGCAAAATTAAAATTCTTGTTCGGATTAGGACGAGCAGACTTTAAATTCAAAGATGTTAAAGCAGACCTTTCTGGAACAGATAAATGGACTGTAAGCGGAGATGCACTCACTGAAGTTTCTGTATTAGGTTTCAGCTACAAGACAAAAACAGAAGAATACAAAGACGAAACCAAAGGCACGTATGAAAAAGTTGACGATATTGAGGTTGACGGCTACGGACTGAGTGGCTTTGGTATGGCGGTAGACTTGGGTGCTATATATAAAATAAATGATGACTGGACTGTTAGTGCATCTGTTCTTGATCTTGGATTCATCAACTGGAAAAACAATATAAGAGCCGTAAACCGAAGCAAGAGCTTTGAATTCAACGGATTTCATGATACATCAGTAAAATCGGAAGGCGGAAATACCATTGATGACCAAACGGACAAGTATAGTGACCAAATAAAGGACTTTATAAACTTGAGGAATGACGGCGACAAAGGTAGCCGCTCTACAGGTATCGGAGCTACTGTAAATTTGGGATGTGAATATACTCTGCCTGTTTACCGCAAAATGACTTTCGGACTTCTAAGCAGTACTCGCATAAATGGTGACTTTACATGGACAGAAGGAAGATTGAGTGCAAACTGGAAGCCACTGAAATGGATTGATGGTGGTGTGAATTTTGCTGTCAGTAGCTTTACCACAAGCATGGGATGGGTTTTGAATCTTCATCCTAAAGGCATTAATTTGTATGTTGGCATGGATCATATTCTTGGCAAGACAAGCAAAGAATTCATTCCTCTCAGCTCTAATGCCAATGTTTCTTTAGGTATGAGCATAGCATTCTAAAAGAAAATGTTTACAAAATATTCGAAAACTAAATATAGTAAATATTTGTTTTTCTCATAATAAGTGATTAAATTTGCACTCACTTTGTGAATAACTTCATGAAGTGAGTGCTGTTTTTCGGGATTTGGCGCAGTTGGTAGCGCACGCGTCTGGGGGGCGTGAGGTCGCAAGTTCGAGTCTTGTAATCCCGACAATATTTCATTATAACGTAAATGCAGTTGCTGTTATGCAACTGCATTTACGTTATAATAAGCCTATTTTTTTACTACACTATTCTGTGTGTTCTCAAACACACAATAACTTTACCAGTCATTAACCTTCTATTGCTTTATATCCTTTATATCACGCAAAATACTGTTCATACGCTTCAAATTCTGAATATAATTCGCAGCACCAAGCACTCCGCCAATTATTCCACCAATTATTCCACCAAGGATAACTCCATCTGCAAATTCATCTTCCTTACCTTCTGTCAAGAAACGGAAAAACAAGAAAATCCAAATAACAAGAAATGGTATAGCATAGAAAAACCAATAAATGCCAAAACGCTTGTAGCGAACAATAGACAAAGCAACATCCGTGAGATTACCTGCGAAAAGATCACCCGACGCATAATTTCTAAGAGCATACAATGATGCCACAAGTGCTGTTAACAAGAATAAAATCGTTATAACTGAAAACCACATTGGCATACCAAGCAGTGGCAACAGATATCCAATAACAGGAATTGATATAATTTCGATAAAAATAGACATCTTTATATCTATACGAACCTTATTATATTTTCCTTTCATTGCCTTACGCATCATTCTGTCGTTTATGATAGTCTGTTCTTTAAGCATAGATTTCAATTCATCCATCTGTGAACGCATCTCGTCAAGTTCCAATATTTTATTATTTTCTGTCATGGCGTTATTTTGCATTAATCATTAGACATTTTCTTCAGTTGTTCTCTTATTCTCACAAGGCGTACTGATACATTTGACGTTGTTATTCCAAGTATCTGCCCGATTTCCTCATAACTTATATTTTCAAGCCACAAAAGTACAATAGCCCGATCAAACGGTTGCAACTTGCTTATACGTTTATGCAACATATCAACCTGTGTGATTCTGCTATCAGACGAATCAAATGGGTCAACATCCATTGTAAGTTTTACTGTTGGCTTACTTTTCTTTTTTCGTCCAAGAGAAATACAAGTATTAAGTGTCACACGATACACCCAGCCTTTCACATTTCCTCCATCCTTCAGTTGAGATAATCCTTTCCACAGGTTTATCAATGTTTCCTGATACAGATCAGCAACCTCATCTTGGTCTTTCGAGAACATGTAGCAAACAGTATATATCGTTTCCTTGTTCTTGCGAACAAGTTCTTCAAATTCATTTTTGTTTTTATCCATAGTTGTCTTTTCAAGAAACTTTCTAAATAGAATACGCACAGAAAGTAAAAATAACTACAGCATACTTATATTTTTTATAAATAAAAATAAGGGAAGAACAAATATTGCTATTCCATTCTTCCCTTATAATTTATCTTACATGCTTCATAATCCATTCATATTGTCCGTATTCTGTAGCATCAGAAGTCCAGTGTTCATTAATGGGAGTTATCAACGACTCTTTCTCACATTTCAACGTATTCCACACTGCATAACTTGTAGTAGGCGGACAAGTAACGTCGTTATATCCCCATGTCATATACACAGGACAGTTTATATGGCGTGCAAAATTCACAACATCATAATATGCAAGAGTCTTTATCGTCTTTGGTGTGAGCGTACCATTATCCGTCTTGAAATGCGGATATCCACCAGTACGCCCTTTTTCATAGTATGCCGCCATATCACTAAGAGCAGGATGATTTACAACACACAGAGTTACTCTTTTATCAATAGCCGCTGCAACAAGCGACAAAGCACCACCTTGACTGCCTCCTTGCATTGCAACGTTCTTGCCATCCCACTCTGGAATTTGCGTAAGGAAATCTATGCTTCTCACCAATGCCAAATAAACATTCTTCATATAATATCTGTCGCGATTGTCTATACCATATGATAAATATCCACCATTATCATTACCGTTAAAAGCATGACTGATATCATCAAATGTTTGTTTAGGCAAGCGTGGATCAAGTCCATGAATTTCCAACTCAAGTCTAATACATCCTCCCTCACCATAATAACGGTGGCGAAGCGGTTCCTTTATAGTTTTTATACCAGCTCCTGGAGGGCATACAACTATAGGACAACTTCCCTTTGGTTTATTTTTAGGAACAAACAAATATCCATATACACTATGCCCTGAAATAGTTTCCAATTTCAATAGCCTGCACGTCATTTTATCTGTGGTATATTCAGGAGCATCTTCAAGTGAATATTTCAACGGCAATTTTCGCATCTTCTCAATGTTAGCTTGCCAAAATGACATAAAATCCTCAGGTTCTTTTGTATATGGTACTATCTTGTCTGCATCAAAGCCAAGCTTTATATGATGGTTATATCTCTTGCCATCAACTGTAGCTGTGAGGCGTAAATCACGAAAGCCTGGTGTTTTTCGGGTACCTACAACAACACTACATTTTCCATTTTTCATTACCACACTGCCTGTCTTATCACCAGACATCATATCATCACCAATTTCATACTTTACAGTGGTATTTACCGGAATGCCATATTTATACAATTGTATATCCACAACTGCATTCTCACCGGTCCGATACAACCAATTTGAATGATCTGGTACAGTAACCCACAAATAATCCGCACGATAAGGATAGTTTTCGGCCTTTAACCCTATTATGGCACATATTGCCATAATAAAAACAAAAAATAACTTTTTCAAATCCAATAACTTTTAGAAACTTTATAAAAACTCTTCCCCCTCTTCCATTTGCACTGCATTTATATATTTGCGTATTCTTGATGAAGAATCTTCTTTTTTGCAAATAAGCAATACATTTCCTTTTTCTGCAACAATATATCCGTCAAGTCCATTAATCACCGCTATATGATCATCTGGCAATTTTACAATATTACCATGACAATCGTCAAGCAGTACTCTCTTGCTCAATATTACATTTTCATCACCAGACTTGCACATTGTTTCATACATAGAATGCCATGTTCCAAGATCAGCCCATCCAAAAGAACATTTCATGACATACACATTGTCGCTTTTCTCCAATATACCATAATCTATAGACAAATTTGGGTAAACAGAATAATGTTCCTCAATACATTTTTCTTCGTTTTCCAAAGAATATTCCACATCATCAGAATCTACATTCCGCAACACAGGTGGAAATATTTTTCTCAGTCCTTCTCTCAAGAAGTTGCATCGCGCAAGAAATAGTCCGGTATTCCAATAGAACTCACCACTATTCATAAACATTGTTGCAAACTCCCTTTCCGGCTTTTCTGTAAAACTTTTCACCTTACAAATACTTTCATTAGATTTTTCCTCACTAATCTGAATATACCCATATCCAGGCTCCGGACGTGTAGGTTTTACTCCCATCGTCAGGAAGGCATCATTACAAGCCACCCATTCCAAACCGTCTATAATATTTTTTTCAAAATCGTCCTCATTTATTATCATTTGATCCGACGGTACTACAACAAGTCTTGCATCTGCATTTCTATGAAGTATTCTGCATGTTGCCCATGCCACGCTTGGTGCTGTATTTCTATTTACAGGTTCAGCCAGTATATTTTCTTTAGGAACATCTGGTAGTTGTTCCACAACCATTTCCTCATATTCTATATTAGTTGCAATAAGAATATTCTTAGGAGCCACAAATTTCAGCATACGTTCATAAGTCTGCTGCAGAAGTGTTTTCCCTGTAGAAAAGAAGTCAAGAAACTGTTTTGGCTTGTTTTCTCTACTGACAGGCCATAGTCTTTTTCCTTTGCCTCCTGCAAGTATTACACAGTAATTTTTCTCACAATAATTCTTCATTGTATTAAACCTAAAAGATAAGTGTTTAAAATTAACTTTGCGTTTATGCGTGCTTTCTTTTTTAAGGAACACCACCATATATAACGCTTTATCTTTATAATGCACGAAATTACTTTTTATTGTGCATTCGTGCAAGCATTTAAGTTTTTTTCAATTGCTTTTCATATATTATTTAATATTTTCTGCTTAAAAATTTGTCAGTTCAGAAAAAAGTTGTACCTTTGCACCGCAATTAAGCCCAGATGGCGGAATCGGTAGACGCGCTGGTCTCAAACACCAGTGGGGCAACCCGTGCCGGTTCGACCCCGGCTCTGGGTACATTAAAACGCTTGATAACTCATTGAGTATCAAGCGTTTTTTCTTTTATTAGGCTACCTAATAAAAAATAAAGCCTTATTAAGAACCAACTCAAATAATACTTATATATATAATTGTGTATTTAGATAAGACTGATTTATATGCATTGAATGATGAAGTTTGTGAAATAAAACCATAATGTATTACTCTCACAAACTTCACAATTCTAAATTACCACTTGCAATTCGTACTTTTCTGCAAATAAACAATATTAATCTTGTTTTCTATAACATCGTACGGAATGAATCCACGACACCAAGAAGATGTTTTTCATCATCTACCACAAGAACACAATGTATCTTGTTCTTATGAAGCACCTTTTCAATGTCTGCAATCTTCATTTCTGGCGATACCATCTTTGGCGACTTTGTCATGATATCAGCAACTGTAAGTTGGAAGAATTTGTCTTGCGAACTCTCCATCGCACGACGGATATCACCGTCAGTTATTATTCCAACAACCTTATCGTCTACCACTGCAACACATAGCCCAAGTCTTCCGTTGCTAACATGAATTACAGCTTCGCCAAGTTTCATTGTTGGCGGAATAACCGGCAAATCATCAGAACGCATAACATCCTTTGCTCTTGTCAGTAAGCGTTTTCCAAGAGTTCCACCAGGATGATATTGGGCAAAATCTGTAGCTTTGAAATTACGTGCAACCATAAGTGCACAGGCAAGGGCATCGCCAAGCGCAAGTGCAGCAGTTGTTGACGATGTTGGAGCAAGTCCAAGTGGACATGCTTCATGACTAACACCCGAATTCAAATGTACAGTTGAATATTTTGCGAGCAACGACTCTGGATTTCCACTCATTCCTATTACCGGTATCTTATGCTCTATCATATATGGAAGGAAGCGTAACAATTCGTCCGTCTGACCTGAATTTGAAAGCGCAAGAACTACATCAGACTGCTGTATAACTCCCAAATCACCGTGAAAAGCATCAAGTGGATTGATAAAGAAACTTGGAGTGCCAGTAGACGACAATGTAGCTGCAATTTTTGCTCCGATATGTCCACTCTTACCAACACCTGTAACAATAAGTTTTCCTTTACAATCAAGGATTATATCCACAGCCTTGTCGAAATCATCACCAAGGTTAGGAATCAGTTCAAGAATAGCCTGCGACTCATCCTTTATACATTTTATTGCAGTTTCTATATATTTCATAATTCTATATATCCTGAAAAACTAAAAACACTAAATCAAATTCTTCACAACTTTCTCCAGATCTTTAAGAAACAACATATTTGGACCATCACTAAGAGCATTGTCAGGATCTGGATGTGTTTCAAAAAAGTATCCTTGCGCACCAAATGCTTTAGCAGCTAAAGCCATCATAGGTACGAATTGTCGGTCACCACCAGTTTTTCCATCTGCACCACCAGGACGCTGCACACTATGAGTACAATCCATTATAACCCTATCAGCATACTGCGACATGACTGGCAGATTTCTAAAATCCACAACTAAATTGTTATACCCAAAACTATTTCCCCTCTCTGTAAGCCAAACTTCTTTTGCTCCTGTTTCACGACACTTCTCTACAGGATAGCGCATATCGTCTCCTGAAAGAAATTGTGCTTTTTTTATATTTACCGTTTTTCCTGTCTTTGCAGCCTCAACAAGCAAATCTGTCTGACGACACAAAAAAGCCGGTATTTGCAACACGTCAACAACATCTCCTGCAAGCTTAGCTTGCCAACTCTCATGAATATCAGTAAGCAGTGGCAATGAATATTTAGCTTTTACATCTGCAAGCATCTGTAACCCACGCTCTATTCCTGGACCACGGAAAGAGTGTATCGATGTACGGTTAGCTTTATCAAACGATGCTTTAAAATAAAAAAGCATACCTGTTTCTTCTTTTATCCTGACTATTTCCTGAGCAACAATGTCGAGCAGTTCTGCCGACTCAATCACACAAGGTCCTGTAATGAATATCGGTTCCATATATAATTTGTTAGAAAATGATGTATGCAAAGATACAAAAGTATTACAGAACAGCAAATAAAGCTGTCTGTTTTTTACAATTAATACAAGCAAACAAAATAAACCGAATATCCATCAAAACTTTCTTCAAAATGGTGAAATATGCCGAGGTTAATATAGGGAAAACAAAAAGGAGAGAAAAATAAAATCTTTACAAAATAGCGCCACTTGCGCCACTTGCGCCATTGCGCCAAATATAGAAAATACAGTAAAAACACCCATTTTTAGCTATTTTGGCGCAAATGGCGCAATGACGCAAGTGGCGCAAGTGGCGCAAACTCGAAAAACGAGATTTCCGAAAAAACGTCTCCAAACAGGTATAAATCCACACCTGTATGCTCGGCAACCATCGACAGGAAAAGATGGTAGCTCTCCGTTGCTTTGCTCACGGTTTAACATTGGATAGATGCCTTCTTTACAGGAAAGTACAAGAGGGTGCCGCATTTAGAACGTATGCTCAAACGGTTTGAAGTCTAAATCTATAACCTTGAGTCATTTATTACCTCTATCATCAACAGCAGACACCAGAAAGCATTCTGTTCACTAATTTTCTTTAGAAAAACATTGCTGAGATTTTTTTTATTTTTACCTTTGCATATATCTATAATAAAGCCCCAAAACTATCAAACATGAAAAATTATCTAAAACTGATTTCAATATTTGTAATTTCAATCAGTATACTATTGGCATATGCCATATTACCACCAGAAATTGCAGAGAAGATACATCTAAAACAAATCGGACTTAACGCAATAAGAAATGATAACAGAACTGACATAAAAGCCATTCTTGATGACACTAACGATACGACACCTGTTACAGACCGTGAACCAACTGACACTACCACACAAAGAGTTTTCATGTTCGGTGATTCGATGACAGCATTATTGGCAGCAAGATTTGCCGACTATGCCAAAGAGAACGGTCACTCGTTTACGTGTGTCACCTGGAATGCCTCAACCATAAAAACATGGGCAGAAAGCGATACGCTCACTACTTATATGCGCAGAATAAAACCAACACACGTGTTTGTATGCTTGGGGAGTAACGAGCTATTTACAAAAGACGAAACAAACAGAAAGAAGTATATAAAGATGATAAAAGATAAAATTGGCAAAGTTCCAGTTATATGGATAGGACCGCCAAACTGGCAAAACGACTACGGACTGAATCAATGGATACTTGACATAATGGGTGAAAAGGCTTTCTTTCCAAGTCTAAAATACACATATGAGAGACAAAAAGATGGTGCACATCCTACATATGCTTCAGGAGTGAAATGGATGGACAATCTAGTAAAATGGATCAACAACGGACACTCCGTTCATCCTTTCCGCCTTAAAGTTACCACTTTGAAGCATAGCGGATATAAACAAATAATAATACCTGTTGCTGGTACACATAAAGCACAATTGCCAAAAGATTCCATAAGCAATACGACAAAAAACGATATAACAGAAATGGAAACAGAACAAACAGCAGAAAAGACTACAGCTGTAATTGAAGAAAAGACTAACATTCATAAAAAAGACACTACTCAAAAGAAATAATTCAGAAATGAATACAACAAATATATCTATAGAAAATTTAGCACATTGGCTTTGTAATTTTTTTACATACAGTGCAGATGCGCCATTAATGATGGGCAGCATCCCATTTGCCTTACTATTCATTCTATTTCTTGTTGTTTATGCAGCTTTACGCCAACAGTCAAAGAATGCTATGATGGTATTTACCGTGATATTCAATCTATTCTTCGCCTATAAGATAAATGGTTGGATAATGTTGTTATTGCCTATTACTGCAATAACAAACTATTTTATGATACAAAAAATGAAACAATACCATGACAACATGCGCAAGAAATGGCTAACAGCCGTTGTACTGGTGGATTTGGCTCTACTGGGATACTTCAAATATACCAACTTTTTCATACAGGATGTTGTAAACGAGATATTATCTACAAACTTCTCAATAAAATCTATCCTACTGCCAGTAGGTATCTCTTTTTATACTTTCCAGGCTATTAGCTATGCTGTGGATGTATATAGAAAGAAGTTCTGCGAGGAAGTGTCGCTTCTCGAATACTTGTTCTATCTCACATTCTTTCCACTTATACTTGCAGGACCAATAACACGTGCCAGCAATCTTATCCCACGACTAAAGCGCAATATGCCAACAACAAGCCGTATGCTATGGCTTGGACTTTTTTTGATAATGCTCGGACTTGTAAAGAAGAATATCATCAGCGATTATATAGCGCAGTTTAACAATTGGGTATTCGATGCACCAGATAAATTCTCTGGATTTGAAAACATGGCAGCACTGCTCGGTTATCCTGTACAAATATTCCTTGACTTTTCAGGATATAGCGACATGAGTATTGGGGTGGCAGCAATTCTTGGTTTTTACTTGCCTGATAATTTCAACTTTCCTTACCGCTCAATGAATCTCACTGAATTTTGGCGCCGCTGGCATATATCGTTGTCATTTTGGTTCCGTGACTATGTTTATATACCGCTCGGCGGAAACAGGAAAGGAAAGGTTCGAATGTATATAAATAATTTTCTGACAATGCTCGTTGCCGGACTGTGGCATGGTGCATCATGGATGTTTGTTATTTGGGGTGGACTACACGGCATTGGACTCGTTATCCACAAGCTATACAGTCGACAATTAAATTTGAGTAGCGCTAATTATTTAGGAAAAATTCTAAGTTGGCTTATTACCTATATATATGTAAGTTTTGCATGGTCATTTTTCCGTTCAGCAAACCTCTCTTTGCTCGGCAAGATGTATAGCCAAGTATTGAACACTTTCAGTTGGGACTATTTGCAACCATTTTGGAATGTCCGTACAGGCTGGTGTCTGTGTCTTGTAAGTGTAATGTTGTCATATTTCGTCACAGAGCACCAATACAAACGTTTGCAACTAAGATTCATAACATTACCATGGATATTAAAGTTAATAATCTTCACAATTTGCCTACAACTTGTTGTTGAAGCATCTCAAGAAAGTGTACAACCTTTCATTTATCAACAATTTTAAATAATATAAAAATTCAAAACACATGAATATAAAAAAAATTCTTTTAACTGCTATTGCTATCATAACCATATCTATCAGCAGCAAGGCACAAACATTTGTGTCAGCTTTTGACTCAAACATAAGATATACAGGAAGATACTCCATAATATCAGGAAAATATATACGGTTTGGATATCCAGGATTTCAAATTCGTACCATATTCCAAGGTTCATCACTAAAAATGAAGATGAAGCCTAACAGCGGATATTACATGGTAGAAATAGACAATCAGCAACCACACAAGATTTTGTTTTCCGAGACAGACTCGGTAACTACCATAGCTGAAGGTTTGAACAATGGAGAACATAATGCAACCATAACTTTTATTACAGAGGGGTTGAAACATCGCCCACAATTCTGGGGGGTTATCCTTGATGACGGATGCCGGCTACCTTCAGTGCCACGTATGCCTAAACACCGAATGGAATTTATCGGTAACTCCATAACTTGCGGTTTTGGTAATGAAGGTAGAAGCGCGACAGAAAAGTTTTCATATTCTACACAGAACCAATATTACACTTACGAGGCTATAACATGTCGCAACCTTGATTCTGAATGTCTCGTGGTAGCACGCTCCGGTATAGGTATATACAGGAATTGTGGTGGAAATCTTGCCGGTGACAAGGTTACAATACCAACAGTATATCCATATACTATTTATGGCACACAAGGAGAAAAATGGGATTTTAGCAAATACACTCCAGAAGTGGTATGCATTAATCTTGGAACCAACGACACATCAAGTCCTAAATACAACCACGAAAAATTTTTATCTTCCTACTATAATTTCTATAAGACCTTACGTTCTAATTATCCAAAAGCAAAGATTGTTATTCTTTCAGGCACAATGATACGCAAAGGGAGTAGCCGTGAGAAAATTTTAAACGAATTGCTCGACAAAGTAAAAGAGAAAGCCAACGATGAAGGTGACAATGAGGTGTACCGCTTTGATATGACACCAGAAGATGGTTCCTGTCCATGGGGCAGTTGCTACCATCCATCAATAAAGCGCCATGAAATTATGGCAAAAGAACTTACAGCCTTTATAAGAAGTATCACCAACTGGCAATAGTATCCAAAGTACAAACACACAAAGCGGAACATGGTTTCACAACCGTGCCCCGCCGACTTAAACAACCAATAAAAGAAATAGATTGTAATTTTATCTAATAAACAGAAGTTCGCGATACTTTGGCAGAGTCCAAAGTTCATCGCTCACTGTTAGCTCCAATTTGTCAATATGATAACGGATTTCTTCCATCTTAGGAGCTACTGTATCATGATATGCAATTGCTTTCTCGCGCTCATCGGCAATTTTATTTGCCACCTTACGAGCATTGACCAAATCCTCAACACCTTTTTCTATTATCTGTGTACGCTCTGCTATATCCTCAATAATTTTCATATTGCGAGAACTCAATTTCTCGGCTTTGTCCTCCGGGAATACAGAACGCATATTTTGAACATTCTTCAACAACATGCTCTGATAATGTGTTGCAACAGGAATAATATGATTCATTGTGAGGTCGCCCATCACACGAGCTTCAATCTGTATTTTCTTTGTATATGTCTCCCATTTAACTTCATTGCGCGCTTCGAGCTCCTTCTTCGACATAACATTCAAACTTGTAAACATTTTCACCGAAGACTCGCTCAAATAGTTGTCAAAGATAACCGGACAACTTGTTTCGCAATCCAATCCACGCTTCTTTGCCTCTTCAACCCACTCGTCAGAATATCCATTACCGTCAAAACGAATAGGCTTGCAAGTCTTGATATCTTCACGCAATACATCAATCATTGCCTTTGTCTTATCCTCACCCTTTGCGATACGCTCATCAACACGAGTCTTAAAATCAACCAAAGCCTCAGCAACAGCTGTGTTGAGTGCAATCATTGCAGAAGCACAGTTAGCCTCAGAACCAACAGCACGGAACTCAAAACGATTTCCTGTAAAAGCGAAAGGACTGGTACGGTTACGGTCTGTATTATCAATCAACAACTCTGGAATTTCAGGAATATCCATCTTCATGCCCTGCTTTCCAGCCATATTGAATACGTCCTCACCACTGTCACTCTTCTCTATATGATCAAGCAACTCCGTGAGCTGCTTACCGAGGAATGAAGAAATAATTGCAGGAGGTGCCTCGTTTGCACCCAAACGATGAGCATTTGTAGCACTCATTATAGATGCTTTCAGCAATCCATTGTGACGATAAACGCCCATCAAAGTTTCAACAATAAATGTCACGAAACGTAAGTTTGCCTCAGGTGTTTTGCCTGGAGCATGCAACAGCACACCTGTATCTGTAGAAAGGCTCCAGTTATTATGCTTACCGCTACCGTTGATTCCAGCAAAAGGTTTCTCATGCAGCAGAACAATGAATCCATGCTTACGAGCCACCTTCTTCATTAATGACATAAGCAGCATGTTATGGTCTACAGCCAAGTTGCATTCTTCAAAAATTGGTGCTATCTCAAACTGATTAGGAGCAACTTCATTATGTCGAGTCTTACAAGGGATAGAAAGCTCAAGAGCCTGAATCTCAAGGTCTTTCATAAAAGCCTGCACACGATCTGGAATAATTCCGAAGTAATGGTCATCCATCTGCTGGTTCTTTGCTGAATCATGCCCCATCAGAGTACGTCCTGTAAGCATAAGATCAGGACGAGCACTATAAAGGTCGGCATCAACAAGGAAATACTCCTGCTCCCATCCAAGATTGGAAGTAACTTTTGAGACTTTAGGGTCAAAATAGTGACAAACATTTGTTGCTGCAACATTCACAGCATGCAAAGCACGAAGCAATGGAGCTTTATAATCAAGAGCCTCACCCGTATACGAGATGAACACTGTAGGAATACATAGAGTATCGTCAATTATGAATACAGGTGATGTTGGATCCCAAGCAGAATATCCACGCGCCTCAAATGTGTTACGGATACCACCATTAGGGAACGAGCTTGCATCCGGTTCTTGCTGAACGAGAAGTTTTCCTGAGAATTCTTCTATCATTCCGCCTTTTCCATCGTGCTCGATAAAGGCATCATGCTTCTCAGCGGTTCCTCCTGTCAGAGGCTGGAACCAGTGAGTGTAGTGCGTAACGCCATTCTCCTCGGCCCACTGCTTCATACCATTTGCCACAGCATTAGCTATAGAACGGTCAAGGGTGGCACCATTGTCGATAACGTCAATGAGCTTGTCATAAACGTCAGCAGGCAGATACTTGTACATCTTTGCACGGTTAAAAACGTACTTTCCGAAATATTCAGACGGACGTTCTACCGGAGCAATCACTTCGAGTGGACGTTTTTTGAACGCCTCTTCAACAACCTGAAATCTTAAGTTTGACATTGTTAAAAGTTTTATTTTGTTTTGAATGCTTTTTATTATGATTGCAAAGGTAATGCTTTTTATCTATTGACGCATACCTTTTGTCTTAATAATAACAATAATAATATCTATTTGTTGTTATTTCTTGTTCATCCACTGTGCGATACGACTCATAGCCTCTTCACAGTCTTCCCTTTCACCAAATGAAGTGAATCGTACGAAACCCTCTCCACTTGGTCCGAAGCCAACTCCTGGTGTACATACTATTTGTGCTCCATACAACAATTGTTCAAAGAATTTCCAACTGTCAACGCCATCAGGAGTCTTAACCCATAGATATGGTGCATTTACTCCACCATACACCTTGAAGCCAAGTTTTCTCAACGCATCATACATAATTTTGGCATTTCCCATATAATAATCTATAGTAGCCTTTGTCTGTGCTTTTCCCTCTGGTGTATATATAGCTTCTGCAGCCCTTTGACTTATATAACTTGTTCCATTGAATTTTGTACACTGCCTACGATCCCAAAATGGCGCCAATGGGTAACGCTCTTTACCGTCGAGAGTAACAGCTGTCAGCTCTTTTGGTATTACAGTATATCCACAGCGCACACCTGTAAAGCCAGCAGTCTTTGAATAGCTATGAAACTCTATAGCCACTTTCTTTGCTCCTTTTATTTCATATATAGAATGTGGAATATCAGGTTCTGTTATATATGCCTCGTAAGCAGCATCATAGAATATAACAGTGTCGTTCTTCAATGCATAATTGACCCATTTCTTCAATTCTTCTTTTGAAATCACCGTACCTGTAGGGTTGTTTGGATAACAGAGATATATCATATCAACTCTATGGTCTGGTATCTGTGGCACGAAATTATTACTCTCCACACACGGGATGTATGTCACATTGCTCCATTTCCCATTTTCAAGAACCCCAGCACGTCCACACATCACATTAGAATCCACATAGACAGGATAAACAGGATCTGTAACTCCTATGCTATTGTCCCATCTCACGAGTTCTCCGATATTTCCCGTGTCACTTTTAGCTCCATCATTCACAAACACTTCACTTGGATCAATATGTATCCCTCTTGGAAGGAAATCGTTTTTCACAATAGCCTCGCGCAGCCAAAGATACCCTTGCTCAGGTCCATAGCCATGAAATGTTTCCTTATGAGCCATATCATCCACAGCCTTATGCATTGCTTCTATCACAGCAGGAGCAAGTGGCTGAGTGACATCGCCAATACCAAGACTTATGACGTTAGCCTTGGGGTGTGATACTTTATAAGCTTTTACTTTTTTTGCAATATCCGCAAAAAGATAATTCTTTTGAAGTTTCAGATAATGTTCGTTAATTAATGCCATAGTTTTTTATTCTTTTATTGCTGTTTGTCTTTTTCATAATTCTATTTCTCCATCATACACAATCGTTGCAGGTCCTGTCATATAAACATGGTTGTCTTTTTCTCTCCACTCAATACTTAGATTACCACCATCCATTTTTATAACACTTTTTCTTCCACAACGTTTTGTATAAACTGCAGCTACGGCTGTAGCACATGCACCTGTTCCGCATGCCATTGTTATACCACTACCTCGTTCCCATACTCTGGTACGCACGACATCACGATCTAACACTTGTGCGAATTCTATATTGCACCTCTCCGGGAAAGAAGGATCACACTCCAATACCTTTCCATATTTTGCAATATCTATAGTATCTATATCATCTACAAAAACTACAAAATGTGGATTTCCCATACAGACAAATGTACCGAAAAATTTTCTCCCTTCAGCGACAAGTGCCCCATCGCTTATCTTATTATATTGAATTGGATTTTCAAGCCTTGGCTCAAGCATATCTACAGTAACGCTTTCTACCGATTCAGCAACGTCATCAAGATGAAGTTTTAGTATTTTAACACCCGAAAGTGTTTCTAATCTTATTTCAAGTTTGTCGGTAAGCTTGTTTTCATATAAATATTTCCCGATGCATCTTGATGCATTACCACACATCATTGCTTCCGACCCATCTGCATTGAATATTCTCATCTTGTAATCAGCATCTGCGACTGTTGGCTTACAAATCAAAACAAGTCCATCACTACCGATACCCTTATGACGGTCGCTCCATTTTATCGACTTTTCATTTGGATTCGGAACATTATATAATAAGGTATTAACATATATATAATCATTCCCAGCTCCGTGCATCTTGGTAAAATGTATTTTCTGCTTAGCCATATTGTTATCCTTTATTGTTGTTAAGTTTCCATTTGATTTATTACAACTGCAAAATTACAACAATTTGCTTTATTCCGTCAAAAAAGAAAGGCTATTTTATGCTAAAATTTTATCAATATAACAATTTGAAAGTATATTTTACCAGTTCACTTACAAAATGAAAGATAATAACATGTACAAACTAATTATTTGTAAGAACAAAGAATATAATAAAAACAAAAAGCTACAAACAACGCTTAAACAATTACAAAATGTATTACCTTTGCACCCATAATTTTACAAAAAGAAAGTAAAAAAGATAAAGACCAATAAAACGAGTAAGCATGAAAAAGATTGAAGCTATCATTCGTAAAACGCGTTTCGAAGATGTAAAAGAAGCATTACTTGCAGCAGACATTGAGTGGTTTTCTTACTATGATGTCAGAGGAGAAGGAAAGATGCGGCAAGCAAGAATTTATCGTGGGGTGATGTACGATACGAGTAGCATTGAACGAGTCCTGGTGAGTATCGTTGTGCGCGACAAGAATGTAGAGAAAACGATTGCTGCAATACAAGGAGCTGCACGAACAGGAGAGATAGGAGACGGTAGGATTTTCATAATCCCGATTGAAGATTCTATAAGAATAAGAACAGGAGAACGCGGTGACATTGCCTTGTATAATGCAGAACAAGAAAAATAACAAGATATATAATATAGATATAAATTCTTTAGGAATATGAGTCAAAAGATAAAAAGTTTTGTTTTCGGGTTTTAGGATAATAACAACACACACATTTATTAATAATACAAATTATGACAACAATTATATTGGCAACAGAAACTGTAGCGGAAGTTGCAAAAAAAGTTTCAGACCTTAGTGTTTCCATTGATACGGTATGGATGTTACTTGCTGCAATGCTTGTTTTCTTCATGCAACCAGGATTTGCTCTTTGCGAAGCTGGATTCACAAGGTGCAAAAATACAGCTAACATATTGTTCAAAAATTTCGTTGATTTTATGGTTGGCTCTGTATTGTTTTGGTTTGTAGGTTTCGGAATGATGTTCGGAAATGGTGGCGATGGTTTTGTTGGCATACCGAATTTTGGCGACCTTTCATTTTACGCCAATGCAAGCGGACTGCCCACGGAGGGGTTTCTGATTTTCGAGACAGTATTCTGTGCTACATCTGCAACCATTGTCTCTGGTGCCATGGCTGAGCGAACAAAATTCTCCATGTATTGTGTATATTCATTCTTTATCTCTTTAATAATATATCCCATTGAAGGACATTGGACTTGGGGTGGTGGCTGGCTATGCAATGCCAATGCTAATTCGTTTATGATGAACACATTCGGCATAACATTCCACGACTTTGCCGGTTCAGCCATTGTCCACTCTGTTGGAGGTGTACTTGCTTTGGTCGGAGCTATAGTATTGGGTCCGCGCCATGGAAAATATGACAAGCAAGGCAAGAGCCGTGCTATACCTGGTCACAACTTGATGGCTGCAGCCCTCGGAGTTTTTATTCTATGGTTTGGATGGTTTGGATTCAATCCCGGCTCACAACTTGCAGCCTCTGGCGAAGTGAACCGTGTTGCAATATCCCACGTATTCCTCACTACAAACTTATCAGCTGTGGCTGGTGGACTTGCCACTATGTTCATTACATGGATAAAATATGGTAAGCCATCGTTCTCGCTGACACTAAATGGTATTCTTGCAGGACTCGTTGGCATCACTGCCGGTTGCGATCTTGTATCTCCGTTAGGCTCGTTGATTATCGGTTTTATCTGTGGCACAATATTAGTCTTTGCTATTGAATTTATAGATGTAAAATTGCACATCGATGACCCTGTTGGCGCAAGCTCCGTACATGGCGTATGTGGAATACTCGGAACACTGCTCACAGGATTATTTGCTGTTGACTCTGGTGCACTTTACGGACATGGATTCTCCTTTCTCGGTGCACAAGCCTTTGGAATTATATGCATTGACCTTTGGGCTGCAGCTACAGGAATATTGTTATTCTGGGGCATAAACAAGATTGCCGGTTTGAGAGTTGATCAGAGGATTGAAGAAGAAGGACTTGACATATACGAGCATGGCGAGAGTTGTTACAACTGACGCCATAAAAAAAGCGAACTAACTTGCAACCTCTTTTCTGCCATGTCATATAGCAGAAAAGAGGACACTGATAATATAAACGACTTAACAACAAAAGGAATATGTGTGGTATCGTATCAATTTTCAATATTCAGGAGCAGACTCCCGAATTGAGGCAGAAAGCATTAAAGATGAGTGCTAAGATAAGGCATCGTGGTCCTGACTGGAGTGGAATATACAGTGATGGAAAAGCTATCCTTTGTCATGAACGGCTCTCCATTGTCGACCCAGAATCAGGCAAGCAGCCACTATACAGTCCTGACAAAAAGCAAGTACTCGCCGTTAATGGTGAAATATATAATCACCAAACTATAAGGAAACGCTTTGATGGTAAATACGAATTCCAAACTGGCAGCGACTGCGAAGTTATTCTTGCACTATACAGAGAATGGAGAGAAAAAGCTGAAAACGACAAGACAGCGAAAGCCTCGGAGTTTATAGAAGAGCTCAGTGGTATTTTTGCTTTCGCCCTGTATGATGCTAAACGTAATGAGTTCTTTATTGCCAGAGACCCTATTGGGGTAATTCCTCTTTATATAGGATTTGACAACGATGGCAAGGTATATGTGGCAAGCGAACTTAAAGCTCTTGAAGGACAATGCGACCATTATGAGTCTTTTCTACCAGGACACTATTATTGGAGTTGTGAGGGGAAACAGAAAAGGTATTACACACGTGATTGGTTTAACTATGAAAATGTAAAAGACAACCCAACAAACGTGAAAGAAATATACGACTCTCTAAATGCTGCCGTACAACGTCAGCTGATGAGTGATGTTCCATATGGCGTACTGCTCAGTGGAGGTCTTGACTCATCGGTAATAAGTGCCATTGCGCAAAAATACTCTGCTCGCAGAATTGAGGAAGACGGAAGGACACAGGCATGGTGGCCACGTTTACATTCGTTTGCCGTTGGACTTAAAGGGGCACCAGATTTGGAAAAAGCAAGAAAAGTTGCCGAATACATCGGAACTGTGCATCACGAGATAAACTACACCATACAAGAAGGACTTGACGCAATAAGAGATGTAATATATTTCATTGAAACTTATGACGTAACAACCGTAAGGGCATCAACTCCAATGTATCTTCTTGCCAGAGTCATCAAAAGTATGGGCATAAAGATGGTACTCAGCGGAGAGGGTGCCGATGAGATATTCGGTGGATACCTTTACTTCCACAAAGCTCCAAATGCAAAAGCATTTCATGAAGAAACAGTAAGAAAGTTATCAAAGCTTTATCTTTATGATTGTTTGCGAGCAAACAAGAGCCTTTCGGCATGGGGCGTTGAAGGCAGAGTACCATTTCTCGATAAAGAATTTCTTGATGTAGCCATGCGCACAAACCCGAAGTCAAAGATGTGTACAGGCAATACAATAGAGAAGAAAATCGTTAGAGAGGCTTTTGCTGATATGCTACCCGACGAAATCGCATGGCGACAGAAGGAGCAATTTTCTGACGGTGTCGGCTACAGTTGGATTGACACACTGAAGAAAATAACATCTGAACAAGTAAGCGATGAGGAAATGGCACATGCTGCCGAACGTTTCCCTATCAATCCGCCACGCAACAAGGAAGAGTATTATTACCGGTCAATTTTCGCCGAACATTTTCCAAGCGATTCTGCAGCACTAAGCGTACCAAGTGTACCAAGTGTAGCATGTAGCTCTGCAGAAGCTCTTGCATGGGATGAGGCATTTAAAGGTATGAACGATCCAAGTGGCAGAGCTGTAGTAGGAGTACACAAGGAAGCGTACTAACACTCTAAATACATTTTTTCAAAAACAATGCACTTTTTCAGCATTGTTTTTGAGAAAATCGTTCCTTGTTTCTCTAAAATTTATTAACTTTGTAAGCCACATACGTAATAAGCAAAGTTTATTGCTTAAATACAATACTATATTACTAAACTTAAAAAACAGAAACAGACAAAACAAAAAAAAACGTCACAATAGGTTTTGTAAAAATCAAAACCAATCAACAAGATTTTATTATGGTTAAAGAACCGCACATTTATTAACTAAACACTTCAATAAAATGAAAAGAAATAAAACAATCATATTTCCACATATGATAACAAGACAAGTTCTTATTGCCAGCCTTATTATGACATCACCATTGTTTGTATTAGCACAAGAAAACGATTCAGTTTATATTTCTGAAACTAACACAAACAAAAATATGGGATTTAAGAACAAAGATACCAATGCAGACCAAACAGAGACTAACGAGAATTACGAGAAGCTTCAGCAGCGGATATGGAAAAGAAAAAAGTATCTCTACATAGGATATGGCACTCAAAAGCTGAAAAGCGACTATTACAGTATCAACAGCGATATGTCTTTCAGCATATTGCTTGCCGGAAGAACTATCTATCTACACAAAAAGCCTATTGCAGGAAGAATCAAATTTGGTATAGATACTAATTTGGATGCAAACTTTGCAAAATACCCAGAGGTAACATCTGTAAATGCGACTTCAAGCGATTCTGCAGATGAAGACGATTCTGCAGATTTAGATTTTATGCATCTTGACGTAGGCTTTAGCATTGGTCCTTCAATAACATATAATCCTGTAAATCAATTGAAAGCTACATTATATTTTCATGTAACACCTACTTATTCAATGATTACGCAAAATGATGAAATATACAAGCATTATACAACGTTCTTCAATATAGGCATGACACTTTCCTACAAAGTAATATCTTTGGGCATAGAAAACAGATGGTGTGGGAAAACAAATTTTGACAATGTTATATTGAATCGTATTGACAAAATCTATGATGACAACGGAGTCTTTCAAGACCCATTCAAAAGTATAGGAAACAAATTGAAGACCAACACATTTAGAGTATTTATCGGATTCCGCTGGTAATGCAAAACTAAATGGTATATAAAAATTACATTATAAATAAACAAAATAAAAAGACTATGAGACTTTACCTACAACTAAGACATTGGACACTGTTAATTTTAACGACTGTGACATTATGCGCATGCAATAATGACGATGACACACAAGAAGATTATGGAGACGGTACTCCACAGGCTTCCAATATCATACAAAGAAAAGGTTACCAATACCTGTACAATAACAATGGACTGATAGCAACTATCAACCGTATAGATCCACAGACAGACAAAGACGGCAACGTGACAGACTACAAATATGTGAAAGTTGCAAGTTTCTCGTATCCACAAAACAATCGTGCTGTAATGACAAACGAATATGGCGATACTTATGTATTTGCATTTGGATCTGATAATTTTGCACATCGAATTATCGAAACTGAATCAGACGGTGAAACCCATCTGATAAAACTTACATACGACAAAGAAGGACATATAATAAAAATGGATGATTCGTCTTGCGACATCATAGAAATGAAATATACAAACGGCAATTTGTCTTATGTAAAAGACAATGCCAACGATGAAGACTCTCACGCTGAAATCACCTATACACCATACACAAATTTCGACTTATATAACATGACTCCATTTTTGCTAAATATCAATCTCGGACCATTTGTGAATGAATTACAATGGTGGTTTCAAGGTTTTGAACATGCGCTCTATGCAGGTTTCCTTGGAAAACCATTTGCCAAAAATCTTCCAAAGCAGATTATAAGCTATGACAAATCAAATGGAACACAATATTCTGATATAGAATATTATATTTTGCCTACTGGTGAAGGACAATATTCTCAAGACGGCTTTATAAGAAAGGATTAATATATCTTTGCTAAAGATTTTCATTTTCTGCGACCGTCAGAAACAAAATATCTCTGCATTTACAATGGAGCGAGTCTTTTAGGAAGTTTTCTAAAACAACCTCGCTCCATAATCAAACAAGCGTTTTTCTTGTTTTTATTTTGAATTAAAGTCAATTTGCATTATCTTTGCAAACTGATATTCGAATACATTTATTTTATGTCGTGCATAATTAATATTGAAACAAGCACCAATGTGTGCTCACTTACCGTGAGTCAGGACGGAGCCGACATCTTCACAAGAGAAGACCATACCGGTCCTAACCACGCCGTAAAACTTGGAGAATTCGTTGACGAAGGATTGTCGTTTGCCGACAGTCATGCCATACCGGTAGATGCTGTAGCCGTAAGCTGCGGTCCTGGTTCATACACAGGATTAAGAATAGGAGTGTCCATGGCTAAAGGCATCTGTTACGGACGGGGAATAAAACTCATTGCTGTGCCTACACTTGAGCTTATGGCAGTTCCAGTGTTGCTTCACCATGAAATTGAAGAGGATGCACTACTGTGCCCTATGATTGACGCACGCAGAATGGAAGTTTATGCAGCAGTTTATGACAGGCATTTACATGAGGTCAGGAAAACTCAGGCTGATGTAGTGGACTGCAATACATACAAGGAGTTTCTCGACAAACAACCTGTTTATTTCTTCGGAAATGGTGCAAAGAAATGTATGGAAACAATAAACCATCACAATGCACATTTCATAGATGAGATTGAACCGTTGTCGAAATTCATGTACCCTCTCGCCGAAAAACGGATTGCCGAAGAAAAATTTGAGGACGTAGCATACTTCGTGCCTTTCTACCTAAAAGATTTTGTAGCAAAGACTCCTCGCAAACTTCTCTAAGAAAGCTACAGACAACAAGCAAGCTATTGGAAAATTTCCAAGTACAACAAACATCGGAATTTTTAAACGTTTATGAATATAGAAGGATTGGATTATAACACCACGAGAAAAAAACTCGTGCTACCAGAATATGGCAGAGAGATACAAAAGATGGTGGAATACGCTATAGAATTGCCCACTAAAGCCGAAAGGCAAGAGTGTGCAGAGAGCATTGTTGCCGTGATGGACCGCATGCTGCCACACAATAGAAGCAACATTGACTATAAGCAAAAGTTATGGGATCATCTTGCTATCATCAGCGACTTCAAACTCGACATTGACTATCCATATGATGTTAGTCAGGCAAAAAAAATCGCGACCAAGCCTGAGCCGATGAAATATCCAATGAACAGAATACCGGTAAGACATTATGGGCATTTAGTTTTTTCTATGTTTGAAAAGCTGAAAACAATGGAACCAGGAGCTGAACGTGATGAGCTTGCTATGATAACAGCAGAACAGATGAAAAGAGATCTGACACAATGGAGTCATGGATCTGACAGCGATGAGAAAGTGGTTTCCGATATGGCTCGCTTCACTGAAGGTATCATACAACTGGACATTATGGACTTGCAAAATGCAAGATTTACCATGCCCTCAAGAAGGATGATGGCAGACAGAAGGAAAAAGAAAAAAAACAATCACTAAATCCACCCAATATGGAATCATTCATCATAGAAGGCGGACACCCGCTTAGCGGTATCATAACACCGCAAGGAGCAAAAAATGAAGCTCTTGAGGTTATCTGTGCAACATTGCTCACCGAAGAGCCGGTACACATTTGCAATATTCCTGATATTCTCGACGTAAACAACCTTATACTCTTGCTGAAAGATATTGGGGTGGACGTGGAGCGCATACACAAAAACGAATATACCTTTTGTGCAAAGAATATAAATCTTGACTACCTTGATTGTGAGGATTTTATAAAAAAATGTGCATCGCTACGCGGTAGTGTATTAATGATTGGTCCATTACTCGCCAGATTCGGCAAAGCTGTAGTTGCAAAGCCGGGAGGTGACAAAATAGGACGTCGACGTCTGGATACACACTTTTTAGGATTCAAAAAACTTGGAGCTAAATTCGTGCACAGTGAAGGTGCCGACACTTTTGAGATAAAGGCGCATAAGCTGAAAGGAACTTACATGCTGCTCGATGAGGCATCGGTTACAGGAACAGCCAATATTATAATGGCAGCAGTTCTTGCCAAAGGTATCACAACAATATACAATGCTGCATGCGAGCCTTATATACAGCAACTTTGCCACATGCTGAATGCTATGGGAGCTAAAATCAGTGGTATTGCATCTAACCTTTTGACAATTGAAGGTGTGGACACACTACACGGAACAAGCCACAAGGTTCTGCCAGACATGATTGAAGTTGGCTCTTTTATCGGAATGGCGGCAATGACAGGAAATGGGTTAAGGATAAAAGATGTGTCTGTGGAAAATCTCGGTATCATCCCAGAAGCGTTCAGACGATTAGGGGTAAAGATTCTGATAGAAGGCGACGACTTGTATATTCCACATATGACACACTATCAGGTTGACTCTTTTATCGATGGATCTATAATGACTCTTGCTGATGCACCATGGCCTGGACTAACACCCGACTTACTTTCAGTATTGCTTGTGGTGGCAACTCAAGCAAGGGGAAGTGTCCTCATACATCAAAAGATGTTTGAAAGCCGTTTGTTCTTCGTTGATAAACTAATTGACATGGGCGCACAGATTATATTATGCGACCCACATAGAGCTGTTGTTGTGGGGCATGACCACAAGCTCAAACTAAAAGCAGGAAGAATGACAAGTCCTGACATACGTGCCGGCATAGCTCTGCTGATAGCTGCACTAAGTGCTAATGGAACATCACGAATTGACAATATCGCACAAATTGACCGAGGATATGAAGATATCGAGGCAAGACTAAATGCTCTTGGAGCTAACATAAAGCGAATAAGAAACTAATGATCAGACAGGAAGAAGTATATAAAATAGGGAAAATCGGAAAGCCACACGGTGTGAAAGGTGAACTGACACTATTCTTCGATGATGATGTGTTCGACCGTGTGGATGCAGAATATCTTGTGCTTAGCATTGATGGTATTCTGGTTCCGTTCTATATGGAGGAGTGGAGGTTTAAAACTGGTGAAACCGCTCTCATAAAATTCTGTGACATAGATAGTAAAGAGGCTGCAAGTGAAATTACTGGCTGTGATGTATTTTTTCCTAAAAGCCTGTCTGACAGAGAAGAAAATGATTTGACATGGGATGAAATAAAAGGTTTCGGTATTGTAGACATCAACCGCAACAATGAAAACATCGGAAAAGTTGTAGCTGTTGATATATCAACCATCAACACCTTGCTTGAAGTTGAAACTACAAAGGGAGATATTGTGCTCATTCCTGCCAACGAAGATATAATAACGGACGTTGATCCCAAAAGGAAGCTTATTAAAGCTAACTTACCTGAAGGATTAATTGACCTTAACTAAAAAAGACTGATATTATGAAAAAGCAAATAGCAATTCTCGGATCTACAGGTTCCATCGGGACTCAGGCTCTTGACGTAATAGAACAACACCCTGACCTCTATGAGGTTTACTGTCTGACGGCTAACAACCGAGTAGTAGAACTGGCAGAACAGGCAAGAAAGTTCAAACCTGCTGCCGTGGTGATTGCAAATGAGAAACATTACGAAGAACTGAATAATTTACTTGCAGACTGTCCCGACATTAAGGTATATGCCGGAAAACAGGCTCTTGACGATATTGTAACAGCGGGACCAATAGATATGGTGCTCACGGCTATGGTTGGATTTGCTGGACTCAGTCCAACAATTCATGCAATAAAGGCACACAAAAAGATTTGTCTTGCAAACAAAGAAACACTTGTTGTTGCCGGTGAACTGATATGTAAGCTCGCTGCAGAAAACCACTCCCCTATTCTACCTGTTGACAGCGAACACTCTGCCATATTCCAAAGTATTGTCGGAGAAGGCGACAACAAAATAGAAAAAATTCTGCTTACAGCATCTGGAGGACCATTCAGAACATTTTCTAAAGAGCAACTCGCTACGGTAACTAAGGCTGATGCGCTAAAACATCCTACATGGGATATGGGAGCCAAAATTACCATCGACAGTGCCACGATGATGAACAAGGGCTTTGAAGTTATTGAAGCAAAATGGCTTTTTGGCGTTGAAGCAGACAAAATACAGGTACTTGTACACCCACAGTCGATTATTCACAGCGCGGTGCAGTTCGCCGACGGAGCTGTAAAGGCACAGTTGGGAGTACCCGACATGCGTCTACCTATACAATATGCCTTTTCTTTTCCGGAAAGACTACATCTGAATGGCGACCGTCTGGACTTGTTCAAGCACAAACTGGAATTTTTTGAACCAGACATGGAAAAGTTCCGCTGTTTAGCTCTTGCATACGAAGCAATAAACAAAGGTGGCAACATGCCCTGCATTGTGAATGCGGCAAACGAGATTGTAAACCGTGCTTTTCTTGAAGACCGCTGCAGCTTCCTTGATATGCCAAGAATAATAGAAAAAACTATGCAAAAAGTGGCTTTTGATGCCAATCCATCATACGATACATATATTGCCACAGATACAGAGGCAAGAAATGTGGCAAAAGAACTTATCATGTAATTTAATTATCCAAGCTATAAGAAAACAAAAATCAAAGAAAATAACAAATGGAAGTATTTTTAATCAGACTGCTGCAGTTTATGCTGGCAATCTCACTTTTAGTGCTCCTCCACGAAGGTGGACACTTCTTCTTCTCGAAACTATTTGGTGTGAGAGTGGAAAAGTTTTTCCTTTTCTTCGACCCTTGGTTTCATATTTTTCAATTTAAGCCCAAAAACAGCGATACTACATACGGTATAGGATGGCTGCCACTTGGCGGATACTGTAAAATTTCAGGTATGATCGATGAGTCGTTCGATACAGAACAGATGAAACAACCCGCGCAAACCTGGGAATTTAGGTCAAAGCCGGCATGGCAAAGACTGCTGATTATGATTGGCGGAGTGCTTGTCAATTTCTTGTTGGCATTGTTCATCTATAGCATGGTATTGTTCCATTGGGGAGATTCATACATTCCAGTGAAAGGAATGTATATGGGAATGAAATTCAACAATGAAGCAAAAGCCATTGGCTTTAAAGATGGAGATATTCTTATAGGCACTAACAACAAGGATTTCCAAAAGTTTGATGTTGATTTGTTCCGAAATATCGCTGATGCACAAAGTGTGAAGGTGAAACGCAACGGAAAGGAAGTTGTTATCAATATGCCTGCCGACATGAGTCTGCTAAAAATGGTAAAAACAGAACCAGCATTCCTCCGACCAATAATCCCAGCGGATGTTGACACGGTAATGCCAAATATGGCTGCGGCAAAGGCTGGAATAAAGAAAGGCGACAAGATTGTTGCATTCAACGGAAAACCTGTGGCTGACTGGTGTGACTTTGATGACCAGATTGCAGTTCTCAAAGATGTGCTTGCTGCTACAGCAAAGGGAACCGCTGATTCTGTAAAGGTGCGTACTGCAACTGTTGTGTTCAAAAGCAAAGAAAGCGGAAAATTGGATACTGCAAAAGTTATCTTGTCACCTGAACTTCAAATGGGTGTCGGAAAATCTTACATGCGTGAATATTACAAGCCTGTAACTATAGAATATGGATTCTTTGAAAGTTTCCCAGCTGGAATAAAATACGGTATGGATGTTCTTAAAGGATATGTAGACGACTTGAAATATGTATTTACTGCAGATGGTGCAAAATCTCTTGGTGGATTTGGAGCTATAGGCAGCTTGTTTCCACCGGTTTGGGACTGGATGTTGTTCTGGAAGATGACTGCATTCCTAAGCATTATTCTTGCATTCATGAATATTTTGCCTATACCTGCTCTTGACGGCGGACACGTTTTGTTCTTACTGTATGAAATGATAACAGGAAGAACTCCGAGCGAAAAATTCTTGCTTTATGCAGAATACGTAGGATTTACCATACTTATTCTATTGATGGTAGTGGCAAATCTCAATGATGTATTGAGGTGGCTTGGAATCATGTCGTAGTTTTATACTATATACGAACAGAAAAAGAGGATGCCGGGCATCCTCTTTTTTTCAGTTTACAAAAAAACACCATTCTTTATCTTTCGTAAAAGAAAATAATATATATTTGCAGCAAATTAAATATAAATGGAATTAAAGCATAAAATAGGCAACTTGTTATCATTGTGCATGTTGCCAATTAAGCAAAATACAGCGTTCTGCGTTTTCATGTATATTCTTGGACTAATCTGCTCATACGCTATCGTCCCTGACAACGGCAAGAGTCATGCATATAGTCTGACATGGCAGGAATTGTTTTTTGATGTATATGTTTTAGCAGTTTTTCTAACACTCATGCCACACAAAATAAGGACATGGGTTAAAGGAGTATTCTGCACATTTGCATATATTATTGCAATAATAGACCTTTACTGTTATGTCAAGTTCGACTCTACACTGAACCCTACCATGCTACTGCTCGTAGGGGAAACAAACAGCAGCGAGGCTTCTGAGTTCATCAAGTCATATCTCAACTGGAATATTCTTACAAGCAGTGTCGGACTGGTCGCACTTTTGTCTATACTTCATATTGTATGGTCGTTTTGGTCTAAAAATATTATAAGCAAGCTGAAGAATATTATAGACAAATGGCATGTAGCAAAAGAATGTTACAGCAAATGGTATCCCAAAGTTACGAAAGTGATGCCTACAATACGTCCAGTAGCAGGTATTGTAGTTGCCGTAGCATTTATTGTATGTGCATGCATGTGCTGGCAAAACAAAGTTCTATTGGTAAAGCTGATGTCGTATGACAATATTGGCGATGTGGAACATGAACTCACTGAGAAACATCATGGAATTCAGTATCAACCGATATACAGACTGGCATTCAGCATATATGCAAACGAATTAACAGCAAAACAGCTTGTAAGGCTAAAGGCAAGCCTCAACGATGTTAAAGTTGACAGCTGCTCTTTCCGGAGCAAAAAAATTGTTCTCATCATCGGCGAAAGCTACAACCGCAACCATTCTGCACTATACGGCTATGAAACGCCAAACACTCCACGGCAGATAAAGTTAAAGAAAAGAGGAGAAATTGTACCTTTCACAGATGTTGTGTCACCATGGAATCTGACAAGCTTCGTGTTTAAGCATATATTTTCTCTTTATACCGTTGGCGACAAAGGGGATTGGTGTGACTACCCTCTTTTCCCTGAGGTGTTCAGAAAAGCCGGTTATCACGTTACTTTCATGACAAACCAGTTCTTGCCAGAAGCGAAAGAGGCTGTGTATGATTTCAGCGGAGGATTCTTTCTGAACGACGAAACGTTGAGCAAGGCTCAGTTTGATACAAGAAACACACAACTGTACCGGTTTGACAATGGTTTGCTTTGCAACTATGAAAAGCTGAAGGACGAAGGTAAAGATAAGCCACAGCTTATAATATTTCACCTGAAAGGACAGCATGTGGACTACAAAAGCAGATGTCCAAAGATACAGAAAAGGTTCAACAAAGACACGTACAAGGAATCAAGACCAGATTTGAATGACAAGGAACGCACAATACTTTCCGACTACGACAATGCTATATTATATAACGACAGCATTGTAAATGCAATTGTTGACAAATTCAGAAAACAAGATGCTATAGTCGTATACGTTCCCGATCATGGAGAAGAATGTTATGACGGTGCACACTTCTATGGCAGAATGCACTCTACTGAAGTTACTGCACGCTTGGCTCATGCAGAGTTTGAAATTCCAATGTGGATTTGGGCATCTAAAACTTACAAGAAAACTCACTCAGATATATGGAAAGAGGTGCAAGTTGCAAGAAAACGTCCTTACATGACAGATGCGTTGCCTTATCTACTGCTGTATCTTGCAGGAATTGAATGTCCACAATACCGTGATGAACTGAATATACTAAGTGATAAATATAACGACAAACGTCCTCGCATTCTGAAACACCAAGTTGACTACAACAAATTGATAGAAGAGGAAAAGATTAAAGAAAAGAACAAGAAAAAATAAATAAAAGATGAATAAGCAGTTATTAACTCTAACTGAATCAAAAGCCTTGCGTGGTATTGCCATTCTTGGCATTATGCTCCATAATTATTGTCATTTTCTTGGCTTTGCCGTGAAAGAGAATGAGTATACCTTTAATATTAACAAGCCAATGCAGTTGCTTGACAGATTATGCTCATTGAACCAAGATTTATTTGTACATATATTGTCATTCTTCGGGCATTATGGTGTTCCTGTATTTCTTTTCATCAGTGGCTTCGGATTGGTTATGAAATATGAGAAAAAAGAGAAAAACAAGGCTGTTGGATTTTTCTCTTTCACATGGTATCATTACGCAAAACTGCTCCGTCTGATGTTCCTTGGCTATATAGCCTTTGCCGTGGTATGCTATATGCATCCTCACGGATACCATGGCTATACTTTCGGAAGAGTTATTGCACAAATGCTCATGTACATAAACATCTTGCCTGACCCAGACCATATAATAAAACCAGGACCTTACTGGTATTTCGGACTTACAATGCAACTGTATATCGTATATCGGTTGCTACTGTATAAAACGAAGTCTAAATATGTAATAGCATTGATTGCCGTTTGTTGGGCTATCCAAACATTGTTTTCTCCAGAACTGTTTGGAAGTGATGATTCGCTAAACCGTATTCGCTATAACTTTATTGGTGCAATGCTTCCTTTTGGTATGGGTATACTCTATGCAAGACATGGTCAAACTCTTTCTAAATGTAAATATGCCTTGCTTGTTGCAATATCTGCCTTAGCAGTATTTGCCGGAAGTTTCAACTTCCACACCTGGCTATGGGTTCCTGCATTTATCGTGGCAGGAGCAATATCCACAATAAAGCTATTACCGGAGAAAACTTTAAAACCTTGTGTATGGATTGGCGCTATATCATCGGCATTGTTTGTAGTGCATCCTATACTGAGGGAGATTATCATACCAATGTCATATAGAGGACGTGTATACACAGGTATCATTATCTATTTTATGGCTTCTATAATTTGTGCATGGTTGTTCAAGCTGATGTTCAGATATATTCCCAAACCCAAACTCCACTAATACCACTTATGAACAAAGTGCTAAACTTCGGTGATTTGAGCAAATATCGCGGTGAACTTATGGGACTTGCCATTTTGTTTGTCGTTATGTTCCACGTATGGATGCCTAAGGAATATTTTTTCTTTCCACTACGAAGATTAGGAAATGTCGGGGTCGACATGTTCTTGTTTCTTAGTGGTATGGGGTTATGGTACTCTTGGCTTCGCTCAAGGCTTGGGAAAAATCATGACGGCAAAGGCGGAATGGACATGAAACAATCGCTAAAGCATTTTTTCTTCAGGCGCTACCTGAGGATATATCCTGTTTGGTTTATCGTGGCATCCATTTTTTATATATGGAAATATATTGAGGAACCAGGAGGCGGATATAGTCCGGATATACCGAACTTAATCGCAAACATTTTATTCAATTGGAGTTTCTGGCGTGCCGATGACCTAACTTTTTGGTATGTTCCGGCAACTATGATGCTCTACACATTTGCACCATTCTATATGGAGCTTATCAGACGCTACCCAACCTATCGCTGGCTACCTGCAGCATTTGTTCTCATAGCTGCAATGGTTCAGTATGTTCCTTTGTTTCACGAAAATGTAGGACATATAGAGATTTTCTTCAGCCGGATACCAATATTTTTTATCGGAATAAATGCCGGTGAATGGGTAATGCAGAAAAAAGAACTTGAAAAGGAAAGTATATGGCTGATACTGTTCATATTTGGCATAAGTCTATGGCTTAGTTTACGCTTGGAATTTATCGGTCACAGCAGATTCCCGCTTTTCATGGAGCGGCTTGTGTATATTCCTCTAACCGTTACGGCACTTCTCCTGGAATGTTGGTTGCTTGATCATCTTTCATTCTATGCAAAAAGGTGTTTTGCTTTTCTTGGAACTATTAGTTTGGAGATATACTTAGTCCACATTGAATTTATATTAAAACCACTGGGCAAGTTCCATCTCGGCTACAGTCTTACAACAGTCTGCGTGCTTTTAATTTCCATACCCACAGCATGGCTACTACATTGGATTATTGATAAAGTCATTACACAACGCTTGAAACACTTTTCATAAATATCTTTCCACGTAGGACATCACTCGTTCAAGGATAAAATAAAACAGATACAAGACTAATGTAGTATTCATCTAAACTGGCAGTATGGTAAAAAGTAACGTTTGTATAGATATATTTTAAATATGGTCAAACCTGTAAATGAATAAAAAATAGTATATTTGCACCTTAATCATCTATATTACATTTTATGAACAGTAACATACTTAAAATAATAAGACCCCAACAATGGGTAAAGAATATATTTGTCTTGGTGCCACTGTTCTTCGGTGGCAGTCTGATGGACAAGACAGACATAATAGCGTCTGCAATCACGTTCCTTGCATTTAGCTTTATAGCATCAGCAATATATTGTTTGAACGACATTGTTGATGTTGAAGACGACAGACATCACCCGGTGAAATGCCATCGCCCTATAGCCTCAGGAAAAGTGAGTATTGCGCAAGGCTACATGATAATGGCTTTAATGACAGCATTAAGCTTCGGATGCGTAACTCTACTCAAAGACTTTGCAATCAATGTGGGATGCGTAATAGCCATCTATCTGATTTTGAACATTGCTTACTGTCTGTGGCTAAAACGACATGCCATCGTGGATGTTTGTGTAATAGCTTTCGGATTCGTACTAAGACTTCTTGCCGGCGGTCTTGCTACCGACATTCCTCTTAGCAATTGGATTGTACTAATGACTTTTCTTCTTACACTCTTCCTTTCGCTCGCCAAGCGACGCGACGATGTGATTAGGATGAACGAAACAGGAAAGGCTCCACGAAAAAACACTATACGCTATAACCTGTCATTTATAAACCAGGCTATAACTATAACCGCAACGATGACACTTGTCTGCTACACCATGTATACAGTATCGCCAGATGTAGAAGCCAGGGTTGGAACTCACTATCTGTATCTAACCACTGTCTTCGTAATATTAGGTATTCTACGCTATTTGCAGATAACGCTTGTCGACAACAAGAGCGGTGATCCTACAAAAACCATGTTACAAGACAGATTTCTTCAAACTGTAGTTATTTTCTGGCTTCTATCATTCCTCTTTATTATATATATATTGAAACAATGAAAAAGATATATGCTTTCGACTTTGACGGAACATTGACAAAACGAGATTCACTCATAGCCTTTCTGCTCTTTGCAAAAGACTGGAAAGAGTTTGTGAAATGTTTCACTTTACACCTGCATCTGCTTATTGCCATGAAAATAGGCATAATAGACAGTGGTAAAGTCAAAGAAAAAATATTCGGCTACTATTTTAAAGGTATGCCAGAAACAATGTTCAATGACTTATGCGAAAAGTTTGCATTAAAACATCAGCACATTCTTAGAGCCAAAGGCATAGAGAAAATAAGAGAAGCTCTTAATGAAGAGGATTCTACTGTGATGATAGTCAGCGCGAGCATCAACAATTGGGTTGCCCCATTTTTCAAAGATATGCCAGAAATAGAAATTTTCTGTACCAGAGTTGAAGTGAAAGATGGAAATCTTACTGGAAAATTTCTTTCTGCCAACTGCCGACGGGCAGAAAAAGTGAGAAGAATACTTGCATTGCATCCCGACAGACAGAAATATTATCTTATAGCCTATGGCGACAGTAGTGGCGATATAGAAATGCTTGATTTTGCCGACAAAGGATATTACAAACCGTTCAGATAAACAAAACACAATAAAAAGATAAAGCAAGAAAACAATGAATAATCCAATAAAAGAGTTCAAAAACATTTTTGTGCAAATTATAAGAATGTTTAGGATTAAAAAGAACGAGGCATTGCCTGCACTTATTGCCTTAGCCGTATATATCGGACTAAACGCAATGGTAATAATGAGATATGCCGACAAGTTCACAAAGCCTACCGTTGCTTTTTGGAGTCTGTTTGTAAACAACTTCAAGATTTCCGGCTTTGACCCTCTCACCTATTATATCGTGTCAACTTGGACTCCCGCATATAATATCTACAGACATCCACTATTAGCCTTCTTCGTATATCCACTGTCTGTACTCGACAAATGGCTAATGGATGCTACGGGGGTGAACCTTGTGCAGTATATTGTGGCAACAATATTGCTGTTTATTGTGTTCTACTCGTTCATATTTATGATTAGAATATGCCGCGACATAATTGGCGTGAAAAGTATTGATGCCACCTTGCTTTCAGCTCTGCTTTTCAGCTTTGGCTATGTAATGGTTTCATATATCGTTCCTGACCATTTCGCCCCCTCAATGTTCATGCTGCTTATGGCACTGTATGTGTGTGGAGTGAAGCTTAGAGACAATAAACGGCTTGACGGGTGGCAAACAATGCTCATGTTTCTGTTCACTGCTGGAATAACATTGAGCAACGGCATAAAAATATTTATTGATGCTCTCTTCGTAGACGGAAAAAAATTCTTCCGCCCACGCTACATCTTGTGTGCCGTAATTATACCGTCTGCCATAATATGGACATTTGCACGCTGGGAATACAAATATTACCAATACCCAAAGTCTAAACAAAGAGCCGAAGCAAAAAAGCGAGAAAGCGACAAGAAAAAGGAAAAAGAGTTTGCCTTGTTCAAAGACACAACAAGCATAAAGGACTCTATTGAAATTAAAAAGGCATTTGACGGAATGATGAAGGAACGCATCAGAGCAAAATATAAGGCAGACCACAAACAACCAGGATTCTCGCATAAGGGCAAACCTATTGCCAATGGTGAGTTCTCAAGTTGGACTGATATTAGCACACCGCGTTGGGACAGTGCTGTTGAAAACTTGTTTGGAGAGTCTATACAATTGCATCCTGATTATCTATTAGGAGACACTCTTAGGGGCAGACCTGTACTTGTTTACTACAACAATCCGCTCAACTATACAATAGAGGCTGTTATCGTTGCATTATTCATTGCCGGAATATGGTTCGGTAGGCGTCATCGCTTCCTTTGGATGGCACTGTGCGGTTTTGGATTCGACATGTTTATCCACATGATTCTTGGATTCGGATTAAACGAGGTTTACATAATGGGAGCACACTGGCTGTTTGTAATCCCTATTTCTATCGCATATATCATAAAAGTACTTGACAGAAAGAAATTATTAATCGCAAGAGGATTGATAGTGCTACTGTCTGCATATTTGTTAATATACAACATCACTCTCATCACCAAGTATCTTTTAGGATAATCAAATAACAGCGAAAACAAACTTATAACACCAAAATGGCGCAGCGCATAACACTGCGCCACGCCATTCTTGCTATATAAGCTAATGAAAAGTGTATTTATGTTCTAATCTAAATTTGTCACATTTAAAACTATTATTATAAATTCTTCTGCAAATCTATCACTTTTTACTGATAAATCCAAACAAAAGAAAGAAAAACTTATAAGAAAATACCAAATTGTAACATTTTCGAGATAAAACACACCTCTCTACTTATATCTTTCTACTTTGGATACTAAAGATTATAGAATTCTGTAAATGCTTTAATGCAGAACTCATGGTCAGCAACAGATCCCGTTTCTCGTGCAGAATGCATTGCAAGCACAGGATTTCCCATATCCACACCTCTCAACGGCAATGATGATGCCAGAATGTTTCCAAGGGTACTACCTCCTGCCACATCACTATGATTTACAAACCTCTGGCACGGCACTCCTGCTTTCTCACAAATGCTTGCAAATACAGCTGCCGACACAGCATCACTTGCATATTTCTGTGCTGCATTAAATTTAATAACAGGTCCGCCACCAAGCACTGGATGATTTGTCGGGTCGTATTTTTCCGAATAATTAGGATGCCATGCATGGGCATTGTCTGCCGAAATCATAAAAGACTTCTCTATGCTGCGGTAATAATCCTCCATATTTCCGCCTTGAGCCATAACAATGCGCTGCAAAATTGTAGAAAGGAAAGGACTACCCGCTCCTTGCTTCGTCTGACTGCCTGTCTCTTCATTATCAAAGATTGCTAAAACCTGGGTTGTTTCCGGTACTGAGTCGTTTGCATTTAGTAAAGCTATAAGTCCGGCATGTACCATACTTAAATCATCAAGTCTACCACTTGAAATAAACTCATTGTGAACTCCAAATGTGCACGCTGGTGTAATATCATAAAGATACAAGTCGAAGTCAAGGATATCGCCTTTCTTTACCTTCAGTTCATCAGCAATCAGATTTATAAGCATATTGCCACTCTCAAGCTGATTGGTAACTATACCTAACAATGGCAACATGTCTTTTTGTTTACTCAGTCGCACACCATCATTCACCTGACGATTAAAATGAATTGCCAAGTTGCTTATTTGCAAAAGAGGACGCTTTATATTCAGCAATTTTGTTTCCGGATTCATAACATCACCAGAGTTTACAAGAACTCTTCCTGCAAGACTTAACGGACGGTCGAACCATGTACTCATTATCGGTCCGCCATAGACCTCGGTGTTAAGTTTTGTAATTCCTCCTTCGCAAACCATTTCTGCATTTGGCTTTATGCGGAAAGTTGGAGAATCGCAATGCGCACAGATAAGATGAAATCCATTGTCGGCAAGTGACTTCCTTCCAATACGCACAGCATATAGCGACGAGTCATTTTTTGTATAGAAGAATTGGTCGCCAAACTTTAGTTCTCCTATCTTGTCTTGAGCTTTTTTCTCTTGAAATCCTGCATGTTCCAAACGTTCCTTTAATGTTTCAACAGCTAAAAAATTAACAGGCGAAGCATTAAGGAAATCTATCAAATTCTGTATCATAGTAATATTTGTATATGGTTATAACTTTTTGCAAATATACATATAAAAATATATTCACACAAGTTATTTCACTCCTTCTCATTTATACATACAGCCTTAAACAAAATAAATGTGGTGTACATGCTGTATGTTTTCTGCTTAAACAACTGAATATAAAGACAATAGACAGTGTGTGTTTATTTTGTGGTGTATGTTTATGTGTATGTTTTTCAAAAAGTGATGTATCGTAATGCGTATGTTTTTCACAATATATGTATCGGGGTACGCATTTTGCATATAGTATTTATGCTGTTTAAATGTTATAGAAAGGCGATATACATACAGTAAAAGGGTGATATACATACAGTAAAAAGGCGATATACATACAGTAAAAGGGCGGTATACATACAGTAAAAGGGCGGTATACATACAGTAAAAGGGCGGTATACTACTTTAAAGCTAACTCCTTAGCTGTGACAGGGCATTGCTTTTACTATATATAAGTTTAAGAAGTATACACAGAAAAACTAAAAAAATACACTTCACAACACATCACTTTTTGAAAAACATACACATAAACATACACCACAGCAAAGTTTTTTGGCAATATATCATACTAATATTCAACCACTTAAACAGAAAACATACATCATATACACCAACTTTTATTGTTTATGACAGCAGAGTTCCGTCGGGCAGATAATTGTATGTTATAGAATTGCCGTCAGTGAAGTCTATCCGTCTCGGATTGTTCTGGTCATCATAACTTACTGTCATGCCACGGTTCAAGTCCTTTACCAAAGCTTCAACGCCATTGTATTCATACTCTACATGTTCATTTGCACCGTCAATAAAGTTGAATGAAGAGTATTTGTTACTCTGCGCTGTTCTAACATAGTTCAGAAAAGGGAGCTGGGCTGAAGAAATATGGCACAGCATCTGAAGGGACAAAAATACCATTACCCGGACATTTACAAATCTAACTATAATTTTTACTGTCTCCATTCTGTTACTTTCTATAGTTGTATTCATACTTCTTCAAGCACTCTTTAATGCCTTTATATTGGATTATGCTTCCTTTTGACATTATAATTAGTAAGCCCTATATATGGTTATATATAAAATTTGATTTTTTTCGTCTGAGGGAGTACAATTTGTCATAATCTCATTTTTTATTGACACCTTATACTGATTACATTCCCAACATACGAAATGTGCGAAATCTCGGCATATTTCTTTGTCATATTCTCTAAACGAATATTTATTAGCTTTGCCAAATAAAGACTCATAATAATTCATTGTATTATAGAAGATCCTTCTATTACGAAAATCCAGTCTTATAACTTTGTATTTTCCACTGTAGGAACCGACTATTTCCTGATTAATATATGTCGTATATTTAATTTTATAGACAATAGTATTGCTTGATGATTTCTCTTTGTCAAGAATAAAATCACGACTATATATATTTAACTTAACTGGTCTGTCTTTTATTATTTTATCGGAATATGTAACAATTCTTTTTATTCGATCTTTCTTATTCATGTGGATTCTTATCGGCAAACATTTTACATTTGATGTTTCTCGCCATAAAAAACATAATGTATCTCCATTCTCTATTGCTGCAACACTATGAGTCGTAAAAACAGTATCCGTAAGTTTCTCTTTCATTTTATGATTATAATGTTTGCAACTTACAAATATTAAGCAAAATATGCCGTATATAATGAAACTACTTTTCATATAACTCTATCATTTCTTTAACATGTTGTTTTAATTGGTTTGTAGTTTTATTCCATGACGGGATAAGCTTTTGAATGTTATAAGCTAACTTTTCATTACCATTTAACAAAAAATGTCCGTAGAATTCATGCCCTCCTATTATATTTACAACATTAGAAACTGTAGAAAATAATTTTTGTGTACCATTATATCCAGTGTTTATAAATGCGGTTAAGAACCTAAAAAGGAACCATCCCTGGAATAAAACCAATCCTTACCATCTGTATCCATTCTATTTATAGAATTATTTCCACATATTATATATGGTGATAAATCATAATGCTTTTCACCTTTTTCATCCATTCTATCCCACATCGGCAAGGCTGAAAAATATTGTCGTGCACCATAGTCATAAGTATTCAGCCCTGCTACTCTGTCAAGTTCCTTCCCATTATACTTGTATTGCTGCAAACTGGCATTTAATCCGGCATCACCAAATGTTCCACCAAACGGATAGTAATGGGTTATCTGTTCCACTGTTCCATCCTCGTTCGTCACCACACGGTTGTTGCCCAAATGGTCTTGCGTATAGTAGTGGAATTTTGGCTCATTACTTTTGTCTTTGCAGGGAAAGGTACAGTATCCACATGGAAACAATACCATTACCCGGACATTTACAAATCTAACTATAATTTTTACTGTCTCCATTCTGTTACTTTCTGTAGTTGTACTCATACTTGTTCAAGCATTCTTCAATACCTCTATAGGGGATTTTCTGTTCCGAAACGACTCAAAGCCATTTGTGCAAAAATATTATTAAAATGTCTATCTTTATCATTGTTTTTTTTAATCATTGAAAGCAAAGATATTTCTCAAAAGTATCAGGTGTGAAGAAAAAATAGTCAGGATTTATCCATAACTTCCTTTTCAAAATATTCTCTTTTCTTTTTTTTGTGCAAGTATAAAACCAATATAGGTCACTAAACCTAAAGTCATATTCATTAAGCCAGAAACAATATCCCACACTATACAATGTTGATATATTTTCATTTTGACTTATATCTATATATTCCTTCTCGTCTATACCATATTTGGATATTAGACCTCTTATTCCAGCAGAATTATAATCTTTCAACACTCTGTAATCTATATAAAATCCAAAAGTATAAAAAGGTTCATTATATAAGGCTGTTAATGAATCCAACGGTGGTTTTATCTCAGATTTTTTTAGATTTTGAAAAAAATAATCTAAAGTACAATACTTTGATATGTAAACTTTAAGATAAAGTCGCCTGATTTGTGAAATATTAAGTACATAATATTTATTATTGGCTCCCTTTATGAAATATAGCTTACTTGAATCCAAATATGTCGGGTGTACAATAGTTTCTATTTTTTGACGTTTATTAGTACATTTGACCGAACATGAATTATTTAAGCAAATAAATATTAGCACGATTAAAAGACGAATTAATTCCATATTAAAATTTCATTTATAAGATTGTTGGGAATAATTTTATTATAACGTTTACGCAAAGACCTTTCTACACCATATTTTTATTTCTAATCGTTACAATTAACGTATCACCTTCTAAGTCCAAAGAAATCCAACCTATAATATTTTTTAAACACATATAGTCTGTATTCTTTATATCTTGTTCCGAAGCAATCCATATATCTGATGGAGTTAATAAAGGAAAGGAATTGTCAATGTATAAAAGTTCATCACATTTATATCCCTTTGACACTATATACTCTTTAAGAACTTCAAAAGTATAATGTATACATTCAATAATTGACGTTGTTCCAAATGAAGAAGGAAATAATAGCCATGTCTCTAAATCCATAGGTCTTATTTTATCTTTTATTAAATTCCAACACTTCATATTTTTATTATATACATAAATCAGTTCATTAATATTATTGCACATCTTAGAAGGTCTTTTCTTATTACTAATACGATTCCTTGCTTTCCAAAACTTATTCTTACACCTATAACATTTTATGAAATGTTGTTCCACAAGAGTATATCAATATGATGTCTTTCCTCAATCTCATATCATAATCTCCTACCAGATTATATCCATAAGTGTATTTTTCTTCTTAAGTTTTAGAGTCTGTAACATTTTGCTTGGTTCATATCCATATGGTTCATATATATTATTTGTATTTAAGTTTTTCTATGGTTTTAAACCTAACATTTCTCTCTATTATATATTTGTAAGTTGAATCCATTGCTTCTCGTAGTATGTAATAAAATGTTTGGGCTGCGCTTTTATTACCGAGTAATAAAAGAAAGATTACGAGTAATGCTTTCATACTTAGTTTTCATTATAATCGTAATTTTAATGAAAATGTCTGTTTGGTCATTTTATCAAAGTAAACAAGGTATTACCTATTATTACCAGGATTACGACCTCCTGTTCCATTGTATTTTATATAGCTCATGACTTTATTCCTTGTTTCTCTTGTCCTGTCCAACCTTACATTACCACTCATATCTATATCTTTTCTTTTCTTTTTTTATGCATACCCATGATTTTTTTAATGGAGAGTAAGAAAAAGAACAAATGTATTCTGATATTAGCGATTTCTCAAGACTCATATTTGAAGAATAATTTTTACCACCAACACGTCTTATTGTTATTTTAAAGATATCCCCATTTAACTCAATGTCAACCCATCCAAACACAGCTTTATATTTAGCAATATCTTTAGAAGTCAAATTCTGTATGGAAGCAACTAAATACGGAAAACCCTTAATAGAATATAGTCGATAGAAAAATATTACTCCTAAAGTATTTTCTATTACCAAAATGTCATTTGGAGAGTTGACAATATGTTCAGATGTATAGCTATTAAGTGCAAAATTAAGGGTTTCGTCTATACAGTTTGTCAGCGTACACCTCTTGCCGTTTGCAACTTCATTATCCCACTGTAGGAACCTTGAGCTTAATTTATAATTACATTGTCCCCATTTATTGTTTTCCTTGTTATATATGTACATAAGACTATTAGGAGTGCATACATAATAGTATTTTTTTTCGTCAATTCTTCTGAATAGCCCTCTTTTCTTCAAAAGCGTTTTATACATTATTTTTACGTAAGTATTTATTATTATTGTATCCTCACCAAGCATGACATCATAGTCACCGATATAGACACATCTTTTATGTTGTTTTTCTTTTGATTCCATTATTGTTTCTGGATAAAAAGAATTTGGATGGTAATAATAATCTAATTTGTATTCCTTTAATAAACCTTCTGTATCCATTTTAAAATGTTCCTTTGCATAGAGAAATGTACTGTCTATTGTTTCTTTAAGCATATCATAGAATTTTTGTCCGCTCATAGGACAAGAAAAGCAAACAATTGCTACAAGTATACATAATTTTTTCATAATATTTTATTTTATATATATTGAAATTGGAAATCTCGCAATAATACCATTGCCTTTCTTATATACATAAACCATTCTCTCTCCCATGGCAACAACATAATTATTGTTGTTATTTGCATTCTTAATATCAGAGCATGATGGAGCTTGTATCCAATATGAATTACCATTTGTTCCGCTAGGGTGAGAATGAATAAATATTGCATTGTCACTATTGCCTGTCATTATGCTTATATTTGTTTTTCCAAAAGGAGTGCCATCTATCCCTATTTGTGAATACATAATTTGTGAATCATTAATTTCATAGTTAATAGCATATTCCCTATTATTATCAGGTTTACGTCCTCCTGTTCCGTCATCTTTTATATAACTCATGACTTTATTCCTTGTTTCTCTTGTCCCGTCCAACCTTACAAAACTGTTTCTTGCATTACTGAAATCATAAGATTCATCTCCGCTGTGATTGCGAATTTCTGAAATAGCAGCCTTTGCTTGTTTCTTGCTAATACTTGTGACTTTTGCTATTTGATTATCCTCTGAGTATGAATCAAAATAAGTTTTTGTCGTTCTAAGGGCATATATCTCGTTATCATCTATTCCATCATTTCCAATAAAATTGCCTTTTTCATCATAATAATCGCCTATTAGCATACCCCATAAATCTACAAAGGCCAAAGGATTGTTGAAACAATATGTATACGGACTCACGTTATAATATTTTTCACACATCGGATCCATTCTATCCCACGTCGGCAATGCTGAAAAGTATTGTCGTGCCCCATAGTCATAAGTATTCAGCCCTGCTACTCTGTCAAGTTCCTTCCCATTATACTTGTATTGCTGCAAACTGGCATTTAATCCGGCATCACCAAATGTTCCACCAAACGGATAGTAATGGGTTATCTGTTCCACTGTTCCATCCTCGTTCGTCACCACACGGTTGTTGCCCAAATGGTCTTGCGTATAGTAGTGGAATTTTGGCTCATTACTTTTGTCTTTGCTGGGAAAAGTACAGTATCCACCTGGAAACAATACCTTGTCAAGTTTGCCATTGCTGTAGATGAAGTTTCCGCTGTATTCGGTTTTGCCAACATACAACATCTTTGTCGGGGATAAGTATATCAAGTCGGTAGTTGTATCTGCGCTGTTTAAAAGACTCTCTGTCTCTTTATCGCTTTCTTTCGGCAAACCATAACTCTTTGACAGCAGAGTTCCGTCGGGCAGATAATTGTATGTTATCGAATTGCCGTCTGTAAAATCTATACGTCTCGGATTGTTCTGGTCATCATAACTTACTGTCATGCCACGGTTCAAGTCCTTTACCAAAGCTCCAACACCGTTGTACTCATACTCTATCTGTTCATTGGCACCGTCAACAAAGTTGAAGGACGAGTATTTGTTGGCTGGCAAGGCATCGTCTGTGACATTAAGAAGTCTGTTGCCGTCAAGCTTTATGTTCAGGTTGTCTATCTTTCCGTATTCACCGTCGTCTTTCAGTCCTCTGCGCTGAAAGCGTTTCATCGCGCCATTGGATGTGTATTCCACAACCTTTTCGTTGTAGCGGTTCTGCTTGTCACACAAAGAAGTAGTCTCACCGTAGACGGCTTCTTTTAGTCTGTCAAGATCGTCATAATAAAACTTGTAACCTCGTGTCTGTCCGTAATCGGATGTTGACCATAACTGGCTGCTTATGTTACCATCGAAACATGGCGTACCGACACCATCGGTATAATGGAGTTCTTCCGTGAAGTCTCTACTGATGATTCTCGTAGTCCAACCATGAAGGTTATAGTCATAAGTCAAGGAGCCTGCTTTTCCACCGCGGATAATTGACTTTACACGTCCCAAATCATCATAGTCTAAAGTCTGAACTGTTTCCGTCTTACCGTTTACTGTAATGGAAACTGACAACAGATTGTCTGTGACTTCGGAATAGGTCCTTTTCTCTACTGTGGAAACTGTCAAAACCTTATTGCCGCTTTCTGTGTCATATTCGTTTATGCGCGTTTCTATCGGCTTGTCTGTGAAAGAATATATAGTATGTTTTTCGGTTTGGCGCTTGCCGACATGCGCTGTTATTATATTTGAAGGCAGTCCTCTGCCGTTATAGTAAGTTGCCGTTACAAACTTGTCACCGGAGCTTGACAACTGCATCTTTCCTGTCTGTTTTCCATAGGGGGAAGGAAGGTGGTCAGGTGATAAGGCGTCAATACCCCAAAATGCTGATTCTGGGATATTCAAGAAGTCGTAACTGTCATAATAGTTCGCCTCTTCTATCATTATTACTGATATATTCTGGGGGGAGGACATTTCATAACCACTGCCACTAATACCACTGCCACATGTCATTGTTGCAACATTCTTACAAGGTTTCCTTATACAGGTACTACAGATGCCCTGCAATGCTAACCTGCCGTAACGGTCATAAAGGAAAAAACGGTAAACGCCACGTTCACGTAGCGGGGCATCCTGCATAAAGGAAAGCCGGTCGGCAGAATCATACCAGTATTGTACATAATCACAACCGGGAAGTTTCTTTTTAACTATGTTCCCCCTGTCGTCATAGCGGTATTCGTAGGCATACTTTGACTTGTAACCTGACCTCTGGTATTCTGGAGACAGGACGAAGCGAAGACGCATAAAAGCATCGTAGACATAATAAGTATCGGTGTTGCCGTTACGGCGTTCAAGAACTTTCTTGCCCATCAGGTCTTTATAGGTCTCAACATATTTGCCGTCTTCATCTGTGGATTTCTCACGGAACAACGTTCCTCTTGCATAATAGCCATTCTGCGAGAGTGTGTATTTAGGGGAGCCTGTTGCTATATAGTGCTTTACGGTGTTTTCCTCGTTTGTACCGTATTCCACGGTCTTTGCCTTACCGTTAATGTACCAGGATTCGCCAGATGTTCGGGCGGATACTTTTCTGCCAAGCGCATCGTAGACGTTGGACGTGTATGCTTTCGTGTCAGAATAAGTAATGAAAGACAAGCCTGCGATATCTGTTGACTTAACATCTTGGACTTGTTGGTTTCCCACTGCTGGCAACCACTCTTTTTTAACTTCTCCTTTGGAATTGTACTCCTGAAATGTATATACGTTTTTGCCTGAAGTACCCAGACCTTTGGTAACTTCCAGGACTGGACGCCCCAAACCGTCATATACTTTCGTCGTGCTGACACTTCTACTGCCGGAAGCATCAAGCATCTGATCTGTTTTAACATAGTTCTGAGAAGGAAGTTGGGCTGAGGAAAAGAGACACAAAATCTGAAGGGACAAAAATACCATTGCTCGGATTATTAATAATGTTATGGTATTACTAATTCCTTTATCATTTTCCGTCATAATGAACCTTACATTCATACACCGCCTCCCCAATGATTATTTTTATTACATACTCTCCATTTCTCAAACCCAAACAATTCGGAAGTTCCACGTACAACAGTCTCCGCTTTCACATATATATATATTGCCAATACTGTTACTGTAAATAATATCCCCAATCCTATACAAGTGCGACGTATCGTTACTTGTTTGTGCAAAAACAAGCAGATAGGACATTGATAAAATTACTGCAACTATTTGTATTTTCATAGGATTGTATAGTTTTGTTTGCAAATGTAAGTAAAGATTTAATACAGTGCAACTTTTTCTATATAAAGATTCTATTATACAATACATATATACAGAAGAGCATAAAAAAACAGCATTGTACTCAAAATTCTGAATACAATGCTGCCAACAATATATTATATGTAATATCAGCTAATTATTTCTTGTATTTGTCAAGACCCTCCTGCAAGAAATTAAGATAGTCTTGAACATCCTCCTTGTATGAGAACGGACGGGCAAGAGGCTTACCCTCTGCATCAAGAGCCACGTAATAAGGTTGCGCCAATGCACCAAACTTGCTCTGCTGCAAATAACTCCACTTGTCGCCAACAGTACGCAATGTACGCTTCTGCCCATTCACAGTAACCTCAATAGGCTTTGCAAGAGGCTGTTTGTCATCAACATATAGAGATATAAGGATATAGTCATCATTGAGTTTCTCTGCCACACGAGGGTCTGTCCATACGGCAGCCTCCATCTTGCGACAATTCACACAACCAAATCCAGTAAAGTCAATCAATACAGGTTTTCCCTGAGCAGCAGCGGCTGCCATTCCTTCTTCGTATGAGGTATATTTCGGCTTGATTTCATTTGTATTCAAGTTGAAATCTTGAGTATTTACCGGTGGGGCGAATGCACCAACAGCTTTACAAGGAGCACCCCAAAGTCCAGGAACCATATAGATTGCAAAAGCAAACGACACAAGACCAAGCATCACGCATGGCACAGGCATTGGCTTGCTCTCTCCCATCATTACATCGCTCTGGAACTTCAGCTTACCTATAAGGTAAAGTCCCAACATAAAGAATATAGCAATCCAAAGAGCAAGGAAAGTCTCACGGTCGAGCAAATGCCAACCGTATGCCAAATCGGCTACTGACAAGAATTTCAAAGAGAAAGCGAGTTCAACAAAACCAAGAGACACTTTAAGAGTATTCATCCACGAGCCAGACTTTGGAGCTTGCTTTAACCATGCCGGGAACATTGCAAACAGTGTGAAAGGCAATGCGAGAGCAATAGAGAAGCCCAACATTCCAACTGCCGGAGCAGCTATATTTCCTGATGTCGAGAATTCTGCAAGAAGCAGTCCGATAATAGGTGCCGTACAAGAGAACGATACAAGCACAAGAGTGAATGCCATAAGGAATATAGACACAAGACCACTTGTGGCAGAAGCTTTGTTATCAACAGAGTTTGTCCACTTTGACGGTAACTCCAACTCAAACCATCCGAAGAATGACACGGCAAATACCACAAGAACAAGGAAGATGATGATATTAAACACAGCATTTGTTGAAAGGCTGTTAAGTCCGTTACCACCAGAAATCAATGTTATGACAAAGCCAAGCAACACATAAATAACAATGATAGATATACCGTATGTTATAGCATCGCGAATACCCTTTGCCTTGTCTTTGTTACGCTTCAGGAAGAAGCTCACTGTCATTGGTATGATAGGCCAGATGCACGGCATGAGAACAGCAAGCAGTCCGCCAACAAAACCCATTATAAGAATATAGAACAGAGAATGAGAAGTGGTTCCACCATCTTGGTAAGCTTTCAGTTCATTTATTACCGGTTTCCACAGATTGCCATCGCTAACCACTGCAGCTGTATCTACAGATGCAGAATCAGCAACCGTAGTAGTAGCCACTGCTGGAACAGAGTCGGTAGTAGCCTCATCTGCAATTTCTTCTTTAGCCTCTGGAGCATCGGCTGGTCCGTTGCCTTTATATGAGAATTCTACCGATGTTGGAGGCATACAGCCAGAGTCATTACAAGCTCCATACTCCAAGTATCCCTTTACGTTATAAGTCTTTCCTGTTATTTTATAACGCTGCACAAAGGTTACACTATGTTCAAAATAGCGCAACTGCATACCAAAGATTTGGTCATACTCTTTTATTTCCTTTCCAAGAGCTTTAAGCTTTCCTACAGCCTTCACACCTTCAGCCTTTTCAGTGGTGAGAGTAGCAGGTATTGGTCCGTCGGCAGGAATATTTGGAGCATAGACATGCCATCCTGCGGCAATTTTTCCTTTAAATACGACATCTACTTCTGTGTCGGAAACTTGTTTCTGACTTACTGTGAAATGCACAGGACTGGATTGTGCCCACAGCATCACTGTCATGAGCATCAACAAGGTGGTCAGGAACACCTTTTTCATTTTTGTTCTTTTCATTTTCTATATTGTTTATTTATTATTTCTCTTCCTCAGTTATCCACACTTTCATAAAGTTATCCACACTTTACGCAACAAACTGTGGATAACTCAACTTTTATGGGTCATAATATCGAGTACGAAACTATCGGTATCGTTCATACCCTTACTACCTATAGCTGTAAGATTGCGTATGCTCTGGTCCACATCATCATCAATAATACCCTCTACCGATGTGACATACCTGTGCTGCATGGCAAGCATCGCACTAAGCACAGCCGTACTTACACCAGACGTGAGTTTCAACGCGCAACTCGGTTTTGCACCATCACAAATCATACCAGTCAGGTTTGCTATCATATTTTTCACTGCGAATGAAATCTGCTCGTATGTTCCACCCATCAAGTATGTTATACCACAACTGCTACCTGTACTTGCAACCACACAACCACAAAGAGCCGACAGCGGTCCAAGGTTTTGCTTTATATATATAGCTGTGAGGTTACTCATTATCAGAGCACGTATAAGTTCTTCTTCCGTATTGTGATTTTCTTTTGCAAAAACTACAACCGGCATTGTTGTGCAAATACCCTGATTTCCACTGCCACTATTGCTCATCACAGGAATCATAGCACCAGCCATTCTTGCATCACAAGCACTGCTCGTTGCAGCCAATATGCGTGAGAATATACTCTCGCCCATTATTCCATGCCCAAGCGGACTACATAGAGTCTTTCCCAACTCATGACCATAATTCTCGGTCATACCCGCCTCTGCTGCAGCTTCATTAAGTTTTTTAGCCTCAAGTATAAAGCGGATATCGTCAAGGTCTGCCGTAGATGCAAACTCATATACTTTATGCAAGGTCAACTTTATCTCGTCTTTTCCATGCTCTGCTTTGGCAGCACAAGCCTCAACATTCAGCAATGTTTCATTGTTTCTGCGCAAGAACACGAAATTGGTATGTGCACTTTTTATTCGTGCCTCCGCTTCACAATCACAAGCCCTGCATACAACATTTATATAAAGCTTGTCAGAATCGTCATGCTCAAGGGATATTTTTATACGGTTCTCTGCTATATATGCCTTTCCCTTTTCCACATCTTCTTTTTTGCAGTCGCGGAGCACCTCAAGCTGCAAATCAGATTTTCCGGCAAGTGCTCCAAGAGCAATCGCAATAGGCAGACCAATCATTCCGGTACCCGGTATGCCTACTCCCATGGCATTCTTGAAAATGTTAGCACTTAGCCTTACATCAATCCCCTCAGGCTTTTTACCGAGCAGCTCTGCAGCCTTTGCCACACAAAGTGCAACGGCAATAGGCTCCGTGCATCCTATGGCAGGCACAACCTGGCGATGCATGAGCTCAAGAATCGCTTTTTTTTCTGACTTTGTTATCATAATGATATGCGTGTTGTTATAATATCTCTGCAAAAATAATCATAATTATACTAAGAAACATGCTTTTAGGCTTTTTTTTGTTTTGACATTCAAAAATAATGACTATCTTTGCACCCAGAAAAACAAATAAGTAGAATTTGATAATGGATTTCGGCATTAATTGCTGCCGGAATCCATTATCTTATTCTGCCGGAACAACACGTAAAATTTAAAAGAAAGGAAAAAATCATTATGGCTTACATGTCACAAGAAGGCTACGATAAAATGGTAGCTGAACTGAAACGTTTGGAAAGCGTAGAGCGTCCTAAGGCGTCTGCCGCAATCGCAGAGGCTGCTGACAAGGGCGATTTGAGCGAGAATTCTGAGTATGATGCCGCCAAGGAGGCACAGGCTCATCTTGAAGATAAAATCAACAAGCTGAAACTTGCTATCTCTGAAGCAAAAATCGTTGATGTGTCTCGTCTTAGCACTGATGCTGTGCAGATTTTATCTAAAGTGGAGATGACAAATCTTACTACTAATGCTAAGATGACTTATACCATCGTGAGCGAAAGTGAAGCAAACTTGAAAGAGGGCAAGATTTCTATCAAGACTCCTATTGCACAGGGACTGCTCAACAAAAAGGTTGGCGATGAAGTGGAAATTAAAATTCCACGTGGCACCATAAAGCTGAGAATTGACAAGATTACTGTAGAGTAAAATTTAAAATTTCGAGTTATGGATATATTTGCAAAGATTGCAGCTGGCGAGATTCCAAGTTGGAAGTGCGCCGAAAACGAGAAATTCTATGCTTTTCTCGACATCAACCCTTTAGTGAAAGGACACACATTGGTTATACCGCGTCGTGAAGTTGACTATTATTTCGACATGACTGATGAAGAGATTGCCGAGATGGCGGTATTCGCAAAGAAAGTTGCTGTAGCCATTAAGAATGCTTTTCCATGTCGCAAAGTGGGAATGGCAGTTCTTGGTCTTGAGGTTGCACATGCTCATGTTCATCTCGTACCTATGCAGAATGAGAAGGATATGCTTTTCTCCAATCCTAAGCTGAAACTCAGCGACGAGGAATTCAAAGAGATTTCCGACAGGATTTATGCTGAGTTCAAAAAGCTATAATAGCACATTCTTTCTACTACAGAGGAAAATAAATAAAATCGTTCATTAGAGGAATATTTATAAATCCCCAATGAACGATTTTTGTTTCGTCATAATAAATCTAAGCCTTGACCTCTCATCGAATAATCTTAATTGTATTACCACTATTCATACATTTTTCAATCGTAAATCCTTTATGACCACTTGAAACAGGTTTGCCACTAATATCAAAGTTACAAACTTTTCTGTCACTGGTCACGGTTTGAATACCAGTAGCCGTAATATTGAAAAAGTCTTTCCATCCGTCAGCAACCTTATATTTATCTATAGAACCCTCAGGAACAAACAATTCTGCATTTTTATATACTTCATTTTCAAACATTGGTTCAAGATTATTTTTTGTTGGTGGTACAGGATTCAAAACTGTTACTTTTTTTATTGCCTTGCAGCCATCAAAAGGACTTTCGCAAACAGAAATGTTTTCCTGTAATAAGACTTCCAACAAACCTGTACAATCCCTAAATTCATTATAAAAAAGCCTTGTGCAATCTCCTCCAACTGTCACTCTTTGTAATTGCTCTTGACCATAAAAAGGACTACTTTTTCCCCCCATCTGATCATAAACACTTCTTTTTGGTTCTATTGAGCGCCCAATAAAAACATCTTTTAAAGTTTGTCCGAAAGGTAACCAGCCAACAGATATACTTTCTGCATTTCCTTTTTCTATATATAAACTTTCCAAATTCGGATTACTAAAAGCTCCTTGTCCTATAAACTCCACACTTGATGGTATAACCAATGATTTTATGCCACATCCAAGAAATGCTTCTTCACCTATACTTTTTATACCATAAGGAAGTGTTATAGAGGTAATATCCTTATTTTTACTAAAAATATATTTAGGTATTGACGTAACATTTTTCCCTATATATAGGGATGCTATATTCCCAAAAGTTGGATTACCATTCATATACCCATTATTATAAATAATATTTCTATCCAACTCAACTTTCTTTACACTACTCAAGTTAGCATTATACCATATAAGGTCCTCTTCACCACATTCCAAAACAATTTCCTTTAAACACTCAGGGAGAGCATTTTTGTCAATAAAAGTTACATTCCCAGGAATTACAATAGAGGATAAACGACAAAATTGAAATGCCTCTTCCATAATCCATTCCACATTTTTACCAATCGTAATTTCTGATATTCTTCCTCCTTCATGAAAAGCATTTTTTTCTACTTTCACAACTGGACAACGATTACCTTTATATTCTACATTATCAGGTATTACATAAGAATATTCACCATCCATACGTGTAGCGTATGAACTAACATGCGTCAAATATGCCTTTCCTTCCTTTATTGAATAGTAAGTATAATAATGATCTCCTTTTATCATTACCCCATTATCTATTTCCTCTTGGCTTTGTTTTATCACCTTTTCGTTTAAGACATCTGAATTACTTATAACTTGTTGTCCTTGGATATTTTGCGAGTAAGTTATTGGCATAAAGGAAAAAATACCACAAAAAACAAGAAACGCCCTTTTTATATACTTCTTTCTCATAGTTTTAATTTGTTTAATTTTTGTATAAGAATATTGTTAGAAACTATATGGTTATTTATTATCTTTGAGTTACCTTATAGAAGAAGTCCACTTTAACAAGTACAAAATTACAAAAAAAGCATTTATAACTATGCTTTATATTATTTTTTAATCCCTCGCTAACACAAAATATTACCGAGGGATTATTTATTGCATTTTTTTATTACTTCACAGTGAATTTCTTGCCATTCCGTACAAAGATAGAGCCCTTTGACATTTTATTTGTTTGTCTGCCATCTATGGTATATATCTTACCGTCTTTAAGCAGAACATTCACTTTTTCTACAGTCTCCACTCCTGTAGTCTGTTTCTTATACTTAAATGTTATATTGGCAAGAAGCTGCTTGTTCTTTCCTTTTGAGTCAACATCAGAAGTTGTGATGTTTGAATTGTCAAAAGCTAACTTTATATTTTTAGCGGCGGTAAAACCTTCTACAGTCTTTGTAACAGCATTCTGTCCGGCAGTACCACCAGGGAACTTAACTTTTTCGTCAAGGATTGAACTTTCACTATCGTCAATAAACACACCGGTCATATAAATAGAGCGGTCGGCTGTTGTTGAAGAATTGTTGCTGTATCCCTCAATTGTCATTCCCGTTATCTCATAGCCAGAATTTACAGAGAAGGTTATTGTTTCACCATTGTTGTTGGTACGCATCTTTATATAACCATTTGATGTGCTGGCTGTTATCTCACCATGCTCACCTGCTGTATAACAAACACCTTTTACGATACCCTTATCTTCTGACGGCAACTTTAGTCCTTCTTCTCCCTGCTCTGCCGGTTTCTCTGCTTCAGGAGCTTCAGGAGCATGACTAACAGTTTGTATCTGGTATGTAGAACCATCAACACCAAGATAGTCTGGCAAATAGTAGCCAAGATGTGGTGGCTGGTTGTAAGAAGAATTCTGCCAAACTATACCCATACGGTATACATGATCTTCCATCAAGCAAGGAACTTTATATTTTGTAGGCTCTGGTGTTGAGAAAATCATAATCTTACATGTTGGAGAAGTAAAATCATCCTCGTGCTTGAACATTATTATTTCCTCACGCCAATCTCCCAACAGGTCAGCTTGCAAGCAAGGTGTTGCCTTTGTACTATTGCAAGATTGTGGCTGCCCATAGTCAGAGAACTCCTGGAATGTTGCAATACTACCACTTGCCGTATTGAAGTTTCTTATTCGCGGAGCACTCTTTCCTGTATTTGTATCATATCTACCATCAAAGGTTTGGTCAAAAGGATCGCCTGTCCAATAAATACGGAAGTTTGTGTCTGATTTCTTTTCAAGAACAACCTTTCCCGTTGCGCAATCGTACGTATTTCCGTCTGCACTCGACCAGAACTCGTATCCACGATTAGCAGGAATAAAGTCGGCAGCCAAACCACGACCATTATCCTTTGTGCCTTTTGCCGAGACGAGAACTTCTCCCGTTGTTGCATCATGCACATCATATCCGTATGGACTTTCCTCATGAGGCATCATAACTTCCAATCCAGGTCTGTCTGGACATAAATCAGCAAGGTGGATAGCATCACCATGCCCCATACCCGTAGCACACAACAGTTTTCCATCGTGTGCAACAGTGGCAGCACCAATGCAGATATCATCATATCCATCTGTGTTTACATCACCAACGGAGATTCCATGTACTCCTTGTCCGAAACTTGAGTTGCCGGTTCCGGAACTGATAACATTTCCATTTCCATCAACCGTTTCCCATTTTCCACTTAGACCTTTATGTAGCCAACGTGTTGAAAGTTTTTTTCCGTTCCAGTCAACAGCCCAAATAAAACAGTTTTTATAATATCCACGCTGGAAAATAGCTGTTGGCAACTTGTCTTGTCCGTCAAGATAAGCCACGGCAGCATTGAATCTCTCTGAGCGGTTACAATTGGCATCGCCAAAGAATGAATTCACCACACATCCAGATGTCGGAAAGTCTACTCCCGAACGGCTTGGCGAATACCATATTGTATTCATTGCTGCACCAGTTTCTCCATTGAATACAGTGAGAAACTCCTCACCGTCAGTAACGAGTCCGTTCCCGTCAACATACGACTTAGAGTTATCCACAGCCTTTATTGCTGCATCTCCAGCCTCTGTAACATAGTTTCCATTGCCATCAGTCGAGCCAGGAGCAGTTTTACAGATTACTTCAGCCTTACCGTCACCGTCAAGATCGTATACAACAAGTTGTGTTGTATGATTTCCGGAACGTACGTTTGGACCGATATTTATATTTTTCTTCCACAATGGAGTGCCATCCATACGATAAGCACTAATTATTATAGGTGAAGAGAATCCTTTTTTTGATCCACTGTCACGCTGGTTGTCCGGCATCCATTTCAGAATAAGTTCATAGTTTCCGTCACCATCAACATCACCAACAGCCATATCATCCGGGCGATAACGCCCTGTAGTGTTACCACTTTTTATAGGCTCCGGGCGTTTCACATCAAAACTTGTAAACATGTTGTTCCAAGCCTTTGCCTCGCTTGTTTCACCTTTGGATGTTTCTATACGATAAGTATCGCCTGGTTTTCCTTCCTTATCAAGCCAGTTTGTAACATCAGAAATGTTGCTTGCCACCTTAGTGTCATTACGGTAAACATTGAAAGTCAATTCTTTTGCGTCTGTTGCCAACGAACGCCAAGACACAAGAATTCCTTGACTCGTCTTAACAGCTACTGGGGCACGGTTGAGCTTTTCCTTTACTTGCTGTGCCTGTGTAGATAAAGCCATTCCTGCCAAAACAGCAGCAAAAAGTACTTTTTTCTTCATTTTTATATTTGTTTTAGTTTGATAGATATTACTTGCATCAAGAAAATGCAACCACAAAAGTACGCTTATTATTTCATTAATGCAAAACTTTACAACAAATATAAAAAATCACAACACATTTACCACCATTATTTGCCACCTTGAACGTTACCGCCATTGTTTCCGCCCTTCATAACATCATCGTTATCTATAGTGCGTTCTGCTTTCTTAACTCCTGTCTGGAGTTTTCCTATACGGAAGCTGGCAGCAATTGAGAAAGATTGGTTACAGAACTTCATATTGCCTTTTGATGAGAAATTTTCCCCTTCGGTATTACTCCTGAACGTGAAATATTTCTTGAACGGATTTGCTGCAGAGATTGTTATATTGAGTCTGTCGTCAAGGAATTTCTTCGTTACCGACATGTCGTAACTATAGTAACCACTCCAACTGCCTTGCAACATTACGCCTGGTGTTTGTTTATATGCAGATACAGACACGGTCCATGTTTTTGCTATTGTCTGCTGTATGTTTGACCATACAGATACATTCCAACCATGGTTCTTCATGCTTTGCCCATCACTTAAATGTGAATATCCTCCCCATACATTCATAGTGAAACGAGTGTTTTTAAAGGGATTCCAACTAACATATCCACTCATATTCCAATTTTGGGTCTTTCCTATATTATAATAGGTGGAATATATTACCTGTTTTCCTGTTGGGTTCTTCAGTCCTATAATTGTATTGTCATTTACCAACTGCTGCACTTGCTCGATACTATTGTTTGTAAAACTATAACCTGTAGAAAGGCTATAGCTTAACTTCTGTCCGAAGTTACTGAACTGCAAATCAAACGAATGTGTCTTCTCCGAGTCAAGATTTGAATTTCCTTGGCTGATGTTCTCTGGTGAACTATCGTTAATATATGGATTAAGATACCATATTCCTGGACGACTTATACGCATCTTGTATGATAAAGACAGATTCATCATATCGGTAAACTTAAATCCTATTTTTGCTGATGGCACAAGGTCATCAAAATTTTTACGAAAATTATTTCCTTTTCCAAGCAAGTATTTCACATCTTGAAGAGTATGTTCATAGCGTAATCCTAAACGTGCTGACAATTTTGTCAACGACAGTCCATAACCGAGATAAGCCGCAAATATGTCATTACGATGTTTAAAATGCGAGCTGTTTTCTGCATCATACTGTGGCTCGTCACCATCATTCACACCTATATCATATTTGTCGTTCGTTGACTTGTTTTGCCTTAAAATATACTTTGCTCCTGTTTCAAATGTATGGTGTTTTGCAAAAGGGGTTGTGTAATCAAGCTGGAATGTCTGTTCTGTGCTGCTTTGGTCACCATCCACATTCTGATTTTTTATTCGCTGTATATAATCTGTCCACGACTCAGCAGCATACATGCCGTTATATTTCAAACTACTGTAACTTGTGTTTGGATTGCTCTCTATTCGATAAGAGAATGTGAGTAAGCGCTCTTTTACATTCTTGAACGAACGCTGATAATCCAATCCTCCACTAATGTCATTATATGTTCCTTTATTGTAGCCTAACATCGAATAACGATACATATCATTTCCAGCAATCATGTCATAAGCATTTGTCTGACCATCAGAATTGCGATGTTGGCTAAATCTGTTTATAGAAAATGATGCCGTAACGAGCCGTAATGTATCAATCTCGTAACTTGCCTCAATATTGGCACCATGCCATTGGCTTTTAGGTTTACTACTTAAACTGGTAACAGTTTTTGTCGTTGCATCACCGCCATCATTAAATGTAAAGCGTTCTGATTGGGAACTTTGTTTTTTTTCTGATTGAAAGTTGTTGTTATAGTTTGCACTAACAGTAAGCTTACCTTTCTTTACAGTAGAAAAAAAACCACCGCCCATTCCTACATTGGAACCACGCAAAGTAAATGTAGCGGAATATCCCTCTGGTCCTTTGCCCTCGGTAATAATATTAAGAATTCCGCCAACTCCCTCTGCATCATATTTTGGTCCGGGATTTGTTATCACTTCTATTTTCTTGATACTTACAGCCGGCATGCTTTTCAGAACTTCCTTTGGATTATTCGTCATCATATTGTTTGGCTTGCCGTTCACATATATCTTAAACGAAGAGCTGCCGTTCACCTTTATATTGTCTTGTCCGTCTACTGTCACCATTGGAACTTTCTTCAGCATATCCATCACGGTATTCACTTTCGATTCCGGATCATCTTCCACACTATACGAGAGTTTGTCGATATCTGCTTTCACAAGCGGTTTAAAAGCCACAACTTCAACACCTTTCAATTCTGTCTTGCTGTCGGAAGCAAGTAATCTGCCCAGATCTATAGTTTTTGTGGTTGCATTTACGGTAAACTTGCGGCGTATGTCATTTCGACCCATTGATTTCACTATAAGCACATATTCACCATCTCCTTTAGCATCTATACTAAATTTTCCCTCACTATTAGTCACAGCCATTTTTACAGGGTTCCCTTCACTACCTTTCTTTACTATATTTAATGTAGCATACGGTTCGCCTTGATTTGTAAGAGAATCTGCAACAATCCCCTTCAACTTATACTCATATTGTTTTCCCTGTGCATATATGTTTGTTGACAGTGCTGTGAATGCAACAGTCATTATCATCATTTTTACCTTCATATACTAATAACCTTAATTGCAAAGAATTTATATCAATTACAACTATTAGACGATATGAACATGCCATTTGATACAAACATGTTATAATATTAACTTTTATTATAACATAAAAATAGTACGGTAACTATTCAGTACCTCTATAGATATGAGTAGTTACCGTTTAATTGGTGATTTGTAGATTTAATCAACGACCACTTATAACTTTATAACTATTTTTTCCCCTTTTCCTACTTTCAAAATATAAATGCCTTTTGAGGGCAGACACACACTTACCGTACCGCCTTCTGACTTAAAACTTTCAAGTAGTTTCCCTTCTATATTATATAAACGAATGTCATCAGATGGATTTATTCCAAATACAGTTAAATTGTGTCCGTTGATACTATATTTTATACTATTACCTGAAATTTGTGATATAGAACTTGTTTTTTGCGAATATATAACATTCTCACCTCTTTTTACTTCCAAAAGTGATGTTCCAATTCCGTCCATATCGAAACCTATATTATAATCCACTCCGCACTTCGATGACAGGCCTTTTAGCCAAATTCCTTTTCCAATACAAGTTTCGTCTTTGTATTCTTCTATTGTCATAACAGGAAAATCTGTTGCGTTTTCATCTTCTATATTGACGCATTTTACATACGATTTTAAAGGTTTGTTGCTGTTATCTTTTATTGCAGGACTATATACATAACATCCTTGTCCAGGTTTTAATCCAAAGTCGTACATGAGAAACCATTCGTCAGCATCTACTGGCATGAAGAATATCTTGTCGTTTTCCGTACGGATATAATAATCCATAGTCCAGGTAAACTCGCCTTCGTATTTACAGTACATTTTCAATGCCTAATAGTTGCCAATATTTATAATGCCATCCAATTTTGAAATCTTTATATGGCTCTTAGTGACAGGGTCGGCTGTATTCGTTTGTTGTGTTCTCCACTCTGTACCGTCAATAAACTGCGTTTGTGAGAATGCAAACATAGATACAAAAATCATAAATGCAAAAATTAATGTCCTTTTCATAATCTTTATAATGTGTTTAATGTGCTATTGAAAATGAATTGTTTTTACTTCTTGACTGACAAGTTCTGTTTCTTGGAATTCATCATTATTAGTACATCCTACTATAATAAATAATAGAAAAATTAAAATAAAATTTTTTTCATAAATGTAAGTAAGTTTGACGTTAATATAAAAGATTTATCTATCACTTTGCAAATATACTACATTTTAACAAATCAAGAAAAAATTACCTTTTTAACTATTCAGCCCCTTTAAAAGAATAGGCTTTTAGTGGGCTGAGTATTTACTGTACAAAACATATCTAATAATTTAAGATAAACATTGTTTTTGTAAACTTTTAGACTTTATAGACTAATATCAAGACATTTTTTACTCTCTTGAGGTTTAGCAACTTTCTCATTTCAGCCGTTTCAGGCACTACGAAGGAGGCTTTGAAAGGATTTGCTACTATATGGCACAAGCAACAAATCATTCAACTTTTTTTCTTGTTAATTCTTGAGCGCACAGAACGCAATGATACTTCTGCTATGCCCATTATTGACATTATCTCAAGATTTGTTTTCCCAATATGCTCAAGCACAAGAAAGAACTTATACTTTGGTGATAAATCAATATAGTCTTTTTCTATGAAATCAACAAATTCCATATCAACAAGCCTATAATACTCTATCACACTCTCAAAATCATGCTTTTTCCACAATACTGTAGTCTTTCCAGATTGTATCTCTGAAAACAACGTATATCCACGATTCAATGTGTCGCGATGTTTTTCAAGCAATTTCTCCCTGCGGCGATTTATCAATTCTATCTCTTTTTCCTTGTCATTGCCAAGACGCTTTAACTCTTCAACTTGCTGCTCATAATTTTTTATCAACATTTGGTCTTTCATCATTGCAGCCTTTGTTCTGTATGTTTTATAGCGCGAATAAAGAAATATTATCACTGCCACCAAAGTTAATGCAACAATAAGAGTGAGAGATACAGCTATTTTCCATTCATATTCCTCGCGAGATTTTCTGTTGTCAAATTCTGCCTGTATAGCTTTCACATTATTGCTATTACGAAACTCTAATATCGAATCTTCCAAATCAAGCAATCTGTCTGCCATATCTACAGCCAACTTGTAATCACCTCTTTGTTTCTGTATTGTAAAGATAGAGTGCATTATTTCGCATTTCATCTGTGGTTCACTTGTCAAGAGAGCTTTCTGTAAAAGCTCTTCAGCCTGTGCCAATTTACCTTCCTTGGCATATATTTGAGCAAGATTCTCGTATGCCTCTTCCATCGGAGAAATTTCTATCACCTTCTCAAAATACTTTTTAGCAAGACTCGTGTCTGTCTGCATAAAATACGCACCTATATTATTTAATATAAATACACGGTCTTTTACTTGTAGCGCGTTCAACATTGCCATACATCTACGAATATATACAGCAGCACTGTCACTTTGTCCTTGCCTACTATGGATTACTGCAACATTATTATAAGCATGCACTTTCCAATTTACAAGTTTTGCCTGCTCTGACACAGCAAGCGATTTTTTTGCATACTTCATGGCTGCAGACAAATCGCCAGCTTCCTCATTTATAATTACAAGACTTTCATAAACTTTGTGACGCAACTCCAAATCCTCTGTCTTGTCTGCAATATATTCTGCATTTTTAACATATACGACACCGTCTTTTATATTCCCTGCATCATAAAGAACCTTTCCTTTATAATAATATGCCATTGCAAGTTTTTCTTGTTCGTCGCTTTTTTTTGAATAGTAATTTATACAAAAGTTTAGTCTTTCAGAATTAATTGGTTTATAAGTTCTATATGCAGCTTGTGAATACAATAACGCATAGTATGCAGAATCTTCAACTGAATGTAAATTCCTTGAAGTTATTTTGTGTAAACGAATGTAAGCAGAGTCAACGTAACCTTGTTTTAACAAAGAATCTACCATAGACAGTTCTTTGCTAACACGATATTCTTGCTTGCAACCAACAAGCAACAAGATAATGGCTACTATTGATATAAATAACTTATTCATCCAATACTTACATTTTATATTTTTCGCTTATGCAAAGATATTACTTTTATATGACAACATGAAAAGTTTCTGAATCATATTTGTATTGTTTTTTCTTTAAGCTGTTCATGATATTAAGCTTGCAAAATACTGCTGTACTCTCTCACTTTATATAATACTCAGTCCAAGTTTCGGATTTAGACTTCAAGCCGTTTGAGCATACGATCTAAGTGCTGTCACCCGCTTGTTATTCTCAATAATCTGGATGGTCAGTTCATCGGATAAAGAAGGCAGCCATCCAGTGTTAAGCCGTGAGCAAAACAACGGAGAGTTACCATCTTTAACTGTCAATGGTCACCGAGCATATAGATGTGGATTTATACCTTTTTAGAGACAAATTTTCCAGAAATCTCGTTTTCCGAGTTTGCGCCACTTGCGCCACTTGCGCCATTGCGCCAATTACGCCAAAATAGCTAAAAATGGGGGTTTTTACTGTATTTTCTGTATTTGGCGCAATGGCGCAAGTGGCGCAAGTGGCGCTATTTTGTAAAGATTTCATTTTTCTATTCTCTTTATTTTCCATATATCACCCCGACATCTTTCATCATTTGGAAGAAAGTTTTGATGAATATTCGGCTTGTTTTGTTTGTCATTTTCCCCTCCCCCGCCTCCCCTTTAACAGGGGCGGAGCAATTTGCTTTTTTAATCAAAAGTTCTCAAGGCAGTTTGGTTTTATAATCAAAAAAATGACTTGTCTTCTCAATACTGTTGCTTTCTAAGCAAAAGTAAACCACATAACATTTTCAAGAATGGGAGTAACTGCTCCGCCCCTTTTAATGGGAGGAGGGGAAGGGGAAGAACTAAATCCGAAACTTTAATATTCAGTCCACGAAATCATAAGTTGACAGATGATGGATGTGATGGATATAATTCAAAAATAAAAAATTAAAATCATTGCAATTTTCACAGTCTGGATATATTCATCATGTTGCAAAATTAAGAGCAAACAATGACAATAGCAAATATCATCTTAGCCCAATCCTCTATATGCCAATATTTTATCTTAAAATATGAAATGCAACATTTCAAATGTTTTTTTTCATAATTATTGTATTATATATAAAAGAAAATAACTAAATTTGAACCATGCTAATAAAAATATAATTTGATATTTTGTTTAATAAAGGCTATATTATGAAAAAGAAAAAATTACTTGTATGTATCGGACTGGTGGCATGTGCCAGTTGCTTTGCACAAGATGATGTTACAATCAACTTGTCATCTGGGAAAAAAGTATATAAAGTGGAAGACATAAAGTCTATGACATTTGAAGGAAATGTGCTGAAAATAAACAAACAGTCAGCAGATGCTGATTCATACCAACTTGCAGATGTTTTAGGAATCAGCTTTGACACGACATCAGGTGTTGAGAATCTAAAAGTTGAAGGTGAAAAACTCAGCATAAGTGTTAAAGCAGGAAGCAATCTTATAGAAATAAACGGCTACAATGGAAAGAAACAATACACCATTGGCGTGTATAATCTTTCAGGAGAAAAAGTTCTTGGCTATGACAACTGGAAAGGAGAGACTGTAGATATATCGGCTTTGCCTCAAGGGATATATGTTTTCAAGATTAACAATACAACATTAAAATTCAGAAAATAACTATGAAAAAATATATACTACTTTTTGTTGCCGCTTGCCAGGGATTGGCAATGATGGCACAGTCGCCTGCCTACAAAATGAAAATCAGGCTTAACGATGGAACAACTCTTAATGCTCTTACGGAAGATGTGGAGGAAATAACATTCGCAAAGCTTGAAAAGGTTAAAGTGCAGATTTCAGAGAGATACAGAACATCTACATCACTTGGTGTGAATTTGGATATAGATGCAAATGCCAGCAGACTGAAAGCTGTTTGCGTACCGGCAAGTCAGCCAGTGCCAAACCCAAAAGACTTTATTGAGAAAAATGCAACTGTTGACTATAAAAGCTCATATAAAAAATCTTTTGACTTCTTGAATCCAGAAACAGACTATGTGGTATATGCTTTAGCATACGACGCTAATGGTCTGCCAAGTGAGGTCAGCGAACTGAAACTGACAACAGGTAAGGCTGCCGATGATCCTTTTACTGTTGAAACAACAACCACCGCTACAAGCGTAAGTTATTCTGTTACACCTAAAGACAACAGCATCAGATACTATACAATATGTACTGGAGTAAACTATTATAACAGTTGGTGTACTGATGAAAATAATGCAGGAGATGTATTGCAACATTTCATTGCTATGTGGAAATACAACGGTTCTATGTATGGCGACACATGGATATCTGAAATGTGGAACTATGAATCGTATACCGGAACCACATCCGATATACAAAAACATCTGATGTGGAATGCTGACCAGGTGATAATATCATTCGGTATGAATAAAGACGGTTCGTTGGCAACTGCAATACAAGTTGACAAAGTAAAGACAAAAGCTCCTGCAAAGTCTGATATCAAGATAAACTTGACTGTGAAGAAGAATGAGTGGCGGAATGTTGTTATTGGTGCAGAAGTATCAAACAGCGACCCTTATCTCGTGAACGTACAGCCAGCATCGCTCGTTGGCAATCGCAAGGGAGCAGAATTGACAAAATGGCTATTGTATGAAGGAAACTCTGACTTAAGCGACTATGCAGAAACAGGTAACATGGATTGGGAGTTCACACCTTCAAAAGGAGGACAGAAATATTATGCCATAGCATTTGGAATGGAAGACGGTGCTCCTACGACAGAGCCAGTCATCGTGGAATTTGAATTACCAGAAGGAAACTTCTAAAATTCAAGACATCAATTTCTATAATCAAAAAAAGAGAAATACAATGAAAAAGATAATAACAATGGCGGTTGCAGCACTCTTGTCTGCAGCATCGTTCGCACAGGAAACAAATGAGAATGTTTTGAGAATAAAGACTGTAGACGGTGAGACAACTTCGCTGATGATGAACACAGTAAAAGACATTACCTTTGAAGAAATAAAACCTCTCACTATGGATATAGAGGTTAGCAATATCACACAGACGTCTATGGACATTGATTTTCCTATGCCTGAAGGATGTTCGTACTGGCAGATGTGTATACAAAAAGATGAAATTACAGGCACAGACCATGAGGTGCGTACTGCAATACAAAGTAAATACAATGATCAGTTCAAAGAGAGCAAATTCTTGCGCATTCCAAACTTTGAACCAGGCACAACATATTATATCTATGCATTAATGTATGATAAAGATGGTGTAGCTGCAGGAATTGCAAAAACTTCAGCAACTACATTAGCTGCTGAAAAAAATCAATTTTCCATAAACGTCAAGGACGTCACAAAAACATCTGCTACTATCACTTTCACTCCGAAAGACAACAATATGACATACTACTATTTTGTGGTATCGGAAGATAGCAAGCAAAAGATGATCGAGAAATATGGAGATATTCAGAAAGCAGATCTGGAATATCTGAAATATTGTGCAGAGTCTGCAAATTATGACCTTAACTTCTTTCTTGGACAGGTGTTGGCAACTGGCACCATTACAAAGGATGCAAGAGACATAGCTCAAGGGAATCTAACACCTAACACCAATTATTATGCCTACTGTTATGGAATGAATACAGATGGAAGCTTTACTACTGACGTGTATGAACAGGAATTTTCCACAGAAGATATTACTCCGTCTGACAATGCTATAACATGCGAAGTGGTTAAGGCTTATGCTGACGGATGCGATGTTAAGGCTACAGCAACAAATAACGACCCATATCTGATAATGGCACAGCCAAAGGCTGTTTGGGAAAAATGGCTTGCTCAGTTTAATGATGACAAGAATGCGGCTGCTACCGACTTGATAAAAACATCTTATGGAGGATATGCTGACAACTATACTGTAAGTGGCAACTATGAAGGGAAAGTAGATGCAGGAAGTGCAGACACAGAATATGTACTCATCGTTTGTGGTTTTGACACAGGAATAACAACTGACGTACAAATCATTCCATTCAAGACTATCGCTGAATAAATCTCACATAAAACAATAACACACATCAATGAGGTCGCATCAAGGCTATATGCTTTGGTGCGACCATTTTTTAAGTGTGTTTGTTTTGTATTCTCTATCCTTTACAGTACCTTTGCAGTAATATTAAACCGAATAAAATATAAAACAATATAAAATGGGAAAAATTATTCTTACTGGTGACCGCCCTACAGGACGATTACACCTCGGACATTATGTCGGTTCTTTACGCCGTCGCGTAGAACTGCAAAACGAGGGCGACTTTGACAAGATGTTTGTGTTTATTGCCGATGTCCAGGCCCTGACAGACAATGCAGACAACCCAGAAAAAGTTCGTCAAAACATTATAGAAGTAGCACTTGACTATTTATCATGTGGTCTTGACCCAGAGAAGGTTATCCTCTTTGTTCAGTCAATGATACCTGAATTGGCAGAGCTTACTGTATATTATATGAACCTTGTAACAGTTTCAAGACTGCAACGCAATCCTACTGTAAAGACAGAAATTCAGATGCGTAACTTTGAAACAAGTATCCCTGTAGGCTTCTTTACATATCCTATATCTCAAGCTGCTGATATAACTGCATTCAAGGCTACTACAGTTCCTGCCGGTGAAGATCAAGAGCCAATGTTGGAACAAACACGAGAAATAGTGAAACGTTTTAACAACACATACGGTGAAGTTCTTGTTGAGCCAAAAATCATGCTGCCTACAAATCAAGTATGCTGTCGACTGCCAGGAACCGATGGCAAGGCAAAAATGAGCAAAAGCCTTGGAAACTGTATATATCTCTCTGATACATCAAAAGAAATGCAACAAAAAGTGAAGAGCATGTATACAGACCCTGGTCATCTACGTGTAGAAGACCCTGGAAAGATTGAAGGAAATACAGTATTTACATATCTTGATGCATTCTCTACTCCTGATGACTTTGCTGAATTCTGGCCTGAATACAAATCGCTTGACGAAGTTAAGGACCACTATCAGCGTGGTGGTTTAGGAGATATGAAATGCAAGAAGTTCTTGATAAAAGTTCTTGATAAGCGTCTTGAACCTATTCGTCAACGCCGTCATGAATTTGAACAAGACATACCAGAGGTCTACAACATTCTGAAAAAGGGTAGCGAAAAAGCCAGAGAAGCAGCAGCACAGACTCTACACGAAGTTCGTGAAGCTATGAGGATCAACTACTTTGATGATGCTGACCTTATTAAACAACAGGCAGAAATGTACAAAAACAAGTAATTTATCAGTAACAATATAAATAATCTCCCCATAAGCATTAAGTACTAAAAAATTTACTTAACAATTATGGGGAGATTTTCATTACAGAAATACCGGAAAGACTTACATCAACAACCTACAAATTCTATTTCCTGTCCTGCTATGGTTGGAATGTCGTAAAGAATTGTTTCCGGCAACAATGTTTCTGGAATTTTAGATTTATCCTTTACTATAGGAGCCGGCATCTGATATGGCTGCATTATAGGATTTGTATTTCTCCCTTCTGCCAAATGCAAACCTGTACCATCAGCAAATTTCAACGGAGTTGCTGAACGTAAACGCAGATTTCCTCCTACCCTACTCTTTATCTTCAACAAGGTAACTTTTCCATCAACCCACTTCAAATCGGTTATTTCAAAGCCACCACGAGTGCACAATCCTTTTACTTCACCATTCTTCTTCCATTCAAGAGGCAGAGCAGGCAAGATATGCAAGAAACCAGCATGACTTTGTACAAGCATCTCAGCTATTCCCGCACAACAACCAAAGTTTCCATCAATCTGATATGGAGGGTGAGAATCAAACATGTTGGCGTAGGTTCCTCCATCCTGATCTCTTATTGTAGCATTTGGATCTTTCAACTTTAATTGATTCTTTATTAAAGTCATTGCATGATTACCATCTAACATTCGAGCCCACAGACAGACTTTCCATCCCATTGACCATCCGCGACTTGCATCTCCACGCCCAACAAGACTCTTATGCACACCTTGGTAAAGGTCTGTATTGTCATACGGTGATACCTGGCTACCAGGAAAAGCACCCCACAGATGTGACAAATGACGGTGTCCTGAGTATTCCCTGTCCCAATCATCTTGCCATTCCTGCAACTGTCCATATTTTCCAATACGCATTGGTGAGATTTTATCTCGAAGTTTGTCTATTTCTTTAGAGAAGGTATTATCTACTCCAAGAGTTTTTGCTGCGGCGGATGTATTTTTCAACAAATCATAAATCATGGCATTATCCATAGTTATACCTTGAAATACAGCACAATTCTGAATTTTACCATTATCATCCGTATATTTCCATTTACCAGGATGGTTTTCAGGAGATACAGATGGACCTGCAACCATATAACCAGTTATGCTATCCTCATATAAAAAACCTTGGTAGAACTCAGCAGCACCCTTCATCACAGGATAATACTCTGCAAGAAATTTCTTATCGCCTGTATACAAATAATGCTCCCATATATGCGAGCAGAACCAAGCATTGCATGTTGGCCATATAGCAGCAGAAACATTGTCGACTGCACCTGTAGCACGCCACAAATCTGTATTATGATGCAACGCCCACCCTTTACAACCATACATTTTCTCTGCACTCTGTTTTCCTGTTTCACTCACCTCCTTTACAAGCTGTAGAAATGGCAAATGACATTCTGACAGATTCGTAACCTCAGCTGGCCAGTAGTTCATTTCTACGTTAATATTTGTAGTATACTTCGAATCCCATGCTGGATATTGTCTGCCATCAGGATTCCATATACCTTGCAAATTTGCAGGTTGCGAGCCAGGTTGCGACGATGAGATTAACAAATATCTACCAAATTGAAAATACATAGCAACAAGCGATGGATCTGACACTGTAGAGAATTCCTTAATACGAGTTTCTGTATCTTTTACACTTTGTTCAAGATTTTCGCCTAACGTAAACTTTACTCTGTCGAACTGTTCTTTATATTTTTCTTCATGCTCAGCAAGAGCTGTTTCATATTTTTTATTTTGCCAAGCCTCAATAAATGACAGTGCTTTACATTTTGCATCCGCCGAGATATCTTTATAATTAACAAAATTCGTTGCTGAACTAATAATAATCGTTACGTCTGTAGCATTTTTAACATTAAGTGTTGGCACAGTCTGCGAATCTGCTGTTGCTAAAGTTTTTACGCTTTGCTTTCCATTTTTAACAATTCCATCATTATCAACAATACGAATAAATGTATAACATTCTAACTTGCATGGTATATTCTCTTCACTCTCCTTTCCTGGAAAAGAATGTACCAACAGTGTATTATCATCATATTTTGATGAAGTACATTTTATACGAGTAGTTTTCTCCGGTCCGACAAATGATGTTATGAAATCAAGCTTCCCTGCCTTACTTGCAGTCAAACGGATTACGACAACATTATCTTTAAAAGATGTGAATACTGTCCTTGTATATTTTACTCCTTTACATTCATAACTAACTCCTGATGTAGCATTTTCCAAATCAAGCCATCGTCTGTAGTTCTTTACAGTTGAAGGATGTTTTGTATTACCACTTTTTGTTATTTCATCTGAAAAGGTTTGACCAGGGAACGTCAATAAAAGCCTACCAACAGATTCATAAATTTGTCCATGACTTGTCTTCGTTCTATCTGCAACAATATTTTTCAAAGCAAGTTTCTGAGCTTTAATATACCCTGCCTCTGTACGACTTTGTATACCATTCCGAATCTGTTGCAGATACGTCAAACTATTCTCATTATAATTATTATAAGGTGAACCACTCCAAAAAGTATCTTCATTTAGCTGAATCGTGTCTTGTGCAACAGAACCTGAAACCATTGCTGCAAGACGTCCATTACCAAGAGGTAGAGCCTCTTCCCAATATGAAGCAGGTTTCGGATACCACAAGCACAGATTATTCTCCGCATGTATAAGTGAAAAAATAGACGTAAATATAGCGACAAGCACTATACTTTTAATTGTTTTTCCAAAATGTTTCATTAATACTATTATTTATCTTGTTACTTGATTTGTTTTTTGCAAAATTAGTCAATGCCAATTATCATATAGAGGATTATTATTTTTTATTGGTTAAAAAACAGCAATATACACAAAAAAGGAGGAAAATACACATCAGAAAAAGATTTTGAACCTCAAAAGAAAATAATCCACCTCTTTATCTTTAACAAATATATATATTTGCTGCAAAAACAATTAATTTCTAATAACATCAGTATGAAACATCTTAAACAAATGAGCAGATACATTTTTATCATGCTCTCACTAATCATTCTGAATGTACAAAATGTACACGCACAGAACAAAAATGTCTCAGGCACAGTGCTCGACAATTCCGGGCAACCTGTAATCGGGGCGAGTGTAACCGTTATCGGACAATCACAATTAGGAACAGTAACCGATATCAATGGAAAATTCTCTATCACAGTTCCTGCAAATTCAAAAAGAATAGAGGTAAGTTATATTGGAATGATAAGCCAGGAAATTGAAGCAAAATCTGGTGTACCTATGAAGATAATTCTTAAAGACAACCTAAAGGATCTTGACGAAGTGGTTGTAATTGGATATGGAGCTGTTAAAAAGCGCGATTTGACAGGATCTATGACATCTATCAAATCAGAAGATATTGTTGCAACTCCTACAACAAATGCCCTTGAAAGCCTACAAGGAAAAGTTGCAGGTCTCGATATGACGAAGTCAAGCGGACAAACAGGCTCTGGACTATCATTTTCTATCCGTGGCAACCGCTCCTTGAATGCTTCAAATACTCCACTCATAATCGTAGACGGTATACCATACGGAACAGACATTGACATCAACCCTAATATCATAGAATCAATGGAAATTCTAAAGGATGCCTCGTCAACTGCTATATATGGTTCAAGAGGTGCTAATGGTGTTATACTCATTACTACTAAAAAAGGTACACAAGGTAAGACAAAAGTATCATATAACGGATATTACTCAACAAATTCTGTCGCAGCGTATCCAGAAAGAATGAACTTGCAAGAATGGGCAAACTTCAAACGTGAGGCTTATAAAGCAGATGGGCAATGGGCAAGCGAAGCTGATGATGCTAAAATTTTTGGTTCTGCCTACGATGCTGTAATAAACAACCAAGATGTAGATTGGGTTGACCTCTTGATGAAAGACGGAAATCAAATGTCTCATTCTATCAGTATATCTAATGGCTCCGAAAAGACATCATTCAACCTCGCATTTGAATACATGAAAGAACAAGGACTTGTGAAACTTGACAATCTTAACAGATATAATACTACACTTGGCATTTCACATAAAGTAACAAACGATTTTAGACTTAACTTCAACATGGTGTATACATTTCAAAACCAAAATATACGCCGCGATCCATTAAATCGTGCCATATACTATTCACCATACGGTGATGTATACAATGAAGATGGTTCTATAAACCCTTTACCATTCAATGACGGACAGACTATTAGTCCGATAGCAGAAGAAGTGCCAGGAGCTTATAAAAACAACAAAAGAACAAGTCATCTCGTAGGAAATGTAGGAGCAAATTGGAACATTATCAAGAACCTTACACTAACATCAACATTCGGCTTAGACAGGAAGGATATCAGGAACGGACATTTTGCAGACCAGTACACTCTTGATGGAGCTGGCGACTATTCTGTTGCAGACGCTACTAACGAGACAGATATGAACTGGTCATGGGAAAACACCATTAACTATAAATTTAAAATCAACAAACATGATTTCAGTGTAATGGCAGGAAACGCTCTCTATCAGAATGAAACAGAAACTTATACTGGCTCCGGACATGACATAATATCTTCAAGCATGCTATTTTACAACCTCGGTGCACTACAGAACAGCCAAAAAATCAGCAGCAATTACATAAAGACAACAATGGCTTCGTTTTTCGGCAGAATAAACTACAAGTTTAATGAGAAGTATCTGCTAACCCTTACATTCCGTGAAGATGGCTCATCTGTATTGGCAAGCAAACATAAATGGGGATTCTTCCCATCTGCAGCATTAGCATGGAGAATCAAAGAAGAAAATTTCCTCAAAAATGTTGAATGGCTCTATAATCTGAAACTACGCCTAAGCTATGGCATATCTGGAAATAGTGCAGTTTCTGCCTATCAGACACAAGGTGGACTTGGAAAAACCATGTATTCGTTTATCAACAATGGTGTTGAAGGTGGTGCATACGGATACTACCCAGCATTGACACCAAACACTGCGCTCGGATGGGAAAAAACTGCAACTACAAACTTAGGTATTGATTTCGGATTTATAAACAATAGAATTAGCGGTTCTATTGACCTATACTATCAAAATACATACGACTTACTTATGCAAAAAAAAGTTCCGACGTCTACAGGATACTCCATATCATGGGACAACGTTGGTAAAACAGAAAACAAAGGTATAGAAATTGTACTTAACACAGCAAATATTGTGAATAAGAATTTCAAATGGAACACAGATCTTACTTTCACTCTAAATAGAGAAAAAATCAAAGAACTTGCTGATGGGTCAAACCGTGACATCAGTAACGGTTGGTTTGTTGGACATCCTATAAAGACATACTATGGATTGAAGAAACTTGGCATTTGGCAACTCTACGAGGCTGAAGAGGCAGCAAAATATGGGGAAAAGCCTGGTAGAATAAAAATTTATGACCAGAATAAAGACTTTAAAATAGACAACGACAACGACCGTGTGATTCTTGGTTCTCAAGTTCCAGACTTCGTAATGGGAATGAATAACACTTTCAGATATAAAGACTTTGACCTCAGAATTTTTATGTATTGGAGACAAGGACAAACTCTACACGCAGAGGCAGCCGGATACGGTTCTTTCAGAAATCAAGGTGATCCAGGACTGAAATTCAATTACTGGACAGAAGACAATCCAACAAACGACTTTCCACGCCCAGAGAAAAGTTTCTCAAGCAGCGACCCTCGACTTGAATCCCTCGGATACGTAGATGGCTCTTACTTGAAAATCAAAGAAATAACATTAGGATATTCTTTACCTAAAACATTGATAAACAAAATAAATGCTACAAAAATAAGAATATATTGTTCACTTAAGAATTTCTTCACATTCAGTCATTTCGACAACTATGACCCAGAACGTGGAGGTTCTCTAAGTTATCCTATGACAAAACAGGCTGTTTTTGGACTAAATGTTGAATTTTAATAATTTCAATTAAAACTATGAACAAAATATATAAATGGTGTATCATGGCATGCGCCGCTACAACTCTAACCTCTTCATGCAGCGATTTTCTTGAAGAAGACAACAAAAGCGGACTTACCGCAAATACTTTCTATAAGACAAAATCAGGAGCTGAAGCTCTTATAAACTCTTGCTACACACCATTGAGATTCTGGTACGGACAAGAGTATGCAATATCTATGACAGAATTGGGTACCGATATCTTTACACGTGGAAACGGATGCGGACAGGCTGAACTATCCGACTATAACAGTTCTCTACAAGGGTCAAGCACAGCTATAACCAAAGAATGGGAAAGACTTTATTCTGCTCTAAACACTTGCAACTCAGCAATAAGCAGACTCCCCTCCTCTGATCTTCAGCCGAATGAAAAGAACATACGGCTTGGCGAAGCACACTTCTTACGTGCATTATATTTATGGCATATCGTTGAGACATGGGGCGGAGTATACCTTACAACTGATGAATGTAAATCACCAAGCGGATACGTTACACGTTCATCTGTAGATGACTTCTATAAAATTATCAATGAAGATTTAAAGGAAGCATTCAGTAAACTACCAGAAACGACAACAGACTATGGAAGAGTAACTAAAGGTGCAGCAGAAGCACTTATGGCACGTGTTTGTCTGTATACAGGCGACAATGAAGAAGCGTTGATTCACGCAAAGAATGTTATCAACAATTACGGATATAAGTTGGCTGACGATTACAATGAACTTTGCAACATCAATACTTGTAACGAATCAAAAGAAAATATCTTTGTATGTGTGTATGACAAAAATGAAATTTTTGGAACATCAATCGAACAGGGACCAGACGGGAAACCTATCATTTGGAGAACTCCTGGCAATAATCCTATACATCTGTTTTGGGTTATGTGCTATGATCAAGTTCTCGACAAAAATGGCAAAAAGCCTGTCACACGCTCTATCGAATATGGACGTGGATTTAACAGATATATGCCAACAGCATTCTACCTCGACTTATTTAACGAAAAAATAGACTCTCGCTATGATGACATTTTCCAACAAGCTTGGATTTGCAACAATAACAACAGTTCATATATAGCAAAAGGTGACACTGCTATTGTTTTTACAAAATACAGCATGAGTCAGGAAGAACAGGATAAGCACAACTACATAGTGATAGACCGCAACAAGGTTTACAATGCTGACGGTTCAATCAAAAACCGTGTACAAAACGTTACCTTCAAGAAATTCCTTGACCCTACCCGCGAATCTGTCAACTATACAGGAAGCAAACGCCATAGTGTTATCATACGACTTGCTGAAATGTATCTCATTGCTGCAGAGGCTGAGCTGAATCTGAACCATAAAAAGGAAGGTGCAGAATATATAAACGAAATCAGACGAAGAGCTGGGAAAGAGGGGCATAAAAAAGAGATGGAAATATCTCAAGATGAACTTACTATCGATTTTATTCTTGACGAACGTGCAAGAGAGCTTGGCGGAGAGCAACAACGCTGGTTCGATCTTAAAAGAACAGATAAGCTACTTGAGCGTGTTCAAAAGTACAATCCTGATGCCAAGTCTAATATAAAGGATTATCATATACTGCGACCTATTCCACAAACACAACTTGACGCAGTAATAAATAAAGAAGAGTTTAAACAGAACACCGGTTACAGCGGAAACTAATATTAGGAAACAGTCTCTGTTTATATATATAGAATTTCTAACAACAAAAATCCCACACTGCTCTGAAACAAAATACAGTGTGGGAATTTTTATTATTTGTGATTATCCCGGATTTCCGTTGGGGTATATCCTCTAATCTTCTTAAAACAGCGACTGAAATATTTCGGGTCAGAAAAGCCACAACGATAAGCAATTTCCGAAATATTAAGTTCCTTGCAATTTATTAGCATATCATAAGCTTTATCAAGGCGACAGTTCTGTATATATGTATTCGGTGTACAACCATACACTTTTTTCATTTGAATATACAGTAAAGAACGACTTACTCCTAAATCCTTAGAGAACTTATCAACGCTCAACTCTGAATCAGAAATATTTTTATGCATAAAATCTTCTACTTTCTCCTTAAATAGCTTATTTGAATCTACATTTGGAGAATAATCATAAGATGATTCTGTATCAGCTAAATTTCCATTTATTATTACAGGTAAAGCCAACTGTGTTTTTCTATCAATAATATCTCCTATACGTACTTTTAGATACTCCATCTTTTCCTCTTTTGAAAGTCGAAGTATCTGTATTTCATTTTTCAGACTCCTAATATAAAATATTACCTTTACAAGAATGAAAATAAAAACAAGCAGTAACCCTCCGTACATCATCCATGCGATTGGACGCTCATTAAAGAACGGTGTGCGATGTATCATAATATCAGTCTCATTATCAACCCATACACCATCACCATTCGTAGACCGAATTCTTAATCGGAATGAGCCAGCTGGTATATTTGTAAGATTAATATTGTTATCTATTGTATAAAACCATTTTTTGTCCACACCCTCAAGCATATAAGCATAACGTATAGGTTCAACCTTATTATAATCAATAGCAGCAAACGACACACTTAAAGATTTTTCTTCCGGTGACAAATATACTTGATCTGGCATATCAAAAACTATATTTGGAACATATTTGCTCTTACCTAAAGTTTTATTATCTAATGCAATAAGTCCCTGTGTTGTACCGAATAGAGTTGTCTTTCCATTATTTATACTAAGTGGGGAACATTCTGAAAATGAAAATCCATCAGAGAATATTCCTTCGATATAGTTCGTAAAAGTTTTGTCTTTCGGATTGAATGATATAAGTCCATGCTCAGAAACAGACCAAATATTTCCTTTTATATCCTCAAATAAGGAAAGTACTACATCTGTATACATCCCATTTTGCATAGAATATGCATTGAAACGAATCTTGCTACAGAAAAGGTTCCTTGAGGTTATAACATTAAGTCCTCCTCCATAGGTAGCAACATATATTTTACCATCCTTTGAACACATTAAACTCATTACTTGATCATTGCCGAGAGACTCTGCATCAGATGGCACACGCTTATTTTGCAAAAAACACATCTGCTTGAAATCACGTAACAACTTTGTTACAAACAATCCGTCATTTGTAGCAAGCAACAACGTTCTATCTGAAGTCAACAGCATATCATGAATAAAGTTAGCCTCAACAGGATACCGCTTTAGATGGTTACGAAAATTAATGAACTGTGGACAATCCGACCTCGGATTGACAACAATATTCAAACCGCCACCATATGTGCCAACAAGAATATGTCCATATAAATCTTCCTTAATTGCATATATACTATTGCAATTTATACCATTAGAATTCTCTTTATTTTTAATAAAAGCCTTTACATTGAACTTACCATTATTTAATGGAGAAAGACGAAAAAGACCATTTGGTTTTGTTCCTATCCACAAAAAATCATGAGAATCTCTAAACATGCAATATACATTAGCTCCAAACGAACAGCGAACATTTGAAACACTGCCGTCTCCTCTCAAATATCCTTTAGTGTTTCCCTCATTATCCAAAATACAGATAAAACCATTCTTGTCTGCTACAAAAATATTGTCTTTATCATATCTGAAGATACAGCGTATAAACTCTTCACCATCCGGACACATTTTCACAGGTGCGATACGCTTTTTACCAAACACAACCCTATCAAGTCCGCTATGAGTAAAAACCCAAAAACCTCCTTGGCGGTCTTTATACAAAATTCGAGTTTCTATATTCTTATATTCTGGTAAATCCTTTATTTGTTTCGTTTGTTGTATAGTAGGTCTGAATCTATCTCCCGTAAATTTCACATCCTTAGGCAATGCAATAAAACGCTTTTCATCACGTTTGAATAGGAAACAGCTGTTCTTATGGAATTTACATAAAATATTACCATCTGTTGTTTCCCGTATGGATAATATACGATTATTTGACAATGGACTATTATCCCCTTGATGCGCTTTATAGTGCGTAAATGAATAACCATCATACCTGCAAAGTCCGTTCCATGAACAAATCCAAATATATCCTTTATAATCTTGAATAACTCCTGTAAATACACTTTGTGGCAACCCGTCTTTTTCAGAAAAATGCATTATCTGTACATCTGCATCTTCTGCAAATGCAATGGAACAACAAACAGACATTAACAATAAAATAATCTGTGCTTTTATTAATTTCATAGTATTACTTAATTCTATTCGCATCAATCAAAAATACATATAATTGCAATTTAATATTGCATACCTTTTTCTACACTCCAATGTAGATATGCAAAGTTATTACTTTTCAACGACACAAAGAAAAATATAATCATTTTTCTAAAATTCACATCAAATAAAAATGGGAGAAGAAGCAAAACATTTGCTTCTCTCCCATTACTTTATATTATTATTTTCTTCTTATATACAATAATACCATAAATACGAATCTGTTATTTCTGATATTTTTTTCCTTTGGCAACAACTATTCCATGATAGTTATTGCCAACCTGCTGCCCATTAAGGTTATATATATGTTCGTCAGATGATATTCTATCTATAGTGCTTGACACAGGCATAATACCAGTGGTACCACCTATAAGTGTTATTTCCTCGCCTACTTGTGTTGGGATATCATAGAGATATGTATCCGGAAGCACCGTAGCAGGTATCTTACTCATGTCCTTAACTATTGGTTCTGGTATATCATAAGGTTGCATCAATGGATTGCTATTATTTCCTTCTGCAACAGAAAGCTTATTACCGTCAATATTTGTCAGAGCAGTTTCTGTACGAAGTCGCAAATTACCACCAACAGTAGACTTTACGGTAATTTTTTCTATCTTTCCGTCAACCCACTTTAGGTCTGTAACAATAAATCCACCTCTTGCACGCAATCCTTTAACCTCACCACCAGCTTTCCATTCAGTAGGCAATGCAGGAAGAACATGCAAGAATCCTGCATGCGACTGCACAAGCATCTCTGCAATAGCAGCAGTTGCGCCAAAGTTTCCGTCAATCTGGAATGGTGGGTGAGCATCAAACATGTTTGCATAAGAACCACCATCAGAAGAAGCTATTGTAACATTAGGATCCAGTAATACAAGTTGATTTTTCAAAATTTTCATTGCATGATCACCATCAAGCATACGAGCCCACATAGCTTCTTTCCATCCCATTGACCATCCGCGTGCTGCATCACCTCGTCCGACAAGACTCTTGTGAACAGCCTGATAAAGAGTTTCATTCTCGTATGGAGAAACTTGATTCCCTGGATATGCTCCCCATAAATGAGACAAGTGGCGATGAGAAGTGTTCTCTCTATCCCAATCCTCTTGCCATTCCTGCACCTGACCATACTTACCTATTTTCCAAGGAGTAATTTTTGATTTCAAATCATCAAGTGAATTTGCGAAATCTGCATCTTTTTCAAGAATATGGGCTGCCATTGCTGTATTTTTCAGCAAATCATAAACCATCTCATTATCCATAGCGACACCTCCCAAAAGGGCAATATTAGCGGTTTTTCCGTCACTCTTGGTATAAGTACCAATTCCTGGATGATTTTCCGGTGAGTTGCTTGGACATACTACCATATAGCCAGTATTAGGATCTTTCACAAGAAAATCCTGAAAGAATTGTGCTGCACTTTTCATTATAGGGTAAACATCTGCAAGATATTTCTTATCACCAGAGAACAGATAACGTTCCCAAAGATGCGAACAGAACCAAGCGTTACATGTTGGCCAAACACCAACTGTCCCGTTATCCACAGCACCAGTCGTACGCCAAATGTCTGTGTTGTGATGTAATACCCATCCACGTGCTCCATACATTTTCTGTGCAGTTTCTGTTCCGGTTACACTTACATCCTTAACCATTTCGATAAAAGGTTCATGACATTCCGACAAATTGGTAACTTCCGCAGGCCAATAATTCATTTCTACATTAATATTAGAGGTATACTTTGAATCCCAAGCTGGATACTGCCTGGCATCAGGATTCCAAATACCTTGCAAATTAGCAGGCTGGGTGCCTGGCTGCGATGACGAGATGAGAAGATAACGTCCGAACTGGAAATAATTTGCAGCGAGCTGTGGATCTGCAGTCTTATGAAATTCCTTTATTCGTTGTTCTGTATTCTTTGTTTCCTGTTCAGGATTCCCTACAAAAGTTAGGTCTACACGGTCAAACTGCTCTTTGTAAACATTTTCATGGTCTGTAAGAGTTGTCGAATAATCCTTTCCGCTTTTTTCGTATGCTTCCATATAAGAAAGTGCCAATGCATTTGCATCACCACTAACATCATTATACTTTTTGAAGTTTGTTGCTTGCGAAATTATAACAGTGGCATGTGTTGCACCTGTCACAACAAGACGAGGAGCATCTGTAGCTGCTCCAATTGTTCCTTGTGCATATATATTTACCTTATCATTAGCGATATTACCATCACAATCAACGATACGCAAATAAGTACACAGCTTTAGCTTGTTGTCAATATTCTCACATTTATCTCTTGCCGGTCCCATTGTTGCCTTTATGGTGTGGTTATCATAAAGAACATTGGATGTTAGTTTTTCTATATTAGATTTGTTGCATCCTGCATAGCAAACATTAAAGTTCAGCTCTCCGGCTTGATCAGCCTCTAAACGTACCACTGTAACATTATCTTTGAAAGAAGTAAATACTGTGCGCTTATAGCCTACATCATTAACATGATATTCAACATTGCTCGTTGCAGTATTCATGTCAAGATAACGAACATATCCTTGTGCGTCAACAGCTTCATCTGTTTGTGCGTTTTCCATATCATCGAATCTCTGTCCTGGAAAACCAAGTAAGACAACGCCACCGGCACGATAACTTGCTCCATGAGAGTTTTGCGACATCCAGTTTGTAACAGCAAGATCTTGTACAGAAGCATAATCTTTGTTGAATATTCCCTGCTGCACTTCTTTCAACACATCACAGGCATTAGCATTATAGTTTTTATTAGGTCCCTGATCCCAAAACGTATCCTCGTTGAGTTGTAACGTATCACAAGCCACACCACCAGAATGCATAACTCCAAGGCGTCCATTGCCTAACGGAAGAGCTTCTTCCCAATACTCTGCAGGTCTGTTATACCAAAGATGATTTTTACTCTCTATTGTAGGGGCAGGTATTGGATCTTTATCAGCTGTTGTGAAGCTAAATGCTACAGCCTCTTGATGTATATTTCCTGATAAGTCGCTAATAGTGTTGCCTGGCAAGGCAAAGGTATATTTTGAACTTTTGTCAAGGGTTGAGTAACTAAAGCGCATAATATTGCCGTTTATTACAGGTGTGAGTTTCATCACATTATGAGTCAGCACATTTGTAAGAACAGCTTTTGTACCTTCAGCTAAATTCACCTTTTCATTAAAATTCAATGCTATGGAACCACTGGTTGCTACATTCATTTCATTATCAACAGGTCTGCTTGATAGTAATACAGGAGCTTCGTGATCGTCAGCAAGCACATTTACATATTTCAGATTATAATTGCTTTTCTTTGTTGCACTAACAATAAAAATTCTCACTATAACATTCTCTTTATTATCTGCATCCAAAGAATAATTGGCATCAATATACGTATTCCAATGGTTACCGCTCACATAATCTTCAAGAGTTTTCCAATTCTTGCCACCATCAACAGAATATACTACCCCGAAAGGTGTAGAGCTACTTGAGCCATCACCTATAGCAAAATTAAGTTTTACGTTATTTTGATTTATTGTAGGAAAACTTATCTCAAAGTATTGATCGTGTTTTGAAGTATCTTTATAATCTTCTTTAGAAGTGAATTTATCTATAGACGCTGTGTTTAGGCGCAAGACATAACTGTCTTTACTCTGCTTAACCTCCCACTTCCCGTCACTTGTCTTTAGTGTCAATTTGTAATCAGTTTGCACACCTGAGCATGTGTTAGGCAAAAACACCGGTTGTTTACTTTTCCATGCCGTATTACTTATTGCCTGCCATCCACTTCCATCTGGAGTATAAGTTACGACAGTTCCGCTGCTTGATGTTTCCCATCCTTCAGAGAAGACCCATGAAGCAACAGCTGTTTGTTGTGCAAAGACGACACTTGGTATGGCAAAGACGAATGCTACAAGCATCAAAAGCACAAAGAATAATTTGTTTGTCTTTCTTTTCATGACTTAAGTTTTTGTAATTATTAATTTGTATTTAGATTTTCAGTATAAACGTGGCAAATGTAAGAAAAGAATCAGCCAATCATGTGGATTATTGTATTTGTAATGCGGATAATCGTATATACACATTGGAATTCTATATAATTCACAGAAAAACACTCCTTTACAAATTGTATACGGCTAATAACCTACCAATACAAAAAAGGCGAGAAGAATATTGGACATTCTCCTCGCCTTATAGACAAGTCAATTATAAATCTTTATCGACTTATAACATCATTAACGAACTTCCTTCACAACTTTCTGTGTGCCATCTGAATATGTTTTCACAACAACATATACAGATTTACCACCAGCCTTTGGCTGAGCAACCTTAACACCTGAAGCACTGAAATATTCCTTCTTTATTAATCCATCTTCAGTCTCAACAGTGTTTATAACCGTTGTTGGATTCTTCACATCACAGTCAACGGAAATTTCATGAACACTATTTCCTAATATCAATGTCAAAATCAGTTCACCTGTAAACGGTCTGTTAAAGTGAACCTTATTACCGTCAACCACAACATCTGCATTGTCGGTATCCACAGTCACTCCATCAGGATGCCCTATAAAGAAGTCTTTTGTTGCAACGTTATTCTTCATATCGCTCTCATCAAGCAAAACTTCTATTGCAGAAAGTTTAGCATCATCATTGTTACAGAAGCCTTTTAATACAGGGAAGCAATAATCATCATAACTTATCCAGTCTTCGCCCATATCAAGTTTTAGCATTTCTGCCAATGAGATACCCGTTCCTGCATCATTAATGCCTTCAGAAGCATACTCATTAATATAATAAACGTTCTTCACATAGTTATAGTCACTGTTCCAAGTCTTAGGGTTATCTGTCATCTTGACACCTACAATCATTCCGCAAGTGTCGGCTGGAGCTTCAACATAACCAGCAAAGTAGCTATCTTCGACACGGGTTCCTGTAACCACACCGTTTTTCTCTGAACCAACCTGAGAGTAACCGATAAGTCCACCAACACGGGCAACACCTTTTATTATTCCATAGCTATAAACATTTTTATAATGTCCACCACCATGACCAGCAATGCCACCTATACCATAACTATCCTTGCCATTAGTTCCTGTAGTTGAAACATTACCAAGATTAAAGCAATTTGTTATTGTAGTTCCACCATACGCGTTATATCCAATAACACCGCCCGCACGGTTAGAACTTGTCGTTATATCTCCAGTGTTCCAACAGTTAGACATAACTGTATTGTTACCGGTAAGAGCAGCAACCACACCACCGAGTCCAAATCCGCCTTCGATGTCACCAACATTGTAACAGCTGTCAACAACACTATAGTTTGTAGCGTATGCTATAACACCACCACCCTGATTACCAGAAGCGATGATATCGCCCTCATTATGACAGGCTATGAAGCGCACAGGATTTTCCTCAGAGAAGGAACCTTTATAGTATGCAAACAAACCTGCTGCATATACTGGTTTCTGAGATAAAACAGTTCCACTGTTCCAACAGTTTCTATATGTAGAGCCTGCCGTATACAACGTTGCAATACCTGCAGTATATGTGCTCGAAGCAGTACCTGTGGCTGTCGACGATATATCACCTGTATTGTAGCAACCTTCGATATAGAACTTAGAGTTGCCAGAAGAGTTCACATCAACAATAAGTCCGGCATTGTTTGCTGCCGAAGTTATGCTTGCAGTGTTATAACAATCCTTGATATAGTATGGCTGTGAATCTTTATTTGCTGTTGCCATACCGATAAGTCCTGACACGGTACTTACTGTAGAAGCCTCTTTCGCAATAATCTCACCTATATTGTAACAACCGATAATTGAATCTGTGTAACAATAGCCAATGAGTCCCGACAGATAACTTTTAACAAGTTTCGAAGTTGTACCTGCTCCTGTGTAAGTTATCTTACCTTTATTTCCACAGTTCACATACTTGACATCTGCATTACTGTAGCCAACAAGACCAGAAGTATAGGTTCCTGCAGATATAACATCTCCTTCGTTAACACAGTTTACGACTTCTGCACCAGAAACGACCACACCTACAAGTCCACCAAGATAACTTTTCTTACCACCATTTACTGTGGCGCGGTTTACAACATTCTCAAACTTACCACTCAAGCTACCAATCACACCACCATTCTTTGAATATTCGGTGGTCAGTGAACCTGCTGCTGTCAAATCATGTATGTAAGCATCACTTCCTACTGATTTGAACAATATTCCTTGTTCATCTCCTGTTGCCGTATAATTAGCTGTAACAGTTTTTCCGTTTCCATCAAATGTACCATTAAATAAAGTTACTCCATCGTATGAGAACGGTTTTATTTCTTTGTCACCAAAGTTTATGTCGGCTGTGAGTTTCACAAATTTGTCAGTCATCGGCTCTCCACAACTTGCCATATACTCAGCAAAGGCATTCCATTCTCCACTATTGCCAATCAAATAAGGATTGTCTACAGTTCCTGCTCCTTGCAAAGGAACCGACGGACGACACTCTATCACGATAGGCTTAATGAAATAATTATCCATATCAAGTACGATAAGGGTATCAACAACAAGTTTGTCTACAGACTTTGGCACAATGAGAATTCCATTCTCTATCTTAAATACGGAACCATTCTCTAATGTCCATTCATAGTTGTCAGCAGTATTAAGTTCAACATTGCTCTTCAACTCAGCAACAGTTTCGCCAGCTGCAATTTTTGCAATTGCACTGCGGGAAACTTTTACAGAAGCCTCATCGGCAAATTGTTTCAGAACTGGATATTTACCTGCTTCGAACGACCATAAATCGGCAGAATAATTATCCAAAGCCTTACCACTTGTCAACACACTTGTTTCAACAGCTTGTGCACCATCAAGAGTTGCATTGCCGTTTGCTTGATGTATCGTAATCTGTCCATCATAATAAATGTCACGACATTCACCCTTTGTACCTGTCTGACCACCGATAGAACCTACTTCTATCTTATCGTCTGCCATAACTGAACCATAGTTAATACAGTTAATAACATCGTTATGGTAATCATAGGTCTGTGATGAAGCTTCGCCCAAAGATCCTGAGATACCTCCCACTCTACCATACCCGCTGATGGTTCCTGAGTTTACGCTGTTTACAATGCGTCCACCGGTCTGACCTCCGGAGATTCCTCCTACACTCTTCAGCTTACTTACTTTTGTACCTGAGATAAACGTAGAGAGAACCTTTGCCTCTATATCACCAGTGTTCTCACAATTTTCTATCAAACCATAGTTAGAACCAGTAATACCTCCGACATTCATATATCCAGTAACGATATTTCCGGCATTAAAACAGTTTCGGATAACTGCACCCTTCAAGTTTTGTCCAGCTATTCCGCCTATCCAACAGCTATAACCAGAAACATCAGCATAGTTCTTGCAGTTTTCTATTGTTCCATAATTGTAGCCTACTACTGCTGCTGATGTTGCCCACATATCTTCAAGGTCGCAATCGGCAGCAATATTCAGGTTCTTTATGCTTCCTTCTGGAGCCAAACGACCAATAAAACCTTTGTATCCGATACATTCTCCAGTCTTTGGAGTTCCCATCTTATCGTCTACTGGTTCTGTGGTCCAGGTCATAGAACCTTTAATAACCATATTGTGGATTGTATGTCCCGCACCGTCAATGTGTCCGGCAAACTGCACATGGGCGTCAGATGAACCAGTGATTATGCTTGCACATATACCAAGGAACGATTCGTCTTTCTGCATATCAATATCGTTTGCAAGCTTGAAGTATGTGTCCGGGAACAGCTGCTGAGACACTGTTGTAACTTTAGCGAGAGTTATAAGATCTTCCTTTGTTTTCAACAAATAAGGATTTTCCTCAGAGCCATCGCCCTCAAACGATATTGGAGAAACTTTCACTGATATCATTCTCATGCCAACACCTTCGTTTACAAAACAGATGGTATCTGTTCCAAATGAATCTTTTATCTTCAGTTCATTTCCACTTATGGATGAGTATGTACCTTCGTCAACGAGCTTACTATCTGCTACATATTTCACTGTGGTTGCTCCGAGCAGAGTGAACTTAGCATCTTTGGAAACTTTGTCAAGAGAACTTCCGCCATCAAGGTTTATCGCACTGGCACTGAATTTGGCAGCCTCAGTATCGTCCATTCCTTTCAATCTTGGATATGCTCCACTGGTGAATGTCCATACATTACTGTCGAAACCTTTCACACCAGATGCTGATGTAAGTTCAGCTGTTGTTGCACCATATTCTGTAGACTTGAAGTTGGTCATCTGCTTGTCGAAGTAGATGTTCTCTACAGTTGGGTTAGCACCGTCCATAATTGTTCCAAGAGACTCTCTACGCTCAGTTTCTAGCTTATACTGATATGTTTCTGCTTCTACTTTTCCTGCAGAATAACAACTCTTTATAACACTTTCACATACGTTGCCTGCCTTGTCCTTCCAATTACGCACATAACCAGTCATACCACCAGCATAACGTGAAGACACACTTATCACCTCCACATTGCTGTAGCTGTTTGAAAGAGTTCCGTAAAGGTTCCCCACGATACCACCTACAGCAGCTTGATTGCCATAACCATAAACGGTACCGGTGGCATAACATTTCTCTATAGAACCAAGATAACAAACACCGGCAACACCACCAAGGCTAAGATTTGACTGATAACGCCCATCAAGGGTCCCTGAGAAATAGCAATTCTCCGCCTTGCCTTGATAAAGTGAACCTACTACACCACCCGAAGGATAGGTATCTGTAACACCACCTGCCTTTATACTTACATTCACTGCACTACAGTTGCTTATAATACCATTCACTTGTCCAGAAACACCTGCAGCATATCCGAATGCGCCTGTTATATTTGATGTTACGACACTACAGTCTTTCACATTATTTGATATTGCTGATATTCCACCAGCACCTGTCTGACCTGTGTTGCTTACTATAGAATTGCTCACATGGCAGTTAAGAATATCACCAAGCGACCATGCTGCCACAACACCTGCATAATAATTCGCAGCCTCAACAACAGCCTTGTCAATCTTCACGTTCTTTATAACGCTCAGTGTATCAACCTTTCCAAAAAGTCCGGCATAGCCGTTTTCACCTGTGTTAACGGTAAGACCTGTTATAGTGTGTCCATTACCGTCGAATGTTCCGGCAAACTGATGTGTCCAGTCTGCACCTATCGGCTCAAAACGATAACCAGACATATCTATATCACTCTCCATACGGAAATATTTTCCAAGATACGGACGAGCATATTTTGTATTGTCACCGTATGTAGGTTCCTCACTGTTCACTTTGTCAGAAAGCAATACAAGGTCATCCAAACTTTTGACTTTATACGGATTGATTTCTGTTCCTTCTCCTTCAAACTCTGTAACAGACAATTGTGGATAAGTTATGTCAAACGTAGTTTCTATCTTTCCATCGGTCATTGCGCCAAGATAATACTTTGAAGTGAGCAAAGTCCAACCACCCCATGAAATGTTACGGCTACTGGTTGACTTGTCGCATGTTATCACACTTGAATATGATGTCAATCCACTATAGTCTTCCTTGAATGTGGCTGAAACTGTAGACCAGTCACCATTTGTTGCATCTTTACGCGCAATCTGTGATGCGATACTTGCAGAAAGGTCTCGCTTTAGTTCTATCTCAACAGTTTGTCCGTAATTGGCAAAGTTTCTGATCGAAAGGATATTGCTCGAGGGTTGTTCTGCATATACCCCAAATGACACAGTCTGTAATTTTGATGATTTGGAATTCCACACGGTATAAGACATGGTAGCATTTGACTGAACAATCTCTGTATTATAGTAAGCCCCAAAGAATTTATCTGCATCTTTACCGCTCTTTATAAATGCTCCCCACCATGTGTCGATAGAGATTGAACCATCGTCATTTATCTTACCAGTAATCTCCGAAGCTCTATCTGGCTTTCCATCAGACGTTATCACAGCTAAGTCATAATCACCGTATGTAGCATCTGTTCCTATCATTTGGTTAGGAATCGATACTGTTTTTGAGGTTGTATCATATTTTGCTCTTACCACAACACCATTTTCATAAAAATTGGTTATGGTTATAGAGTCGGTATAATTTTTCATCGGTGAAACTACTACGGCATGTCCTCCGTCATTGCCTGAAGTGGTAAGTGTTTTATAGGTCATAACGCACTCAGTAGCTTTGCCAACGTCAATACGCACTGCTGCCGATTTCTTTACCTTTTTCACTTGTCTCTTTGCCAATGGTGTGGTACTCTCTGCCTTCAGCTTGGTGCCGGTGCCATACAATTTATGCACAACGTCGCCCGACAGTTGCCGTTGGGTTAGTTGTTTCACTGGCTGCACGGGATCATGCACCGAATTGAAGATTTTCGAGTCGTCAGCCATCGCTGAGACTGGAAGCCACAACGTAACGAGCAGCATTCCCAATTCTGATAAAAATCTTCTCATATTGATTTAATTTATGAGGACTATAATACTTAACCTTGGCAAGGATGGATACAAATATGGTCCTCGTTTTCATACTCGTTTTTCCCTGTCTGGCACGTCTTTAATACCTGTCAATAAGCCATCTTATATTTTTTTCCGTCAACGGAAATGATATATACACCATGTGAATGGAGTAATGCTGTTGCAACGCCTGCCGATGATACTATCGGTTGAGAAACGAGTATGCCATTGGCATCATACACTGCTACCCGACTATACTCATTACCTGTGTTTATGGTTAACATATTGCCATTCAATGCAAATGTTCCTAATGCCTTAGAACCTATACGCGTATTAGAAATGATTGAAGATGTTTCTCCATCGTATGATATTGTAAAATCATCAATATTACAATATGCCGAGTTGCTGCCAACAGTCTCTGTGAGTTTGAAACATGGATTCTCCACCTCTATATTATATATGACTTGTATTGAATCTCCTGCCGATACAGTAACATTGTCTATACCGTCAACATTTTTCATTGCAATCCATGTCTTACCATTATCAACTGAATAATAACAACGCAGAATGTTCATTGAGCTTGACGTATTATACGCCGTAAACGAAACTGAGGTTACTTTTTTTTCTATTGGTGTTGTCTCTACTTCAGCCTTTTTTTTCAAAGACAACACTCTTTCTCCGTTGCCATATTTCCCGGCAGGCTTGGTTATCAAAGAGCCACCACTCAATTTCCAGTCACAAAACATACCTTTTACTACAGTTTTGCTCCCGTCTGTCAAATCCATAGACTCAAAGTTTTCTGTTACCATAAGGATTTTTGCCTTGTCAACATCAAATGATATTGTCCCATCCTCTGTTTCCTCAATATTCATAATCTCCAATGGTGTTGAAGCATGAGTCCAAGAACGTAGCGATGGAGTTGTTTCATTAGTAATTTCTGTAATTTTTCCACTTCCGGGGAAAGGATCGCCATCTGAATCCGTAACAGTTGTTGTTTTACCTGATGTTTTAGTTTGGGGATTTGCACGCAACAGTTCAAGATAACAATGTGACGGATTGCAGTTTATCTGGTTATTCTCCCAAACATCAACATTTGTTGAGTCTACTCTCGTAACAATCATTCCATGACCTGCAAGATAAGCATCCCACCTCGTTTGCTGTCTGTTCTCAATCAAGAAGAATTCATTTGGGATTGATGTATTGATTCGATAACCACTGTTTGAAGTATTCAACGCATCAAGTATGAACTTGCCGGTAGATTCTATCAGCTGTGGATTGGCAAAGCCCAAGGCATAACGTTCGTAAAGGGTATATCCTACAGGGGTGCGCGACTTGTTCTTATAGCTACCGCTTGCCATTATCGACCATGAGGCAGGATGAACACTTTGGCCTCCACTTGAAGCATAGTCTGTATCGTATTCATCTGGCAAGCCAAGCACATGGCTGAACTCATGGCATATCGTACCTATACCGTCAAGTACACTGGAGCCTTCCTTGCCATACATCTCTGTTGAACAGGCATACCGCTCAAGCGATACTCCATCAAGACGCAAACCAAACATCTTTGAAGCATGAGGCCACAACAGATTAGCATTGTTGCCAGAATAGTTTGCACCGTATCCTGCAAAGATGAAATATACCATATCGGCTTTCCCATCGCCATCACCATCGTAATTTGAGAAATCTACAATATCATCGGCTGCCTTACATGCCGAGGCTGCAATAACAGGACCATTGCCTGAACCACCGGCATCATATTTGGAATAATCAATCTTTACAGGACCGACAATATCAAATTGTGGTTCAAACATTCCCATAGAGTTATCATAATAATAGTCTCTGACGCTTCCTGTGCATTCTACCTTTTCCGGTATCATAGCTGTTGTCATATATCCATCGTAGTCTTTCTTGTTTACCATGTCATTGACCACTTCATGGACATCGGAACGAGAAAAAGAGCAATCGTTGAATTCAACAAGAATTATTAGACCTCTAAACTTGCTCATATCATACTTATCGTTTCCGTGAAGACGTAACGGAGAAGATGTCATAGCCTTCATTATTCCACGCATACTTGTACCTGCGGCTGTCATCTCTGGCTTTATGTCTTTCCCTATAGTAAGCAGATATGCATTTTCTTCCTTACTGCGCAATGACTTATCATGGGCGATATATTGAGATGCAATGAGTTTACCGTCTGCCAGCTCTGCATACATATAATAACCTGCTGACGACTTTATTATTGTATATCCATCATCTGTTGTTGAATAATGCATATACTCGTCACCAACAAGACGAACTGTAATGTACGTACCGTCTGGTTGTAATAATCGCTCTAATTTTGGATTCGCCGGAATACTATAAACACTAACAAAGCCTAATATTGTAGCTAAGACAAACATGAAAATCTTTTTCATAAGCAAACAGGTTTTAATACAAAACTTTTGGCAAATCTACAAAATAGATAACACATTTACAAGAATTTAAATATATATTTTACATTATGCTACAATATTTTAACCATTAGCACATCATAATGTCATAAACATCCATATAATTTCCTCAATCAAAAAAAGAAAAAGATTAATCATAAAAAACTATATATGCTCAATATATGCTAAGAACTCATTATATTGGTATGAGGAATGTTTGTCAAGCCTACGGCTTTAACTTGTGAATCTAACGGATTCTTGATGATTAACTAACGGGATTCTATCGTTAAGCTAACGCTTTTTATGACTATGAAACTATAATACAAATATACTCGCACCATCATATATGCCGTTCGGCACGCAACATATTCTATTTGGCTATTCTAATATAATCACTTAGTCGGCAACTATTAAGCAATATATCTATGATAAAGTTATAAAAAAAAGCTGCCACATTAATACTGTGACAGCTTTTAATTGCTATTTTATATTATGTCTATTCTTCTACATTCTGTTTCTCCGAGTAATCGATAACATTACGGCGGTTTGCTTGAACACGGTCATGCTCCTCTTTAGAACCAACAATAAGTTTCTCAAAGTCACGAAGACCTGTACCTGCAGGAATCAAGTGACCACAAATCACATTCTCCTTCATACCCTCCAAACGATCAACCTTTCCACGGATGGCTGCTTCGTTGAGCACCTTTGTTGTTTCCTGGAATGATGCTGCAGACATGAAACTCTTTGTTTGAAGTGCAGCACGCGTGATACCCTGAAGAATCTGGGTAGATGTTGCAGGAACAGCATCACGAACCTGAACAAGACGCAAATCACGACGCTTCAGACTTGAATTCTCATCGCGGAGCTTACGAGCTGTAATAATCTGTCCGGCATGAAGATTTTCACTATCACCAGCATCAATTACAACTTTCTTTCCCCATATACGATCATTCTCCTCTGCGAAATCAAGTTTATCAACCATCTCCTGCTCAAGGAATGTTGTATCACCCGGATCGTTTATCTGAACCTTACGCATCATCTGACGGACAATAATCTCAAAGTGCTTGTCGTTGATCTTTACACCTTGCAAACGATATACATCCTGTACTTCATTAACAATATACTCCTGAACGGCAGTTGGACCCTTGATTGCAAGAATATCACCTGGAGTGATACTACCATCAGAAAGAGGTGTTCCTGCACGAACAGCATCGTGTTCCTGAACCAAGATTTGTTTTGATAATGATACAAGATATTTACGCTGCTCACCAGTTTTAGAGGTAACGATAATTTCACGGTTTCCACGTTTAACCTTACCCATAGTAACCTCACCATCAATTTCTGATACCACAGCTGGATTGGATGGATTACGAGCCTCAAAGAGCTCTGTTACTCGTGGAAGACCTCCCGTGATATCTCCTGCCTTACCTACAGAACGAGGTATCTTGACAAGTGTCGTACCGGTCGCAACTTTCTGTCCATCTTCTACAACAACGTTACCACCTACAGGAAGGTTATATGTTCCAATTATCTCACCATTTTCGTCTACAACATCACAAGTTGGAACTTTTGTCTTATCCTTTGATTCTGTGATAATGCGCTCTGTAAGACCTGTTGTATCGTCGGTTTCTGAATGGAATGTAACACCTTCAATAACATCACGGAACTTCAATGTACCTGCGTACTCTGTAACAATAACGGCATTGAATGGGTCCCATCGCGCAATAACCTCACCTTTAGATACCACATCACCAGTTTTGTGATAAAGAGAACTACCATAAGGTACGTTCATTGTTGAAAGAACAATATCTGTATGAGGATCAATGAAACGAATTTCAGCAAGACGGCTGACTACCATCTCACATTCTACATCACTGCCATCTTCAGCCTTCTCAACAAACGGTACTGTACGAAGTTCGTCGAACTCAATCTTAGCATCGTTCTTAGCTGTGATTGTTGCATTTGCTGCTGCATTGGCAGCAATACCACCGGCGTGGAACGTACGAAGTGTAAGCTGAGTACCTGGCTCACCAATAGCTTGCGCTGCAATAACACCAACAGCTTCACCTTTCTGAACCATACGACTTGTAGCAAGGTTTCTACCATAACATTTCATACAAACTCCATGCTTGCTCTCACAAGTAAGTACAGAACGAATCTCAACACTCTCAATTGGAGAATCTTCAATTGCCTGTGCTATCGGCTCAGTAATTTCTTCACCTGCAGAAACGATAAGTTCACCTGTCGTAGGATTTATAATATCATGAACCGACACACGACCAAGAATACGTTCATAAAGCGTAGAGATAACTTCGTCACCATTCTTCAATGCTGTGCATACAAGTCCGCGAAGCGTACCGCAATCTTCCTCATTAATGATGACATCATGAGACACATCTACAAGACGACGAGTCAAATATCCAGCATCGGCAGTCTTCATAGCGGTATCGGCAAGACCTTTACGGGCACCGTGGGTAGAGATAAAGTACTCCAACACGCTCATTCCCTCCTTGAAGTTTGAAAGAATTGGATTCTCAATAATCTGTGCACCCTCAGCACCAGCCTTCTGAGGCTTAGCCATAAGTCCACGCATACCGGCAAGCTGACGAATCTGATCCTTTGAACCACGGGCACCAGAATCAAGCATCATATATATGGCATTAAATCCCTGGTCAGCCTCAGTCATTTCTTTCATCAACACATTTCCAAGATCATTGTTAACGTGTGTCCACGCATCAATTACCTGATTATAACGCTCCTTATCGGTAATAAATCCCATATTGTAGTTATCCGTAATCTGACGGACTTCTTCATTTCCGCGCTCAACAAGTGCTTTCTTCTCCTCAGGAATGATAATGTCATCAAGATTGAACGAAAGGCCTGCAAGGTATGCCATACGATAACCAAGGTTTTTGATTCCGTCAAGGAACTCACATGCACGAGCAAATCCAACAGCCTTGATTACGTCAGAGATAATGTCACGAAGACTCTTCTTTGATATTACCTTGTTAACATAACCGACCTCATCTGGAATAATACCGTTGACAATTACACGACCAACAGAAGTTTCAACCATACGCTGAACATAGTTTCCATTCTCATCAAGATCCTTGACAATGACCTTAACCTGAGCATGAAGATCGCAACGCTTCTCATTATTGGCAATAATAGCCTCCTCTGGTCCATAGAATGTCAGTCCCTCTCCCTTTGCACCTGGACGAATCTTTGTAATATAATATAATCCAAGCACCATATCCTGTGAAGGTACGGTAATAGGAGCTCCATTGGCAGGATTTAGGATGTTATGGCTTTGAAGCATCAATATCTGAGCCTCAAGAACAGCCTCATTACTCAAAGGAAGATGAACAGCCATCTGGTCACCATCGAAATCGGCATTGAACGCTGTACATGCCAATGGATGAAGCTGAATAGCCTTACCCTCAATAAGTTTCGGCTGGAATGCCTGAATACCAAGACGGTGAAGTGTAGGAGCACGGTTCAACAGCACTGGATGACCTTTCATCACATTCTCAAGAATATCCCAAATGACAGGCTCACGACGGTCAACAATCTTCTTTGCACTCTTTACAGTCTTTACTATGCCACGCTCTATGAGCTTACGAATAATAAATGGTTTGTAAAGCTCTGCTGCCATCAGCTTAGGAAGACCACATTCACCCATTTTCAACTCAGGACCGACTACGATTACAGAACGAGCAGAATAGTCAACACGCTTACCTAAAAGGTTCTGACGGAAACGACCTGCCTTACCTTTCAAAGAGTCAGACAAAGACTTCAATGGACGGTTTGACTCACTTTTAACAGCACTGCTCTTACGCGAATTATCAAACAGGCTATCTACAGCTTCCTGCAACATACGTTTCTCGTTACGCAAAATAACTTCTGGAGCCTTTATCTCAATGAGTCTTTTCAAACGATTGTTACGTATAATTACTCGACGATACAAATCATTGAGGTCTGAAGTTGCAAATCTTCCACCATCCAACGGAACCAACGGACGAAGTTCAGGAGGGGTGACAGGAATTATCTTCATAATCATCCACTCTGGCTTGTTTACGCCACGACTACCACGGAAAGCTTCAACCACCTGCAAACGCTTCAAAGCTTCAGTTTTACGCTGCTGTGACGAATCACTATTAGCACGGTCACGAAGCTCATACGACAAGCTATCAAGATCAATGTTTACAAGGAGATCATAAATAGCCTCTGCACCCATTTTTGCAATAAATTTGCTTGGATCTGTATCATCAAGATACTCATTATCCTCTGGAAGATGGTCAATAATATCAAGGTACTCTTCTTCTGAGAGAAGATCCATCTTGTGAGAACCATTTACTTCCTCACCCTCAGAATCTTTCTTACCTTCCATTATACCTGGCTGGATAACTATATACTTTTCATAGTATATAACAGCATCGAGTTTCTTTGTAGGCAATCCGAGCAAATATCCAATTTTGTTTGGCAAAGAACGGAAATACCAAATGTGTGCCACAGGAACAACAAGTTCAATGTGACCAGTACGCTCACGACGCACTTTCTTTTCAGTAACCTCTACACCACATCGGTCGCAGACGATACCTTTATATCTTATGCGCTTGTACTTTCCACAAGCACACTCATAATCCTTTGTCGGACCAAAAATGCGCTCGCAGAAAAGACCGTCACGCTCAGGTTTATACGTACGGTAATTAATGGTTTCCGGCTTGGTAACCTCACCGTATGAACTTTCGAGGATTTCCTCCGGAGAAGCAAGTCCGATGGTAATCTTCGTGAAATTACTCTTTATCTTTGAATCTTTCTTGAAAGCCATATTTCTTATTTATATATAATTTGTAAAGAGTGCACTATTAATCAAGAGTGATACTCAAGCCCAAACCACGAAGCTCGTGGAGCAAAACATTGAGAGACTCAGGAATACCAGGTGTCGGCATTGGCTCACCCTTAACGATTGCCTCGTAAGCCTTAGAACGTCCTACAACATCATCAGACTTAATAGTCAATATTTCCTGAAGTACATGACTGGCACCGAAAGCCTCCAATGCCCAAACCTCCATCTCTCCAAAACGTTGTCCACCAAACTGTGCCTTACCTCCGAGAGGCTGCTGGGTGATGAGAGAATATGGACCAATTGAACGAGCATGCATTTTATCCTCAACCATGTGACCAAGCTTCAAGAAGTATGTAATACCTACTGTTGCCGGCTGATCGAATATCTCACCTGTTTCTCCATCATAAAGATGCATAGAACCAAGATTTGGCAAACCTGCCTTGTCTGTCCACTCTTTTAAATCTTCAAGTTTCGCACCGTCAAAAATTGGAGTAGCAAACTTCACGCCCAAACGTTTTCCTGCTGCACCCAAGATAGCCTCAAATATCTGACCAAGGTTCATACGAGAAGGCACACCTAAAGGATTAAGCACGAGGTCAACAGGACGTCCATCTGGCAAGAACGGCATATCTTCCTGACGAACTATCTTAGAAACAATACCCTTGTTACCGTGACGACCAGCAAGTTTATCACCTACACCAATCTTACGCTTCTTAGCAATGTAAACCTTAGCCATCTGCAGAATTCCTGATGGAAGTTCATCACCAATAGTAATAGCAAACTTACGACGTTTATTTTCAGCATCAAGAAGTTTAGCTTTCCTCAAGAAGTTTGTTATCAGCTTAGAAATCAAACCATTTGCATGCTCATCATCTGTCCAATTATTGGTTTGTATACCATCATACTCAAGGTTCATGAGTTGAGTAGTTGTGAACTTGCTGCCCTTAGTTATAATTTCAGCACCAGAATAATCCTTTATACCTTGCGATACTTTACTGTCTGTTAGAGTCATAAGCTTATCAACAAGAATATCTTTCAGATCATCAACCTTTGCTTCATACTCTTCATCAATCTTTGCAAGAATTACCTTATCCTTCTGTTTTGATGCACGAGTCTTTATTGCACGAGAGAATAACTTCTTATCAATAACAACACCACTCAATGACGGATTCGCTTTCAAAGAGGAATCCTTAACATCACCAGCCTTGTCACCGAATATCGCTCTAAGCAACTTCTCCTCAGGTGAAGGATCACTCTCACCCTTAGGCGAAATTTTACCAATTAAGATATCACCAGGTTCTACACGAGCACCTACACGAATAATACCATTGTCATCAAGATCTTTTGTTGCCTCCTCACTAACATTCGGTATATCATTCGTAAACTCCTCTGTACCACGCTTTGTCTCACGAACATCCAATGAATATTCATCAACATGAACAGATGTCAATACATCATCACGTACAACACGCTCATTAAGAACGATAGCATCCTCATAGTTATATCCTTTCCAAGGCATATAAGCAACAAGCAAGTTACGACCAAGAGCTAACTCACCATCTTCTGTAGCATAACCTTCTGTAAGGATATCACCCTTTTTCACACGCTGACCTTTATTACATATTGGACGAAGGTCAATTGTCATATTTTGGTTTGTACGACGGAATTTTGGAATACGATATTCTTTTAGAGCAGGTTCAAAGCTTACAAATTCCTCATCTTCTGTTCTATCATAAAGTATACGTATTGTTGTAGCATCAACATACTCAATAACACCCTCACCCTCAGCTGTAATCATAGTACGAGAATCAACACATACCTGCTTTTCAACTCCTGTACCGACAATAGGAGCTTCATTATGAAGCAATGGAACAGCCTGGCGCATCATGTTAGATCCCATCAATGCACGGTGAGCATCATCATGCTCCAAAAATGGGATAAGTCCAGCAGCAATAGATGCAATCTGCTGTGGAGAAACATCCATTAAATCAACCTGCGAAGGTGGAACAACAGGGAAATCTGCATCTTGACGACATTTAACCACATCACGAATAAAAGTACCATCATCATTCAGTGGAGCATTACCCTGACCTATCACATGATTTTCCTCTTCCTCAGCAGTAAGATAAACAATATCCTCGTTTTTCAAATCAACGACACCATCCTTTACCTTGCGATATGGAGTTTCAATGAATCCAAGTTCATTTATTTTAGCATATACACACAGAGAAGAAATAAGTCCAATGTTTGGACCTTCTGGACTTTCAATAGGACACAAACGACCATAATGAGTATAATGAACGTCACGAACCTCAAATCCTGCACGCTCTCTTGAAAGACCTCCAGGACCAAGTGCGGACAAACGACGCTTATGAGTTACCTCAGCAAGTGGGTTCGTCTGATCCATAAACTGTGACAAAGGATTAGTACCAAAGAAAGAATTGATTACACTTGAAATTGTTTTAGTGTTTATCAAATCTGTTGGTGTGAAGACCTCATTGTCACGCACATTCATACGCTCACGAATAGTTCGACTCATACGAGCCAAACCAATAGAGAACTGGTTGCTTAACTGCTCTCCGACAGTACGCACACGACGATTACTCAAGTGGTCAATATCATCCACTGTAGCATTAGAGTTTACCAGTTGTATGAGATACTTAATAATCTCAATTATATCTTCTTTTGTCAAGATACGAACATCAATATCTGTATCAAGACCTAATTTCTTGTTTATGCGGTAACGACCAACATCACCCAAATCATAACGCTTATCAGAGAAGAACAAATTCTGAATTACTTCTCTCGCACTTGCATCGTCAGCAGGATCAGCATTACGCAGCTGATGGTAAATATAAAGAACAGCTTCTTTCTCCGAGTTACTTGGATCTTTCTGTAATGTATTAAATATAATAGAGAACTTATTTGCAGTTTCAACATCCTTGTGAAGCAAAATAGTAGAAGCACCGCTCTCTAAAATATCTTCAATATTCTCTTTCGTAATAACAGTCTCACGATCCATGATAACCTCATTACGCTCAATAGAAACGACCTCACCCGTATCTTCATCTACAAAATCCTCGTTCCAACTCTTCAGTACACGTGCAGCAAGAGTACGACCAATAGCATCCTTCATATTCTTCTTATTAACCTTAACCTCCTCAGCAAGATCAAAAATTTGAAGAATATCCTTATCCGACTCAAAACCAATAGCACGCAATAGTGTTGTAACAGGCAATTTCTTCTTACGGTCGATGTAAGCATACATTACATTATTAATGTCTGTTGCAAATTCTATCCACGAACCCTTAAATGGGATAATACGTGCGGAATAAAGCGCAGTTCCATTTGCATGTATGCCTTGTGAGAAGAAGACACCAGGAGAACGGTGTAATTGAGAAACAACAACACGCTCAGCACCATTAATTACAAAAGTGCCGTTGCTTGTCATATAAGGGATAGTTCCAAGGAAGACATCCTGAATAAATGTGCCGAAATCCTCATGCTCAGGATCCGTACAGTAAAGTTTCATTTTAGCCTTCAAAGGTACACTATAAGTAAGTCCACGCTCCAAGCACTCATCTATAGAATAACGAGGAGGGTCAATATAATAGTCCAAGAACTCAAGAACGAAATTATTTCGTGTATCGGTTATAGGGAAATTCTCTGAGAATACCTTATATAATCCGTCGTTCTTACGTTCTTCAGGCGGAGTATCTAACTGTAGGAAGTCTCTGAAAGACTTTAGCTGAACATCAAGGAAATCCGGATAAGGCATCGGATTCTTAATGCTGGCAAAGTTTACTCTATTATCAACGATTTTAGAAGCCATTACAGATGTTTGTTACCGTTTTTAAATCCACCAAAACATTTTAATCAATCAAGCTATACAAGCATGACTAGATAAAGAAATCCACTGTGGTGGTAAGCAGCAGAAATACAAAGACACAAAAAGGTTAAGACTCTTCTATTGGAAGAACCTTAACCTTAAATATTATTTAATTCTCAATTACTTGAGCTCAACCTTAGCACCAGCCTCTTCGATAGCCTTCTTCAAGTTCTCAGCCTCGTCCTTAGACAGACCCTCTTTCAATGTTGAAGGAGCACCGTCTACGAGATCCTTAGCCTCTTTCAAGCCAAGACCACAAGCCTCTTTAACGGCCTTTACTACCTGGAGCTTAGCACCACCAACCTC
>CAKQCV010000001.1 GCA_934217675.1 uncultured Prevotella sp. | reverse complement strand
TGAAGTGGATTCGTTGTACACCTGAAATGGATTCCGTGTACACCTGAAGTGGATTCGTTGTACACCTGAGATGGATTCCGTGTACACCTGAAGTGGATTCGTTGTACACCTGAGATGGATTACGTGTACACCCGAAGTGGATTTGGTGTACACCTGAAGTGGATTCCGTGTACACCTGAAGTGGATTCGTTGTACACCTGAATAAAAAATTTGAGAGCCGCTTCAGTTCACAAAATAACATTATATGGTATTTATGATAATTTAAACAAGCTCTTTTTGTTGAAGCCAATATGATAAATTGGCTTTTGGAGAAAATTGTGTAAAATCTTCTTATAATTAACATTTTTTGCATAATAAAACATTTAAAAATTGTACATCAATATAATTTTTTTCAACAGATTGGGTGTTTTGCAAATTCCCCATAACAATGCGGAATAAGAGCGCATTGTTGAAAAAATGTTGATAATATGTTGAAAAACAAGATAAAACAACAAAAAGAGTGGATTTTGTGTACACCTGAGATGGATTCTTTGTACACCCGAAGTGGATTTGATGTACACCTCAGATGGATTTCTTGTACACTCGAATTGGATTACGTGTACACCTGAAGTGGATTCTTTGTACACCTGAGATGGATTACGTGTACACCTGAAGTGGATTCTTTGTACACTTAAATTTTCGTAAATCGGCTCTACAAGCTGTTTTACGGCTTCTGTAATCAAGAATATAATCAAGAATCATAATCAAGTCAAATAATCAGAAATAATCAAGAGTTTATAATCAATCTATCAATCATTACGACCGACTGAAAGATAAGCACAACTTAAAAATTATCCGATTTTTTCTGTACAAAACGATTTTTGTATTGACATCTGCAATACAAAATGATATAATATAGGAAATTAAAGAAGTTCGTTCAACAAAAAAAGGAAAGGATTATAATAATGGCTAAGTATGATGTTACATATTCTTGCGGGCATAGTGGAATTGTTGACTTAGTTGGCAAAGGTTCTGAGCGAGAAAGAAAAATAAAATTCTTTGAAGAATTTGGTCTTTGCCCCGAATGCTATAAAAAGAAAAAGCAAGAAGAAAAAAGTAATGAGCCGTTTCAGTTAGAAATACGGATTCAACCATTTCATCGGAAGCCTTTCCAAATTGTTTTTATATCAGGCGATACGAAAACGCATAAAGATAACATAAAGGAACTTGGCTTTAAATGGGCTGAAATCAATGTTGACAGTTACATAGTGCCTAACATAGAATACATCATGCACAACACATACGCTTGGTGCAAGAACGTAAACGAAGATGAAGTTGAAGCTGAATGTAAAAAAGTGGCTGAAACTCTCCCAAACGTTTTAGAAAAAGTGCATCGTGGATATACAAACAGAGAACTGCTTGCATATAAAATGAGCAAGGAAATGTTCAAAAACGTTATTTATCCAGAGAAACCTTCGTGCTATCCCAAAGGATACTGGAATGGTTCTTTTTATAAAGCTAAAGATGGAAACAGAAGAATCTATGTAGATAAAACAGAAGTTCTTATAAGCGAATCTGATGCTTTATTGATTGAAAACTATCAAAAAGAAATAAAAGAATACAAAAAACAGGTAAAGCAAATCGAAGAAACAGTTTTAAGCGAATTATAAAACTTTTGTGTGCGAAGCGCAAGCTCACATAAAAGAGCAGGAGTGTTCGCATACGAATAGGGCGACTTAGCGTCCTTAAACCGAGCAAGTGAGCGTAATTCTTCCTTCGGGCAGTAGCTTAACTCTCGGTAAGGTACAAACCCTGTACATAAAATCCGTACAGGCATCACGCATATTAGTGCATTTTTGCTGAAGCAACCCGCACGTTAAGTGCGTGGCGTAAGTTCTCTTTGAAAAAGTCCCTTATCGACCGATAGGAAGCAACCCGCACGTCAAGTGCGTGGCGTAAGTCTAAGTAATATGCTTTCCGCATCAGCAGGCGCAGGACGCAACCCGCACGTTAAATGCGTGGCGTAAGTGTTTATCTTTATTGATTAATGCCACTCTGACAAAGGAAGCAACCCGCACGTCAAGTGCGTGACGTAAGAAGATACACGACAGGCAAATATGGAACGCAGTGGGAAGCAACTCGCACGGCAGTGCGCAGTGTAAAATGTTAAAACGTAATTATATAGAAATAAAAAGACCTTTTTTAGGTCTTTTTTTGTTTTATCCAAAAAACGGAAGCTCTGATGTGGCTTAGTGATACATATATCTTTTGAAAATGAAAATTTTCTACCTTGTGGAAGCGTAAAACGCTTAAAAAAATACATTTAAATGTTATAAATGCGGTAATTCACAAGCAAGTCCGTCATATTTGTACAAACTTTTCGATGCAATGATGACTGCTTTTTGTGAAAAATTGCTTTTTATTTCAGAAAGGAAAGAAAAATGAATAGTTTGTACAACATTTTTAAAAATGAAAAACAAAGAAATCCAGACATGACGGTTTATTATCGTGATAACAAAGTTCAGAAACTTTGTTATAGAAACAATGATGGAACAATGGAAATTAATTTCAAGTACAACACTGACAAAAAATGCGAGCTTGAAAATATGTATTTCACTCCTGTCAATGAAAAACACGGTTCAAAAATAGCAGACATAGAAGTGTATGCAAACGGAACGGTATATTCTGCTTTTTCAAAGGCGGCGTACAAATTACCCGATAGATTTAAAGTGTTATTTGACGAATGGAGATTTGAACGAAAAATATTGAAAGTGGACGAAAGAGCCTCGTATACATACAACAAAAAGCCGAAAAATATCCATAAACAAACTGGAATAGAGATGTAAGGAAGGTAAGTTATGAGAGACGAATTTTTAATATCACAACCTCATTTAACTGCATTGGAAGAAACAATCAAAAAGCACAACCCTTTTTTGATTGTTAATGTAGGTGTCACTGGTGTAGATAACGCTGAATATGCAAATAATAAGCCGATACGTGTAATGGTGAGAGAATATCAGTATTCGGAAAACTCAAAGTGTTATGAAGATGTAATGACATTCGACAGAATCATCAAATACGAAGATAACGCTTTTAACGAGTATCTGAGGAATCCTAAAAGTGATATTTTTGCTTTAAACGGCATTGATAAAGCGGAATATGAAAACGGTGGAGTAAATGTTGTTTCTTCAGACAAATTCTGTAAAGAATTTAATGATTTACTTATGTCGTATTTTAAAACAGATATACAAGTCATTTCAAACGATGCGGAAACGAACATCAAATATCTTGAAAAAATAGGTTGCGCAGAAACCGTTAAAGATTTTGCAAATCAAGGAAATGTACTTGATTTACCGAAAGTGGCTAAAGAATATATTACAAAAAACGCCTCTGGAATGTCTGCGAAAAATATTTCCTTATCAACTCTTGTGAAAATTATGAAGGAAAAGAGCAACAGCACTTTATCAGATGCTGAAAAATCACTCAACGGAATAGACGTTCGAACAAATGTAATCGCAGAATTTGTTTCTTTCTACGGTCGTGAAAAGAACTTGCTTCCGAGTAATGATGAAGTACGCTTTACCGAAGCGGGAAATACATATATCGAAGATACTTCTCAAAGAGGTAAAGAAAAATATGAAAAGGCAAGTATAAGCGAAAAAATAGAAACCCTTATTAAAGCTAATGCCATTAACGAGCAAGTAAAAAATAGAGATTATCCTTGTGAAATCAACAAGCTCTATAATGTCTTTGAAGGGAATGGCAAGAACAAAGCAAAAGGCATAATCATTATGCAGTGCGCAACCACAGGTTTTGGTGCTGACAATATGCCTATACAGTTTTCTGCCGTTGTATGTTCTTTGCAAAACGGTATTCCAAGTGTTGACAAAAAATTCTGCATTGATATTCAGGCAGATGCTAAGAGCCTCGAAAAAGCAAAAAACAACATGGAGAAAAAATACCGACCTTTTGACGCTTTTAAATACTGTGACATAGACCTTCAAGAATACGAAAATGGAATTTCTCACAATGAAAAGCCGTTGCCTAAAGGCGTAAAAAAAGGTAAGGTTTATACACAGGAAGAAGCTGTAAAACGAATTGAAGCGTTTTTTTCTGGTTATGATACGGATAAAGAATGGGCTATCATAACAAACGGAACGGCGAAAGACGAAAGAAAATCATTTACACAAGAGTGCTTAGACAAAATCGGAAATATGGCAATTAACAATTCTCCTTTTATTGACTTTACCCAAGCACTTAAAGAATACGTCTACAAATGCCAAGCTCTTGACAAGGAAATAGCTGTTTTCCACAACGAGTGGAATGAAAAGAATTTTTCTTTAGACAGTTTTGCACACAACTTGAATCTTTCAGTCAAGAATACAACAGAAAGATGCGGCATTGTATTTTTCCTTGCAAGAGATATAGCGTCACAAATAGTCAACGATAAGATTCTTCAGACAGTAAAAGACGCATCGGAGCAGGAAAGCAAGAAAATTGAAGAAATAAAACTCAACGCAGATGATGAATCTGAAAAGATGATACACAGCAATGCTCGTCTTGCAACGCCTAATAAATCGAGCGAAGCTCCTATGTTTAATCGCTATGATAAAGCGGCTGAGGACGAGGAAATGCGGCAATTTCTGCCTAAACGTATGCGTCCTCGCATTCCGTCTGCCGAAGATGAAAATGATGTTATGAATGACATTTACAGTAATTTAGGCTACGAGCGTGAAGATAAGGAAGACCCGCTTTCTCGTATGATGCGCCGTGAAAGGGAAAACGATAGAGACAGACGCAGAAGTTCTTTTTCAAGGGCTGAATTTGAACGTCACTATGAACGTGATTACGGTAGTTCTTATCCAGACAGACGGAGCAATTCGGATACTCTCAATAGTTTTGTTGATGCTATGGGAGATGTCCTTTCAAAACAAGCATCTATGGTGTCGGAACAGACACGCTTTATAGCAGAACAAAATATTCTGTTAGGTAAAATGATAGAGCAAATGTCTGCTCAGACTTCGGAAACGTCAAAGCAGAACGCACAGCTTATAGAAATGTGCCAACAGCAAATGGCGGTTATATTAAATATGCTTAGTGAAAAGGAGACTCTTGGGAGAGACAAAATAAATAAAATAAACGAAAAAACAAACTAAACGATTAATTTACGAAAGGAGCGGCAAAAATGGATATTCATAACAATCAAAAACCGCTTCTGCGGTATGATGCAGAATTAATAAATCAATCAATACCAATACAAGATGTAATTGAGCGATATACCGATATTGTTATTACAAAGGGGAATTGCAGGTGTCCGAGTCCTTCTCACGAAGACTCGTCACCATCTGCTCATATATATGAAAACACAAACAGATGTTTTTGTTTCGGTTGTCACAAGAGCTTCACCCCCATTACAATAGCGATGAATGTTTTTGATTTACAATTTCCTGATGCTTGTGAAAAGCTGATTCATGATTTTGGCTTATCATTAGAAAATTGCAGTAACATATCGGAACTCGAAAAAGCTGACGGCTCAGAACAAGCAGAAGTATTTCCTCTTAACGCAAATGAATGTAGTCTAATAGGATTAGTCGGTGCATTCAAATCCACTGTTGCTAATCCGTTTTATGGCGAACTCATACAAGAGGAAGACGGCTATTCATATCCCGCCGATTTTGTACCAAAATCATTCAAGGTTAAATCTTTACCAGAACTATGGAAAGAAGACCCTTCAAACATCGAGGAAATGCTTATTGCCAAATGTGATGAAACATTGGAGCGGCTAAACGAATGGTGTGTTGATACAATGGAAAGCTATACGCAATTGTACGAATCACGTAACAAGGCATTTTGGCAGGAAGCCCTCAGAATTGAGGAAGCCGTAAAAAAATATCCCAATGCAAAAACGTCAAGTAGCCAATTTGAAAAGTATTATTTACTTTCCTCTCTTAGAGATGATAGACAGAATTATGAAGAATATACCAAAGGAATTGATTCTGTCACAAAAATAAAAGAGAGAATAGTCGAAATTCACGAGAAAAGATTGAAAGACAAAAGAAAGGATACATACTGGAAAAGCAAATGAGAGTTACATATAAAGTAGATAGCAACGGAATTATTTCTTCAGAACTTAATAAAGCACCGATAAACATTAAAAAATTCGATGCCAGAAAAAAAGACCTTGAAGAAGTTTTAAGAAAGATAATTCTTAATCTTGAAGATGAATACCCAAGCATAAACGAAGATTCAGCGGTTTATATGATACAACCGTATTACATAACCGATAGAATTTTATTCTTCACCAAAACACAGCTTACGAAAGACAGCAATGTTATAAAGAACCTCAACGACCCTTCCTATAAATGCGGAAGCGAAGAAGAGAATGATTACTTGAAAAGTATTATATCAGAAGAAGAAAACGGGTCAAAGAGTTGGTGGTATATTGAAGTGTTATCATTGACATTGAACCGTAATCTCTTTGATTGTGAATGGATAGAGGCAGGAATGACAATTCCTCTGTCATATCATACGGTTTTTAAAAACATAAGCGATTCCATTATGCCTGATATTGATTACAGCAACGCAAAAGGGCTTGATAAACGGTACTACATTTCAGAAAAAGACGGGTCAGCGTTTGATTATAAAAATATTCAAGCTGTAAGCAAACGAGCAATTGAATGTATGGGGTATAACCGAATTGATGAAACTCTTTATCATCTGGTTTGCCAATACAGCAAAGACACAGGCATAAGTGAAAAAGACCGCTTTAGTAACGATAAACAGTTATCATTACTTATCGCAAAAGGAAAAATAGATACAAATGTATTATACAATGTTTACGAAACAGTAAAGAAGTATCTTAACGACTTGTATCCTGATACAATCGACAAAGTAAAATACAAGGGCAACACCGTGTATTTCACGCATAACGATGTTTTACAAACGGTTTATCTCAGTGCATCGCTTTACGGGACGGCTGATATATCGTTTGTTATAAACGGAAATATAATCAACGGGACGCAAAAGTTCCTTGAAGCATTAAGAAACGAAGCCATTTACAATAAGCAAAAATGGTTTGATGATGAGGTAGTTCCTCTTTTGACAAAAGGAGAACTACGAAACAATTCACGAGATGAAAAAGGAGAATAAAAATGTCAAACAAGCAAACAAACAATGTCACCGCCGAAGAAATTCAGGAAAAGAAGCACAAATTTTTAATTTGGCTGAAAGAACTTGTATCAATCTTTAAATCACCTGCTTGCTTCGAAGCTCTTAAAAGGTGTGAAGAAAACCTTGAATTGCTTACCGAAAACAACGCAATTACTGCCGAAACCCTTGATAATCTTCTTGACCTTACTTCAGAACTGAAGGGTAAGATAGGCACTATGGACGAACACGAGATAGAAGAAGAAATTGAAAAGATAAATCAGGAAATGAATAGAGATATAAATACAAGCAGGATAGTATCTACATTTCCTACAGCTTTCAACCAGATATTGTCGTGTGTGAATGGAAATATTAAAGAACTGGCTCTTTGCAAAGACGCAAGTAACGATATTATACTCAAAGTTGTCACGCCTGATGACAAAGTGTGGTATAGTAAAACAAGCACCTTCTTTGCGGGAAACGAAGTTAATGTTTCTTTGTCGTCACCTGTGGACGAATATAGCACAAAAATGGAAGTAATTCAAGACCTTACCCCCGTAAAGGATAACGCCGCACTGCTTGAAAGAAACTTCTTAAAAGCCATTTATCCCGATATAGATGATGTAAGTCATATAAATGACAAAGAAACAAAAGAAACTATAAGCAAACTTGAAACAAAAATCCAAAAATTACAAGCAAAACGTAATTTCAACAGCAAGTACAAAGAAAGCGTAGTTTGCGATGATAACCCCGACTATAAGGCTCGTTTTGACGGTAAAACGTTTTATATTGAAAACGTCACCGAAAGAAAGCTGATAAAAGCTGTTGTTGATGAAAATAAAAATTTAGCGTTTACGGCATACGAAAACTATGATAGTCAAACCTACGAAACGATAGGAAGAGGTATCAATTTAGGTCGCTTTGTACAACGCCCTGATTCTAACAGAATAAAAGCCGAAATATCTCTTGATAAGGATAGAATATTTTATGAAGCATTGAGAACGTCTGCTTTTTCAGAGTATTTGTATAACTTAGGGTTAGATGAAAACTCAGTGGAAGTTATGCTTCACAGAGATGGTAAAGACGGATTCCGTAAGGTAACAGACGAAAGAGCTGTTAAGCGTATAATTAATGTAAACGAAAGAATAAGCAAAATTCTGCCTAAAGACTATTTTTCAAAACTTGTTTCAGATGACAGTTCAACTTATATAAAAATACAAACACCTTCCAAAAAAATGGTGTATATAAGTTTTAAGGAAAACGGAAATGTTGACAGATACAGTTTATGGACTCCGCAAAAGAAGGATATTAAACCTGTAATCGAACGAGATACCAAAAACGGCGAAGAAATTGGCGATACATCAGGGGTAATAGGCAATAATGCCAAGATTATTTCTGAAAAAGGTTGTCAAGACGAAGAATTTAAGAGATGCGTAGCTTCATTTGAAAAAGCTTTCGAAAAGGAAAGAAAAGCCGAAGCAAAGAACGAAAAAAAGGAAAGGTAACTCTTAAATGAAAATAACATTAGAAGAACTCATTTCCGATGTAAAGAAAAGAGAAAGTACAATGGAAGAACCGCAGGAAGTTACTGATATGATACAGGCAACGGCAAAGGTTGCCTATGATGCGATTGTATCAGAAAAACCCATAACAATCCTGACCGATTATGACGCAGACGGGATATGTTCTGCTTATATTTTCAAAAGAGCGGCAGAGGCTATCAATCCCGACAAGAATGTAAAGGTTATCTGTAATGACAGAAGGGGAGCATACGGTGTTCCTAAATTTGTTCAACCCGAAAATGACGTTCAATACGTTATCTTTGATACAGGCTGTGCAGAGCTGAAATACATAAATGAAACATTCGGAACTGACACAATCATCTGCGACCATCATCTTATTACAGATGATGAAACAAAAGAAAGATTTTGTTTTGAAGATAGGCTTTTAGACCTACACGCCTTACATGACGATGACAGTAAAAATGCACAATATTGTGCAACAGGTCTGGCTTATCGCCTGTATCAAGAAATGAAAATGATGAACGAAAGAGAGAACCCTTCCATTAAAATAAGCGAGAAGATTGACAATACTCTTGCTATTATGGCTTGCATCGGAACTATATCCGATGTGGTTAATTTGATGGACGCAAATAGCTTAAACAGGGAAATCGTGAAAAAAGGTATTGACAAAATCGACAATGCTACAAAAGAAAATACGGATTTCACTATTGGCTATATGCTCGCTCAGTGCGGCATCGGAGATAATACAGCAACAGCTAAGGACATAGGCTTTTCAGTGGGTGCTTTTCTCAACAGTGCATCTCGTATGTCAGAAACAACAAAAACTAACGGCGCACAAGTTATGTTCAATATGCTTACCAACGGTGAAGACAGTAGCAAGACATACGTTCTTTTTGACAGATTAAAAGAATGGAATACACAGAGAAAAAGTTATATTAACGCTATGCAAGACGAACGCTTCTATAACACAATAGTTGAACAGCGTGGTAGCGAAAACAAAATATTTGTTTATATGTTACCAGAAAACACTCCTACAGCCTTTGCAGGATTGATTGCGGGTAAATTATCCGAAGCAACGGACAAGGCTGTAATATGCTTAACATATCACTCTGACACACAATCTTATTCTGGAAGCGGAAGAAACGTTGAAGGTGCTGACAGTTTAAATAGCTTCATTTCTAATATTTTGCACTCTCCTGAAGCAAAGAGATATATAGAAATGAACTTCGGCGGTCATCACGATGCTATAGGCATAAGCAATCTTAACGATGCTGATAAATTTAATATGCTTGTAAAGAAGTATCAAGGAGAGTTCAAGTGTACAAAGAGCGAAAATCTTGTTCTTGACATTCCTTTGAATGATTTAGGCAGTCACGAAACTCTCAAAAAAGTACGGGAATTAGAACCGATTGGTAACGGTCTTAAACTCCCGCCTGCTATCGTAAATGTTCCGTCAGATAAAATCGTATCAAAGCAAATAGGAAAGAACGAGCATTGGAAGAGTTTCAGTATAATTGACGACAGCGGCAATAAAGTATTCACCGTTAAAGACTGGAACTACGATGACCGCAACAAGGCAATGAAAGAAAGCGATGGAAATGTCGAGATGTTAGTTTCTCTTGAAATCAACAATTTTAACGGAAGTCATCTTGAAGGTACTACCGCTTATAAAAGTGATTTTTTCCCTTCTGTAAAGGAACAATCGGTAAATAAAAGCGTTGCTGTTCCGCAGGAAAAAATATAATTTTATAATGCTCAATAAGTCTCGTGGCTTAGTGAACCATTGATATTATAAGAGCAAAGCTCTACAGTAAAAAAACAAACAACGAAAGGAAGTATTATTATGAGTAATTGGAACAATACGTCAAATGCACAGCCTACAACAGCTTCTGGTTGGGATAAGTCTCAGTCGGTTGACAGCCTCGCTCCGAGTGGTTGGGCTAACAAAAAGACCGCCGCTCCTGAACAAACTGCAAGCGGTTGGGGAAAAGGAGCAGAGGGAACAAATAATTCGGAAACAAAGAACTATACAGCGTATGTGTCTAAAGACACGAAGGCACTTATTGAAAACGTTCCCGAACTTTCATCGGCGTGTGATTTGCTTTTAAACAAAGCAAACGAAATAGCCGCTGTTATGCAGTTTAAAAACACTTTGCCTGTAGCAAAGGACAGAGAAGGCAACTGGATAACGCCAAGTGTAAAGGCGGTAATCGAGCCTGCTATGAGCTATGACAAGGAAACACGTTCAAATGTACAGCTTACGCACAAAGATGGAACACCTGCATACGCTCTGGAAGTTGTAATACCTAATGGCAACGAAACATTAAAGTTCTTTGCAAACGACAACATTTCAGATGGAATAAAGCTGAAAGGTGCAACGGTAGAGAAGTGGAGCAAATGCGAAGACAACCGCAGAAGATGCAAGTATTATGGTAGCAATGCTATTGCCGAGTCAGAAGACCTTTCTGACCGTATCAAAGGCATCTTTAACGAAATTGTAAAGGCTGACTTTATGACAAAAGATATGTCAGATAAAGGAACAGAACTTTTCAAGCTCTATTCAGATTATATTAAAATGCTCAACGATACAACACAGAAAATTCCGAACGAAAACGGCATTCTCGTAAACAACGCATATATCCAATACAAAGATAACGAGTTCGGCGAAAGCCTCGAACTCAGAAGCCATCAGGATTCTATCGTTGTTAAGCTTGCCATCACTTCAAAAGGCGACAGAATCGCACTTGCGTATAATTTCGACAGTATTCTTCCTGATGGAAAATACCAGTCCACTTATATCAACAATACAAGTGATATTGCTTTATATATAAGCAATAAAGAAATGGGTGCTGTAATTGCAAATTTCAAAGGCTTTGACCGTGAACGTTCTAAGATTGAAGATTTTTGCATTCACTGCAACAACGAGCTGAAAGCAACAACCGAAAAGGTTATGAACAAGGAAGGCAATCTTGTGAATAACGCTTACGCTCAATACGTCAATGATGAAAAATACGGCGAGAGAGTAGAGTTAAAAACGCATACAAGCGACAATATTATCGTAAGACTTTATTCAGATAAAAGCGGAAACAAGATTGCAAAAGCAACAAACTTCAGCGTAAGAGAGAATGGTAAACCTGCTACCGTTGTAATAAAGGATAAAGCAACACTTGACGCTTATATCGACAACGCTGAAATAAAGCCATTGATTGCTGAGTATGTGGGGTTTTCTCTTGAAAACAGCGAGCAGAGAAGAAGCAACCACAACGTAGAAAGATAATTCAGAATCTTCCCTTTAACCATATAAAAAGAAAAGACCTTTTCGGGAAATATCCCGTGAAGGTCTTTTTTATCAAAGTTCCATAATTATAAAGCGAACAATGCTCTTATTTCGTCATTGCTTTCTTCCTTGCTAATGACTGCTTTTCAATGGCTTCTTCAACCTTTTTTTTGAACGCATAGCCTGATTTCTCCATAAACACGTTCATAAACTTTTCCCACAGCTTTTCTGGCATAAACGTTGAAAAGGTATAGTTTTTTTCATCATCATATAGTATAATATCCATACATTTGAGATTATATGTGTCTGTTTTAGAATCTTTTGATGCGGTGAAGCAAAATTTAAATGAAGTCACAGCATCTTTGCAACCACCTACATATATTTTACCTTCTTTAAACTCAATATTGGTTTTTTCATTTAAAGCGAGGAGCTTGGAAAGGGCAAGCTGTTCTTTCTCTGTGCCGACTATATAAAAATAAGCTATAAGGTCATCAACCATCATGATTTTTATTTCAAGGTCATCATAATCTTCGATGAAATGCTCTATCAGATTTTCCATTCCTTTGTAAGTGAACGGATAAACATTATAAGTGTGATAAAGAAGGTCGTTTATAGGCTTTTCGCCAAAGTTTTTGATTATGTCAACACTTGTCTGTAAGACTTCATACGCTGATTTACCGCCAATCCACAAACCGTCAGGGACGCTACCCTTCATATTACTTATCAACTTAGGCGTTACACCTTTGCTCCCGCAAAAGATGCTACTGTTAATCTTCATTAAAAGTTTTCCGTTTGATGTAGAATAGTTGATTGTATGAATGCCGCCATTTGAAATATCTTTGTTGATTAAGTTTTCAAGTGAGGTAAACAATTTATCTTCTATAAACGAATCAACATTGTTAAAAAAACCTTCATATTGTTTCTTTTTTGCCGTGTCGGTTTCGTAAGTTCTTATTGCCAATGATGCTGACCAATATTGCGTTATTGCTTTCTGTATAATATAAAACATTCTGCTGTAGTCTTGTGAATCAAACATTCTCTGTACCCCTTACAATTTTTTATTTCCCAATATGGATAGTTTCGTTGCCGTTTCAAACTCTTGTATAGACGAATACACTTTTCCTTTGCCATAATAGCGAGTTGCCTGTGAACGAGATAAGAGTTGTATCCGTTTGAATTTCTGAAGTGCGGCATTGTAATACTTCTGCGCAATCGAAATGTCATCGAACGCAATAAGTAAGATTTCGCTTTTGTTCACTCGTATAGCAAGGAAATAATATTTCTTTTTCCTTGTTGCGATTATATTGCCGCTTTCTGCAACTTCATATATTCTGTTAACATAGTCTGAAGGACGCAACTTTCGAGCAAGGGTTTTCTGTTCTTCGGTTAGATTGCAGTAGTTGACATTTCGCATAACAGAATCCTTTCTCTCTATGCCAATATTATAACATAATGTAATGCAAATGTCAATACAAAACACAAGATATAGTGGTGATTATTGAGAGAACAACTATTCATAATTTATCAATTCCTATTGCGGAATAAAATTTTTATTCGAAAAAGGGAAGAGAAAAGCAGGAAAGAAGAAAAGCAGGTCAAAACTATTGTTTTGTAGAAATATCGTGATAAAATTAAGACCATATTGTTATTTTTCTATTACGATTAGGTCAATATGCTTGTAAAAACATTCGTTCTCTGTTATAGAACAAACGAAATGAAAATAACAATTACCAATGTGAAATAAAATTTTTATTCCACAAATACCGAAAAAGTGGTTTTAGTGTTTTAGTGTAAACACTAAAACGTAAAAATGCAATAATTCGAGGACTGAAGACCGTTTCCGATGCGTAAAACTATATATTTAAAAGCGAAGAACAAAGAATTTACAAAAAACAATTACCAATAGGGAATAAAATTTTTATTCCGAAATAAGAAATTATATTGAAATAAGAAAAATAACACAAAAAAAGCCCCAAAAGGCAAGATTTAATGCCATTTGGGGTAGAGTATTTTAATATGCGTAATTTCGTAAAATTAAAGTTTTACGAAATTAGAAGTGGTAATTTTCAAATAATTATGGTTCACGGTCATTTTGAGGATTCAGGAGCTGTTATCATTTCTCATGTAGCAGTTTCCGCTCGATGAGAGAAAGTTTTATTTATTATACCATATCGAATACAACTCGTCAACGCAAGCACACAAAAACAAAAAGACGGAGACAACATCTCCGTCTGACCTTTAAAATCCCGCTATGTTATAGGGAAATTACATAGCGGGTGTGCTTGGGAAAAAGCACAAACGTAACTCACACCAATAGCCTTAAAATACGACTACTGATGAGAAATAGAGAACGAATGAGGAAATCAAAATGATAACGACTCACTCGTAGCAAACAACAGCACATAGGGGTATCTGTTGTTGCACGTTTAGTATATCACACTGTAATAACATTTGTCAAGTAAAAAAAATATTTTTTTTGAGCAGAAAATATATAAATTGCTTGCAAAAATCGACAAAAAAAGCGGTGGTTATGCGAAATCCACCGCTTTTTGTTATTCTTTTTTGTCTAACATTTCTGTTATTTTGTTGAGTTTTTCTTCAAGTTTTTGATTGCTCAGAGCAAGTCCATTTAACGCCTGCATAATACTCTTCTCTCTATCTACAATTTCGTTGATGTCGTGTTCCAGTTGCATCTGTTGCTTCAACATCTTTTCAGTGCCTTCCATAGCTTCACAAGCATAGATTATATAATCTGTAATTGATAAGCCGATGTCTTGCGCTCGGTCTTTTATTTCGTTGTAGTATGTCTCTGTTACTCTGACGTTAAACGCTTTGCTTCTGCGATTTTCGTCTATCAAAGGTCTTGCCATAGAATTATATTCCTTTCTGTATCAAAAAACTTTTAGTCTCTTAATCTGTGCCAATCTTCCTTTAACGTTTCCGAAAAATAAGGTCTCATTTTTTCAATGACCTTGTTAACGGAAGCATCACTAACTCCAACAAATTCGTTTTTCAATTCGTTAGAGAGGTCTTCAGCCCAACATTCTTCTGAATATTCAGCCGATATAAAATCGGGGTGACAATAAAATTCCATGCTTCTATAATATTGATGAGATTTATTGCCATTCACGTCACTTATAGTGAACATTCGTTCCTCAGCATTGTGTTTTACCGTAAGCATATTGTTCATTTTTCTCACACCTTTCGAATTATCTGTTTTAAAAAAACTTAACTTTTACTCGTCTGAATAACCTAATTATAGCATAATGTAATGCAAATGTCAACACAAACACATTTTTTGCATTACCGTAAGCTTTATTCAGTTTATAAAAAAACACCTGCTTTACGCAACATAACTGTTTCAAAATCAGCTATAGGTTGTGTTTAACAGGCGTAATTAATTGTTACATACTCCCCTACCTCTACAGGCGGGGATTTCTTGCTGTATTTGGTTAAAACATAACGGGAAGTGCTAAGCCAATTATGAAGGACAATGAGGCGACTAAAATACTTGTAAAAATTATTACTCCGACAATATCAGCCATATCATCGTCACTATCGTCATCAAAACAATTATTGTCTTGGTGCATATTGTAAACGTTTTTTATATTGTAAACATTACGCTTACTTCTTTTACAAATTACGCACCTTCCGCATCTTCTGCACGTCATATATTTTTGCTTTTCTTGGAACAAACTTTAAGTGAGGGAAAGAGAGGTATCTTTTTTCTTTGGCTCTTCTCTGCTCATATCGAGTTCTTTCGTTATATAAGTGTTTATAAGTTCGTTCATACGAATGGGATTTCCGTTGTCGTGAAGGTAAGTTACTTTAAGAAATTCGGGTAGGTTTTCAAAAATCTTCTTACCCCATTTTACAACATTTTTATCAAAGTGTTCATCATTGTCTTTATCAAAGCAGTTAGCGGCAAGAACGTATTCAATACGTTCTTTGTCATACAACAGCGACAATTCCTCGATAATTTCTTCGCAAGGAATATTGCAGTAATCGAGCAAGTCGAAAAGCCTCAGCGCACATTCATTGTTTTTGTAAAGACTTTCTTTCCATTCGTCTGCAAAACCATTGTCAATAGCTGTCTGCCTATCGTCCTTAACGAAAGGTATTATAGATAATGCACAATTGTATATGAAATCCGATGTTTCAAAAAACGGTTCATCGTCTGCCTTGTCGCACCAGTAAGAGAAAAGAGTTTGCAATGTATCAGTACAGGAACACAATCTTTTTGACAAATCTTCAGAAATCATAATTCCTTTGATTTCCTCGACCATATCCTCTTTAATTATGCGTTCCTCTTCTCTTTCTTTTGCGGCATCTGAATCAACGGATTCCATTTCTTCGAGAAATTCAGAGTATTCTTTGCTCACTTTTTCACAGAGTTTTTCATAATAAGACATTTTTTCACTCCTTTTGCTAAAGTATTGGTTAGCATAGTTGGATTCGAACCAACGGTCACAGAGTCAAAGTCTGGTGGCTTAACCGCTTGCCTATATGCTAAGATGTTGTGCGGGTGCAAAGCCCGCACGTTGAACAAAATAAAGGAGAGGAAATTTATGAAACGCCTTTCGGCTTCTCATTGTCTATTATAAAAACCTATCAGAGAGGTCTTTTCTGATTGCTTCACGGCTCTGTTCCCTTTTCATGAACTCCTTAACCACAATGTTAACAAGCCCAGAATGAGCGTTTTTTATATAATTTCTCGACTTATCTTTGAGCCAATCGGGAACACCTTCCATGACTTTATTAGCCCATTCTTTAGTGCTATTGTCAAATCTGCCGTCATAATCTCGCTTATACACCTGTGAAGCAAGAAGATAAGACAGTCGTTCCTTATCGCATACATAAAGCATATCATTTATAACGCCTTCAGCGTCCATGTGAGATGTTTCGTAATCATAATGACGGCTTATTTCATTTTCAAGCAAAACAGCACAGTGTGCGTTGTAACGCAAGCTATCAAACCATTCAGTTTCTTTACCTTCGCTTTTTGCTTTGGCATGGTCGTCCGTTATAAAAAGAACTATGTCATCTGTACAATCGTGTATACAATCAATGAGCCTTGCTCTTATTCCTACGCCGTTGTCTACCCATTCATTGAAAATATAATCAAGAGAATTAGGCTGATTATACAGCTTATGAGCTTCATCTTCTGTAAGTTCTTCCTCGCAGAAAATGTCTACGATTTCATCTTTGATTACTTTTTCATAACAACGATAAAGTAAGTCTTCAATACTGCCTTTTTTCAGTTCTGCGATATACTCGTTATATTCTTTTTCAATTTTATCGCAGAGCAAGTCAAAATAAGTGTCTTTCATTTTCGTTCCCTTTTCCCTAAGAGTTACTTAATTCCCAATGGTGCATCGAGTGGGACTTGAACCCACACATTGTTTCCAATAGCAGATTTTGAGTCTGCCGTGTCTGCCTTTCCACCATCAATGCAAAAATGCGGTCTTTTCCGTATCATGAGTGAAAGCGCCCTTATGTATCCCTATTCCCATACTTCGCTTGATTTTCCCTTAACAAGTGAATGCAAAACGCAAGGAAGACCGCAAACCTTGCGTTTGGTGAAACAAGAGGGACTTGAACCCTCGACCCTTCGCTTAAAAGGCGAATGCTCTACCGACTGAGCTATTGCTTCGTATTGTTCTATAAAATGTATGGTTCACAAAGCCACATCAGAAATTACAGATAAAGGAAACGCTTGTTTGCTATGCAACTTCGGCAAAAGAATCTTTATGAGTTTTCTTGTGCCACATATATTGATGCTTAACCTTCGCTTGCTTCCAGTTGTTCTCTGTTATTTGCACAGGTACGCACCATATCCCTATTATTTGATGGTTACACCTTCTGATATTACGAGAAGACTTTATATTGTAATATTCGCACTTTTCATAATGAGCCTTGCAATCATTTACCTGCTTTTCACGAACAAAAGACAGGGAACGATAACGCCAATTCTTTCTGTGCATTCATTTTCCTTTCTCATAAAGTTGCTTCTGTTCATTGCCTATATTATAGCATATTGTAATGCAAATGTCAATACAAAATGAATAAAAACGGAAAAAATCTTCGCTTTTTTCAAATTCATTACGATAAACTGTTGACATAGCAAAATCAAATGGCTTATAATTAAAGAGGCATAAGGATAAACCCTCTTCCCTTTTGCCTCTCTATATGTTCCACGAAAAAGTGCTGTTAAAACAGCACTTTTTTTCATATTACGTTGACGTTTTGGCATCAGCGGTATATAATGATAACATACGGACTTTTTTCTCTCCGATTGTCAGCCTTAACTGACAGAAAGGAAAAAGGTATGTATATGACAGGTTCAATGATAACATTAAACGATGTAATTGAGTTGTTGCAGTTACTGGTTTCACTTTTGGGGTTGGTCTTTGTTATAATGCGGTACGACAAGAAGAACAAAGACTGAGAGCAAACAATTTGCTTCCTACCACCTGTTTATAATACATAAGTAAAAGATATAGAGAAATGTCCGTATTTTATATAGAAAACAATAACGGAAAGAGGTAGCAGTTTAATACTGCTACCTCTTGTTTGCTTATTCTCGTAATTTAGGATTATCACGGCTCGAAGAGCTTGATTTGGTACAATGTGATTGTTCAATTTGTGGATTCAAGATTAAGAATGGTTTTGCTAATTTTTCTATTATAGCGCAACTTTCAAGAAACTCTTTATCAAAAGTATCTTTTACTTTTTCGGAAGGAATTACCTTTTGATTTTTTCTGTAGAACATCGTATTATTAAGAAAATCAACTACAAATTCATAATCGCATTTATAATTTTCAAACAAATATTCTACACATTCCGTTCCATTTGTGATACTCGGATTTAAGTCTTCAGGCAATTTTAGAGATGACAAATGTTTGTCAAATTCATTGAGCCTGTTGAAAGCTTCTTCTGACTTCGATTTTTGTTGCTCTTTCAAAAACGCTACCTTCGAGAAAAAAACATCTTTTGTATATAATCGCTCTGATGACAAAATTGCGGTCGCTTGTAGCTGTACGCTTCGTTCGAGAACTTTTATTCGTTCTTCAGGAAAAACATCATCGCCACGAAAAGAAAATGTAAAATCTTTGAGGTCTTTTAACCTATCTTGTATTTTATCATTCCCGTTTGCGCATAATTGTCCCATTCGAGTAAAATCACTATAAAGAGCAGGAGTAAAATTGTACAAACAGTCTCCTATTTGATTTTTCAAGTCGTTTGTATTACACGAATATAAAAGAGACAAATTGAAATCAAAAACTGGAGAAATTGAAACGACCGAAAGAGTGTCATTGTCAAATAAAACACCAAAGTTGCCTAAATGTCTATCTGGGTTAAAACAAAGAGCGTCTATAACTAACAATTCTCGTATCTGTTGTTCTGAACCTATAGATGAAAAATATCTTACAATATCTTTCAGATTTTTAGTTGCATTGTTACGGATTTGTGCATAAGACGCATAACCATATTTATCGTTTGAAAAAACATTACACTTTGAAGCGGTCTTTCCGTGTAGTTCAACCAAATCGTAATTTACAGAATTATAGGGGCTTATTATCTGAGCTATTTCAGATGAAAGGATTTCGCTATACACTTCAAAATTATTGTTGTGCTTGCCGCCTCTTTTGTAAATATATATATCCGAGTTATACTGACCTAAATCACTGTTTCTCCGAAAGCACTTTCTATAAGAGCCTTCACAAGTAAATTCAGGCGAGGTTGAGGGAAAATTAACGTTATAAAGTCCTACACCCTCAAAGGCAAGTTTAGATACTACTTCTGAAAATTCGTTTTTATATAATGAAATGTCATTCCAAGTGACATCTTCATTTTCTGCTTTTACCCAAAAAGTATCGTTTATAGAAGCAGTGTGTGTTAATCGCAGATAATCTTCTGTTGTTTCACAACCAATTTGAGTCATAATATCTTTTATATATTGACTGTGCTTTGAACCTTTACGGTTCTCAATCCAAGAATTGATATTTGTAAAACCTAAAGGAAGATTGCCTACAACATCTGATAACACAAAGTCATTTCCAAAGTCAGCGAACGGGTCGGAATCACGAACTTTGAAATAAGCTTGTTCCGAATCTTTGTTCATTAATACATAATACTTGCTCATCAGAATAACTCCTTTCTTTTTTAAAAATATGAGTCCTTTAAAATGGACTCATATACACATATAACCATAGTGCTTTATGTGCCGACATTTTCTGTAATAATGCTCTTTTCATAGACATATATTATATTCTTTTCTTATAATAAAGTCAACGTAAATTTTCACCAAAATTATGACAACAATGTTTTCCATTTTGCCATACTTCCGTCTGTTTCTATTGTTATCAAAGCGCATCTGTAAACACATAAAAGGGTTGTTTTATGATAAGAAAGCAAATTGTACGAGTGGTAATGTCCGAACAGATTGAGCTTCGGAGCGTGTTTCTTTAAATATTTCGATATACCTTTTAAACCGCAATGAACGGCATCTGAGTAGTGCATCGCTCTGTATGCCGTATCGTGGGAGATAAGTATTTCTGCTTTCGGAAGCTCTTTTGCCGCTACAATGCTTTCCTTTTGTGTTAGCATAGCACGTTCTTCATCATTGTATCTATGAGAGCCGCCGAGACCTGCAAATACAATTCCGTTGAAATCAATTGTCTTGCCGCTGATGTCTTCAATGTTGTTTCTTTTGAGAACGTCCCAATCATCATGATTTCCTACAACACCGAACAGTTTTGTTCCAGATTTTATATTTGTTTTAATGAAAGCAAGAGCTTCATCATCTATATCGCCTAACAAAACACAACCATCATAGTTGTTGTTAGACAAGCACAATAATAGTTCTTCCTCAGACCAATGGTGTAAATCTGCAAAAACAAGAATATCCATAACTTATCTTTCTACGTCAAATTGCTTAGGATTTATGTTTTTCGTATTGTTTTTATATTTTTTTGTTGCTGAAGCCAAATCTGATGAAAGATTAGATAAATCTTCGCTCATAGAACAAACTTGTTTTATGAGCGAATCTGCGTCATACTGCCCGTATAAATCAGAGCCATCGGTTAAGGCTTCGTCATTGGCATCGCTTAAATCGTTTAGCTTGTAGTGCATATTACAAATTATATAATCCAAATGAACCGTATAATCAACAATGTTGAATACACCTTTGCTTTCAAGCATATCTTTAATGTTTGTATAGCCTGTCATTTGTATACCTGTTATCAATTTTCCTTTGCCAGAACTGTTGCTTTGTTTCTTTGGAATATCGCAATCAGTAGTTTCAAAAAATATTGTACACAAGGCAGGTGTATTATGCTTATCACGTTCGGGTGTATACCTTATACAAATTTCATAAGGACGTTTTGTTATATCTTTCTCTTCTGTTGAGGTTACGGGAATAACAGATAAAGGAAGGTGTGCAACACAAAACATCATCTGCAATGTGGCAGATAAACATTTTGCCATTGTGTACTTATCGGTAGATTTGCCTTGCTCGTTCAACCGCCATTTTGTATTTGTAAAGTCAAAATACGTGAGCAAATTTTGTGAAACAAAGTCGGAGAAGTCTTCATAGGTTCGTAATTCAAAATTGTAATTATAATTATTATGAACAATTGAATACGTTGTTTCATCTTCCATTGCAAGACATTTTGCCGTTGTATAAGATATTGCCTGAACTCCCATTATCGTGTTATCCCTTCCGTTTTACGATTTGCTTGAAATGCAGATACTGTTTTAATATACACAGGCTTGTGTATATCAAAAGCAAAGAGATTTATTCTTTCATTTCTTAATCGACCTTCGAAAAAGCCGTCTTCCATAAGTGTTCGCTTTGTCCCTTCACAATAAGGTGTTGTTATATCAACATAAAGCGGCAAACGGTCTGTACTGTTTACGGTACTTCTGTCTATATGTGTTTCTTCAAACATACAATCCCACGCCATTTTGAGTGCTTTTGTATAGCATTCAAAAGCAACATTGCAAGCCCACCAAACGTGTGACTCATAAGGCAAGCGTTTGCGATGCTCGGTTTTGTTGTCAAAAGTCATTTTTGTGTTTCCACAGGAAACTGTACAAAAAAATTCTTCTTTGTCTTCTTTTACGTCAATTATAACATTTACTGCTTTCTGATTCATTTGTTTCTTCTTCTTTCTTAGGTGTATTTTATACAACAGTCTCTGACTGCCGTATACTTGTTATATGGTTCATTAAACCACATTACTTATATTTTTTGATAATCGCTTTTTGTTTTTTTCGTATTCTGTTTTTCGTTAAGAATGTCTTTAGCTTCCCTTGCCATATCGTTATCGTGCGTTAATGCCTCAATAACATCTATTGATATTGACGGGTTGAGCAACAGAGAGCGTCTTACCCAATAATCCGCATCGTGCGTTAAACGTATTAATGTTTTCGGCGGTGTATTGGGATTACGAGCAACTTCACAACGAACGTATGTGCTTATATCAGTGCTTAATAAAGCAAGGTCTTCAGGCTTCGTGTTTCCGTTTTGAGCTACTGATTCACGCACTTCGCTTATATAAGAACAAGCCAAACGGGAAAGTGTTTGTGCGTCTGTGTTAGGGTTAAGAGCCACATTGCAAAGCACGTCAGGATTTGCTCTATTCGATAAACGCATAAGCGTGGTATTGCTTGTATTTCTGTTAAGTGCAACATCGGACTGCACAAAGCTATATTTGTCGTGCGAAAGAATCTCTAATAAAGCAGAATCTGCGCTTGGATTTTGTGCTACGCCGCATCTTATATCTTTATCTTCGTTTTTTGATAACTCTTTTAAGATTGCTTCACTTGTGTTAGGATTCTTAGCAATTTGAAACAGCAACCACTTATCATCATTCTTTGAAAAGATGTAGTTGAGTGTATCAGCACTTGTGTGAGGATTTGAGGCTATCGCCTTCAACTCCGACAAGGTTGCGTTTTTGTTATGAGCCATTCTGTCGAGTGTTTCAGGATACGTGTTGGCATTCGCCACTGCTACCCTGACATTTTTGCTTATATCGTTTGCTAATAATGTAAGAAGAGTTGAAACAGTGTGTATGTTTTTGGCAACACCCAAACGTACAGTTTCGTAAGAACTATGAACAAAATGACTTAAAATCTCATCACTTACAGCATTCTCCGCAATGCTTTCTAATAATTCTACCCTTCCGTCATTGACGCTCATATAAAAAAGTGTCTCGTAAGAAACGTTCGGATTTTTAGAAATAGCTTGTTTTACAGAAAGTGAAACATCTTGAAAAGCTATTTTGTCTAACACAGATGTCGGAGTGCGTAAGCAATTTGCAAGAGCAAAGAAAATTTTTTCATCAGGACAAAACAACGCTTCTTCTAATGTGGTTATATTTGTGTTAGGGTTTTCTATGACTGCAATTTGAATCCATATATCCGAGTCGTAAGAAAGTAAGTCAAGTGTTGCTTCAGGAGTATGGAAATTTCTCGCTACGGCTCGCCGAACATATAAATCTTTATCTTTCGCCAGTTTGTTCAATAATTCTGGAGATTTGCAAGAAAACGCTACTGCTTGGCGTACTTTAGGGTTACTGTCCTCAGACAACTTTTCGAAAAGGTGCGAAGGTAAATTAGCATTCAAAGCTAAAGATTCCCTGACAGACCAAGATTCATCAGTCAGTAATTTTTCCATAGATTTTTCGGATAAATTACAGTGCCTTGCCGCTCTTTTTCTTACATTCACATCTTTGTCGTTTGCCAACACATCAAGAGCCTGTGCAAAAGTGCAATAGGATTCAGCTATGTCACATTTTGCTTCTGTTGACATATTGGGAAGTGTGTCTAAAAAAGCACTTTGAATCATAATAATAAATTCTCCTTGTTTTAAAATTGTTTCTGAAATATTTATGGGTCATTAAGCAACATTATAATAAAATGCACTTCCATTCCAGTGGAACGGAAGTGTCGATGATGCTATCTTTCAATATTGTTTTTTACTTTTCCTTTACGCTCTTTAAGGGCTTTTTCAGCATTATTTCTGTTTGCGGCAACTGCTTTACGAACCTCATAATCTTTATCTTTTGCAAGCATAGCAAGTATATCAACAGATGTGTTTTCATTTAAGGCAACAGCATACCGAACCCACCAATGTTCGTCCTGTGCAAGTACCGCAAGCACTTCAGCGGGTGTGTTTTCGTTTTCTGCAACAGCTTTACGAACCTCATAATCTTTATCTTTTGCAAGCATAACAAGTACATCAGCAGATGTATTTCTGTTTGCGGCAACTTCTGTACGAACCTCATAAACTTCGTCTTTTGCAAGTACAGCAAGCACATCAGCAGGCGTACTTCTGTTTTCAGCAACAGCCCAACGAACCGAGTAGTCCTCGTCTTGTGCAAGTACAGCAAGCAACTTTACAGGTGTGTTCTTGTTTCTTGCAACAGCCTCACGAACCAACCAATGCTTGTCTTGTGAAAGCATAGTAAGCAACTTGATAGGTGCGTTCTCGTTCTTTACGACTTCACAACGAACACATTCTTCCTTGTTAGTTGCAAGTGCAAAGAGAGCGTCTACAGGAGTGTTCCCGTTTAGTGCAATAGCTTGACGAACCCACCCTTCTTTATCACTGGCAAGCATAGCAAGAGTTTCTTCTTTTGTGTTTTTATTTTTGCCAACAGCACTACGAACATCTTCGTCTATATCGTTTGCCAACTTTGCTAAAGTCTTTGCAAAAGTGTTTCCGTTCTCCGCAACAGCTTTACGAACCACCGAATCGCAATCATTTGCAAGTGCGTCTAACACTTCTGAAGGTGTACTGCTATGCCACGCAACCCGTCTGCGAATCTGTGGGTTTTTGTCTGTTGCAAGAGCCGCAAGAAGTTCAGGAGAAGTCCGTTCGTCTTTTGCCAAAGCTACTTTTGCTTCATAAGGTAAATCGTTTATTTCTATTGTAACTTTCATATTGTTTTTCCTTCCTGAAAAGTTTATGTATTATCAAGCTATATTACAGAATTGCTTCCACTGGAACGGAAGTAACGATGATGTTATCTTTCAATATTGGCTTTACTTTTTTCTTTGCGGTTTTTAAGAGCTTCTTTAGCCGTTTCACTCACAAATACGTCTTTATCATTAGCGAGTTTTGCAAGCAATTCTGATGGCGTATTTTTATTCAACGCAACATCTCTACTAACCCACCGCACATCGTCATTTATAAGCAGTGCGAGTGCTTCAGACGGAGAGCTTGGATTCCTTGCAACGTTGCTACGAATACTCCACGATGTGTCCTTTGCAAGCAATATAAGTGTTTCCGCAGAAGTGTTTTTGTTTTGTGCAACCTCAAAACGTACATCTTCGTGTCCGTCTTTGGCAAGTTTAGCCAAAATCGTTACAGTAGCATTTTTGTTGCTTGCGACTCCTGCACGAACCCAACGATTTACATCATTTGAAAGTGTTTCAAGCGTTTCAACAGGAGTATATTCATTACAAGCAACGACTTGACGTACAAACTTACTTTCATCATTGGCAAGTATGTTTAGAATTTCAACGTCAGATGTGTTATAAGCTAAGTTCTCACGCTCGTCATTAGACATTTTGCTTATTTTTGTTAAAAGATTTTCTTCGTTCATATTTTTTCCTTTCTTCTTATAACTGCCTCACAAAATTTGTAAGACGGTTAAAATTTGTTTTATACACTATGTGCGCTCTTATAAAAATAATGGTTCATTCAGCCACATTAGGAACAGTTGTGTCAGAACAATTGTCTGGTTATCTTTCTTTATTGGTGTTGGCTTTTAATGCACGTTCTTTAAGAACTTCTTTTGCTTTTTCTCTTATTTCTACCGCCTTGACCTTTGAAAGCATAAGAAGCGTATTATAAGGAGTGCGAGGGTTTTCAGCTACAGCTACACGAACATCAATATCTACATCTTTTGCAAGCATAGCAAGCACATCGACAGATGTATTTTCGTTTGCGGCAACCTCATATCGGACATCAATATCTTCGTCTTTTGCAAGCATAGCAAGCACATTAACAGGCGTATTTCTGTTGTTGGCAACAGCCAAACGGACATGATAATCTTCATCTTTTGCGAGCATAGCAAGCACATTGACAGGCGTATTTCTGTTGTCGGCAACGGCACTTCGAATCCACTCTTCTTTATCACTGGCAAACATAACAAGTACATCAACAGATGTATTTTCGTTTGCGGCAACCGCACTACGGACACGAATATCTTCGTCTTTTGCAAGCATAGCAAGTATATCAACAGATGTTTTTCCGTTGTTGGTAACGGCACAACGAACACCACTTTCTACATCTTTTGCAAGCATAGCAAGTATATCAACAGATGTTTTTTCGTTTGCGGCAACTGCTGTACGAACCTCATAAACTTCGTCTTTTGCAAGTACAGCAAGCACTTCAACAGATGTATTTTTATTTAAAGCAACCGCCCAACGAACCCAGTAGTCCTCGTCCTGTGCAAGTACAGCAAGCAATTCTACAGGTGTGTTCTTGTTTTTTGCAACCGTACAACGGACTTCATAGTTCTCGTTTTCAGCAAGTATGTTAAGTGCTTCAACATCAGAAGTGCTACGAGCCAAGTCTATAAGCTCTTCTTCAGACATTTTGCGCTCGTTAAGAGCTTTATTTGCCGCTTTTCTTACTGCTTTCTCTTCATCGTTGGCAAGTATTTTTAATGTATTTAATGGAGTGTTTCTATTTAGCGCAACAGCCTCACGAACATCACTATTTTCGTCTTTGGCAAGCGCAGTAAGCAATTCTACAGGTGTATTCATGTTTTCTGCAACCACCCAACGAACCGTGTAGTCCTCGTCTTGTGCAAGCATGACAAGTGTTTCGGCTCTTGTATTTTTATTTTCAGCAACAGTTCTACGAATATCAATATCCACATCTTTTGCAAGCATTGCAAGTACATCAGCAGATGTATTTTCGTTTTCGGCAACTGCTGTACGAACATCATAAACATCGTCATTTGCAAGTACAGCAAGCAACTCAGTAGTGGTACTTTCGTTTGACGCAACCTGTTCACGAACCGACCAATTCTCGTCCTTTGCAAGCGTAGCAAGCACTTCAATAGATGTATTTTTATTTGCGGCAACCATACAACGAACATCATCTTTGTCTTTTGCAAGCATTGCAAGCACTTCAGCAGGAGTATTTTTGTTTCTTGCAACTTCCCAACGAACCAACCAATTTTCATCTTTTGCAAGCATTGCAAGCGTTCCAGACTTTGTGCTTTCGTTGAATGCTGTGCCTCTACGAATAGTGTATGTTTTGTCTTTAGCAAGAACGTCAAGTGCTTCAACAGGTGTGTTTTCATTCCTCGCTACAGATTCACGAATCCGTGGGTCTATATCCTGCGCAAGAACGGCAAGTATTTTTGCGGGTGTTCCTTCGTCCGTTGCTAAATTGTACTTTTCCTTATAAGAGAGGTTCTTCAGGTACATTGTTTCCATTTTATTTTTTCCTTTCTGTTGAGTTTAAAATTCTTCTAAAATATTTATGGTTCACAAAGCCACACAATAAAAAAAGATTCCCGTGCCTGTAGGCGGGAATCTTGAAATATAATTATGTGCTTATCTTTCTCTGTTGTTTTGGCAACAGTTTGTGCTTTCTCAGCTTCCTTAAAGAAATTGGTACATTTTTTGCGGCTATCTTTCCATACTATCTTTTTTTCTTGACTGGCGTTCTTGTAAAGCCTTTTCCGCTTGACAACTTATATAAATACAATCGTCTTCCAGAAGTCCTTTTAAAGCATAAGATGGAGTGTTCGGGTTATTTGCTACATAGTTACGAACATCATCATCTTCGTCTTTTGCAAGCTTTGCTAAAATCTTTGATGTGGTGTTTTTGTGTGAAGCAACACCTACACGAACATCAAAATTTTCGTCAGTAGAGAGTGTTGCAAGTTCCTTTGCAAGAGTGTTCGGATTTTCGGCAACACCTATACGAACATCGTCATTTTCATCTGACACCAATTTTGCAAGCGTTTCGGCAGACGTGTTCTCGTTATAAGCAACACCTATACGAACACGCTCTTCTTCGTCTGATACCAATTCTGCAAGTGCTTCGGCAGGTGTGTTATCATTCCATGCAACGCCTCTACGAACGCCTGAGTGTTCGTCCTTTGCGAGTTTAGCAAGGGCTTTCGCAGGTGTGTTCTTGTTATCTGCGACCTCACTACGAACTTCATAATCTTTATCGTCTGCAAGCTTTACAAGTGTTTCTACAGGAGTATTTTTGTTCCAAGCAACAGATGCACGAACCACTTCACTTTCGTCTTCAGCAAGCATAGCAAGCACTTCAGCGGGTGTATTTTTGTTTTCTGCAACTGCATTACGAACATCTTCGTAATCGTCTTTTGCAAGTATAATAAGTGCTTCGGCAGGTGTGTTCTCGTTCCTTGCTACAACTTCACGAATATTGTCATTTTCGTCATTAGCAAGTATTGCAAGTGCTTCAGCACTTGTATTTTTATTTTTTGCAACAGCTTCACGAACTTCCTTATCTTTATCTTTAGCAAGCTCTGATAAAATAGATGCAGGAGTGTTTCTGTTCTTCGCAGTCCAAAAGCGAACATTGCGGCTTCCATCTGTTGCGAGTTTTGCTAATGCGTTTGCAGGTGTCCTTCTTGTACACGCTACTGTTGCACGAACGCTAACGCTTTTGTCTGAAGCCATTTCTTCAAGTATTTTAACAGGCGTGTTTTGATTCTTTACAACTGCTTCACGAACTAAAGATTCTTCATCTTTTGCAAGTTTAATTAAGGAATCGACAGTGGTGTTTATATTATTTGCTACTTTTTCTCGTACACGGAAATCTGTATCATCGGTTAGTGTTTCCAACAATTTTGCAGGTGTAAATTCATTCCAAGCTACAGCTTCACGGACACGAGGGTCTTCATCGGTGGCAAGTAATGCTAATATACGAGGCGGTGCATCATATCTGGCAACGGATATACGGTCTTCTACACATTTGCTATGTGCAAGCTCTACTAAATTTTTTAACGTTATTTCACGCCCATAAAAATTTATTGTTATGTTTTTATCTGATACAAGCGTTGCAAACACTTCAGACGGAGTGTTCTCGTTCCACGCAACCAATTCTTTCACATTCTTTTCACAGTTGAACCTTTTGTCTTCTGAAAGCATATCAAGTACCTGAGAAGTAGTGTGTGAATTTTTTGCATTCGCATAACGTATATCATTGCCTTCTTCTTCAGCGAGACGTTTAAGAGCGGATAGAGATTGTTGATTGCGCTGATTCGTTGCTACCGCAAAACGAATAATGTCTTCGTTTTCGTTTTTATTTTCATTTTTATCTTCAGCGAGAAGTTCAAGAAGTGTTTTTTCCATAATGGTTTCCTTTCATCATTTACTTGGTTTGTTAAGAAAGCACCGCTTTCTAAAATATTTATGGTTCATTAAGGCACATTACAAATCTTAACGTTTCATACAATTATATTTTCATACTGGCTTTGTTTTTCTCTTTGCACTCTTTAAGGGCTTCTTCAGCCGTTTCGCTTACCAATTTGTTGTTGTCTATTGAGAGAGCTTCAAGTGCTTCAATTGGTGCATTTTTGTTACCCGCAACCGCACAACGAACCCGCCATTCTTTATCACTGGCAAGCATAGCAAGAGTTTCGATGCTTGTATTTTTATTGCCTGCAACGTCAATACGAACCCGCCAGTCTATATCCTTTGCAAGTACAGCAAGTGCTTCTTTTGGTGTATTCTCATTTCTTGCAACAGCCCAACGAATCCACGCTTCTTTATCACTGGCAAGCATAGCAAGTGTTGAAACACTTGTATTTTTGTTTTTTGCAACGGCTCTACGAACCTGCCATTTCTCGTCCTGTGCAAGCATTGCAAGTACATCAACAGATGTGTTTTCATTTAATGCAACAGTTTGACGAACCCACAAATTCTCGTCCTGTGCAAGCACAATAAGCTTTTCTACAGGTGTATTCTTGTTTCCTACAACAGTACAACGCACCTTATAGTTCTCATTTTCAGCAAGTATGTTAAGCATCTCAACATTAGAAGTGCTACGAGCCAAGTCTTTAAGTTCTTCTTCAGACATTTTGCTTATCTTTGACAAAAGGTTTTCTTTATTCATATTGTTTCCCTTTCTAAAGCAAATTTGTGTTTGCATTTGATTTACGGTTCACAAAACCACATCGCAAACGGCACTTCAACTCCAGTAAAACAGAAGTGTAAGATATTGTTACCTTTCCATTCTGGTTTTGCTTTTCTCTTTGCGTTCTTTAAGAGCGTTTTCAGCCGCTTCACTTACCCATTCGTTGTTGTCTTTTGAGAGCATAACAAGTGTTTCAACACTTGTATTTTTATTATCTGTAACCATACAACGAACATCAATATCTACATCTTTTGCAAGCATAGCAAGCACATCAGCAGGAGTATTGATGTTTTCTGCAACGGCATTACGAACACGCCACATCTCGTCCTGTGCAAGCATAGCAAGCACATCAATAGATGTATTTTCATTTTCGGCAACAGCCTTACGAACATAACAATCTTTATCTTTTGCAAGCATAGCAAGTACATCAGCAGATGTGTTTTCATTTTCTGCAACAGCCTCACGAACACGCCATTCATCATCTTTTGCAAGTATAGCAAGCAACTCTGCCGATGTTTCATTATTCGATGCTAAATCAATCTTTCCTTCATAAGAGAGTTTGTTTATGTCTATCGTTTCCATTTTGATTTTTCCTTTCTGAGTGTAAAATGTATTCACACTATTTATAGTTCATTAAGCCGCATAAAACAAAATCATTAAGCCATAAGCAAATGCCATGACTATTATGAACGGTAAAGTCGCTAACGATTCCAGTAGCATATATTTTTTCCATTCTATCATATCTGACTGTGTATGTCAATTCAAGATACAACATTGCGTTGCTTTTATGCTATTTATTTAAACATACATAACACATAGCCCCACTGAGGTATCATTTCCTTAGTGGGGCTTGTAAATACATTATTTGCCGTTATGCTTGTTGTAGTATTCAAGAGCCTTGCAGACATAATCCTCAGTTTCGTTTTTCGGTATGCTTTTAGGAATAAAACTCTTTATTCTTTCGCTTTTGAGTACAAACTTGTTTTTGCTTGTACTTTCTTCACACATAATCGAAGAAATTACTTCTGCTGTCAGTTTATTAGTGTCTGCAAAGCGGTGCATTTTTTCAGCTTGTGCCATTGAAGGCGTAACGCCCGTATCGTTTATTTCTTTCAATATCAACTTCTGTATATCCTGAGAAAAATACGAAATATCTATGGCAGGACGCATTTTAAGACTACCTGTGTCAACAAGGTCGAGCAGTTCGGGGATAAGTTCAGTGAGCCTTATATATCTACGAATCTGACTCTGACTATCGCCTGACTGTTCGCTGATAACCTGTACTGACTCTTTACCGCCGTTTTCATCTTCAACAAGGTCTGTTCTTTTACCCTGTCTCTTGATAGCGTCAAGGCGCATTTTGTACGCAAATGCCAATTCCGAAGGAAGTAGCTGTGTGCGCTGATAGTTGCTTTCTACCATTCTCACAATGGCTTCTTCGTCAGTCATTTCTACTATATCACAGCGGAGAGTAGAATAACCTGCAAGCTCGCTTGCTCTTTTTCTACGATGTCCTGAAATAAGAGTATATCTGCCGTCTTTCTTTTCCATTACGGTAGCGGGTGTTATTACTCCATTTTCCTTTACGCTCTCTACAAGACGTTGCATATCTTCGTCATCACGCACTTTAAAAGGGTGATTTGGAAAATCGTCAATAAGGTTTATAGGTATATCCCTTATCTTCGATACTTTATCGTTATCTCTCTGCTCCTGCGATGAAAAAATATCATCGAACGATTTCAAAGAGAAATCTGTATTCTTAGCCATTATTCAGTACCTCTTTTACAAAACTCTCATAAGCCTTTGCAACCGAGCTGTTAGGTTCATAAGCATAGATGCTCATACCCTTTGAAGAAATCTCAGCCGCTTTTATTGCTTTCGGTATAGTCGTATCAAACACGGTTATGTTTCTGCCGAAGTTTTCTCTTATGATGCTTATTGTGCTTTCAGCCAAATTTGTTCCTGTATCCACAAGAGTTATCAGAATACCGCCGATTGTAAGATTCGGATTGATGTTCTTTTTTACCTTCTGGAAAGAACCCAGAATACCTGTTAAACCCTTTGCCGCTAAATAGTGTGCCTGAACAGGAATAATAAGGCTGTCAGCCGCTGAAAGTGCATTGATTGTAATTAGCCCAAGCGAAGGCATACAATCAATGATTATGTAGTCGTAACCGTCTTTCAATTCGTTAATATAATTTGACAGTATGCGTTCACGACTCATCTCGTTAGCAAATGTCAGTTCAATTGACGAAAGAGAAATATTTGCAGGAATAAGGTCAACACCTTCATTGTGATGTAAAATACAATCACGGGGATTTGTAAGAGTGTCATCGACAACCTCTTTCAACTTTGTTGTTAATGTTAAATCCATTCCATCTGTATCCTGCCAACCGAGGCAGGCTGATAAGTCGCCCTGTGGGTCTGCATCAACAAGCAGTACCTTCTTTCCTGCTCTTGCAAGACCGATGCCGAGATTAACTGCGGTGGTGGTTTTACCGACACCACCTTTCTGATTGCATATTGCAATCACTTTACAATTGCTCATTGTCTTTTTCCTTTCTGACCTATCTTATTTAAAGCAGTCATTAAAATCATATATAAAATGTGAAATCGTATATTAGATGAGTATGTTTTTTCATCTGCCCTGATTATAGCATTTTGTAATGCAATTGTCAATACAAAACCCGTATAGACAACTGCATTTTTTGAAAAAAATATTATTTTTTGTTCTTTAATTTTTCTCTGCGTTCGATTTTTTTAAAATAACTATCTATGATTATCCGCATCAAATAAGACAATGTTAGATTTTCTTGAACGGAAAGTTCTTTCAAGCGAGCTTTCTGTTCTTTAGGAATGTATACTGACAATGTAGCCCTTTCGTTTTGCGTACTTCTCATTTTCAAAACCCTCTTTCTTTGAAATTTCTCTAATAATATAATAACATCAAATGCTCAAAAAGTCAACAATAATGCTAACATTTTGCAAGCAAAAAACGTCAAAATATAGTGTAAATAAGCAAAATGTAAAAACAAGAATGTAAAAATTGAAATGTCGATAACAATAAAAGCACCCCACGTTAGTAAGAGTGCTTTTACAGTATATTACAAAAGATGTGTAATTGTACTTTTGATAAAGTGGTTTGTTCGACAGCCGTTTTTGCCTACGATTCTTGTGGTTATCTTTCTTCGTTAATTTTCTTGTTTGCCTTTTGCTCTTTAAGGTTTTTGTTCGCTTCTCTTCTTACACAATAATCTTTGTCTTTAGACAACGATTTGAGCATTCCAAGTGGTGTATTATTATTCGTGGCAACACCTTCACGAACAAAAGCGTCCTCGGCATTTGCGAGCGAGATAAGTAAACTCAAAGGAGTTTTTTTGTTTCTTGCGACATCATAACGAACGCATACTTTCTTGTCAGTCGCAAGTGTTTCAAGAATATTTACAGGAGTTTTTTCGTTGCAAGCAACACCGCCACGTATTTCCCAATCTTCATCTTTAGCAAGTAACACAAGCGTATCCGTAGTTGTATTAGGATTGAAAACAACGGTATAACGGACACTGTTATAATTGCTTCTTGCAAGCTCTGCTAATGTTTCGGCAGAAGTGTTCTTGTTTTCTGCTACATAAACATGAACTAACACATCTTCATCGTTGGCAAGCAGAGCCAATGTCTCAGGCAATGTATTTATGTTTTTCGCCACTGATACACGAACACACTTTTCTGTGTCTGTAGCAAGCTCATTAAGTGTATTTGCACTTGTGTGAGGATTGCTTGCAACCACCCAACGAATTAACACGTCATTTTTCTTAGCAAGCAATGCGAGAGATTCCATAGATGTGTTTTCGTTTCTTGCAACATTTTCGCAAACAACACACTCTTTATCATTGGCAAGCACAGCAAGTATATGAGATGGTGTACTTTTGTTCTTAGCCACAGAGCAACGAACAACAAAATCTGCGTCCTTCGAAAGTTTTTCTAAGATGTAAGATGGTGTATGCTCATTCTCTGCTACAGCCATACGAACACGAATATTTTCATCTTCAGCAAGTGTTTCAAGCACTTCAGACGGCGCATTCGGATTCATAGCTACAATAAGTTTAGCGTATTTGTCCTTAGCAAGAGCTGCAAGGATTTCTGGGGGTGTGTTGATATTACGTGCCATTTCGTCTTTTTTTCTATAAGAAATATTGCTTATTTCTAAAGTGTTTTCCATTTGGTTTTTCCTTTCTACAGCAATTTGTGTTTACACTTGATTTATGTACCATTAAGTCACGTTACAGAACTTAACGTATCAGACAGTTATCTTTCAATACGGATTTTGCCTTTTTCTTTGCACTCTTTAAGGGCTTCTTCAGCCGTTTCGCTTATTAATACGTTTTTATCCTTTGTAAGCATAATAAGCGTATTGTAAGGAGTATGAGGGTTCTTTGTAACCTCATAACGTACATCGGCATCTTTATCTTGTGCAAGCATTGTGAGTATATTGGCAGGTGTATTTTTATTTTCTGCTACAGCTTCCCTCACATGATAGTCTTCATCAGTAGCAAGCATAACAAGTACATCAACAGATGTATTTCCGTTTACGGCAACTGCTGTACGAACCTCATAAACATCGTCTTTTGCAAGTACAGCAAGCACATCAGTAGGGGTACTTCTGTTTTCAGCAACAGCCCAACGAACCCAGTAGTCCTCGTCCTGTGCAAGTACAGCAAGCAATTCTACAGGTGTGTTCTTGTTTTTTGCAACCGCATAACAAACATCAATATCTTTATCTTTTGCAAGTACAAAGAGTAGTTTATCAGGTGTGTTCTCGTTATATGCAACACCTTTACGAACCCGCCGCTCCTCGTCCTTTGCGAGTATTGCAAGGACTTTCGCAGGCGTGTTTTTGTTATTTGCAACTTTACAACGAACCCAACAGTCTTTATCACTGGCAAGCATTACAAGTATTTCGACTGGGGTATTATTGTTCCGAGCAACACTTGCACGAACATCTAAATTTATATCTTTTGCAAGCATAACAAGCGTACTATGGGGTGCATTTGTATTACTTGCTACAGTAAGACGAATATCAGGGTGTTCATCTTGTGCAAGTGCAGACAGCAACTCTGCTGATGTTTCATTATTTGATGCTAAATCAAATTTTTTCTCATAAGAGAGCTTCTTTATGTCTATCGTTTCCATTTTGATTTTTCCTTTCTACAGTAATTTGTGTTTACACTTGATTTATGTACCATTAAGTCACATTACAGAACTTAACGTATCAGACAGTTATCTTTCAATATTGTTTTTGCTTCTTTCTTTGCGTTCTTTAAGAGCTTCTTCAGCTCTTTCGCTTACCCATTCGTTGTTGTCTTTTGAAAGCGTAACAAGTGCTTCCTTTGGCGTATTCTCATTTTCTGCAACCGCACAACGAACAATAATATATTCATCTTTTGCAAGCATAGCAAGCACATCAGCAGATGTATTTCCGTTTGTGGCAACTGCTGTACGAACATCATAAACATCGTCATTTGCAAGTACAGCAAGCAACTCAGTAGTGGTACTTTCGTTTAACGCAACCTGTTCACGAACCGACCGATTCTCGTCTTGTGCAAGAACAGTAAGAATTTCAATAGGAGTGTTTTTATTTCTTGCAACGTCACTTCGAACCCAGCATATTTTATCACTGGCAAGCATAACAAGTACATCAACAGATGTATTTTCGTTTGCGGCAACCTCACTACGGACATTGGCATCTTTATCTTGTGCAAGCATTGTGAGTATATTGGCAGGCGTATTTCTGTTGTTGGCAACAGCTATACGGACATCTCTATCTTCGTCTTTTGCAAGCATAGCAAGTACATCAGCAGATGTGTTTTCGTTTTTGGCAACAGCCTCACGAACACACCATTCATCATCTTTTGCAAGCGCAGTAAGCAATTCTACAGGCGCATTCTTGTTTTCTGCAACCGCACAACGAACCGTGTAGTCCTCGTCCTGTGCAAGTACAGAGAGTAGTTCATCAGGTGTGTTCTCGTTATATGCAACACCTTTACGAACACATTCGTGTTTATCCTTTGCGAGTGTTGCAAGGACTTTCACAGGCGTGTTTTTGTTACCTGCAACCTCACTACGAACTTCATAATCTTTATCGTCTGCAAGCCTTACAAGTGTTCCTACTGGAGTATTTTTGTTCCAAGCCACACCCCCACGAACATTGCTATTTTCATCTTCAGCGAGCATTGCAAGCACATCAGCGGGTGTATTTTTGTTTTCTGCAACTGCACTACGAACATGAATATTTTCATCTTTCGCAAGTGTTGCGAGTATAAAAGGTGGCGTGTTAGAATTAGAAGCTACTGCACAGCGCACTTTTAAATAATTGTCAGAGGCAAGCTGTATTAAGACTTCTTCTGGTACATTTGCTTGTGCAACTGCATAACGGGTCTCATCTCCGTCTTTTGCAAGCATTACAAGTGTTTCAACAGGTGTGTTTTCATTCCATGCTACAGCTTTGCGAACCCGCCAGTCTATATCCTTTGCAAGAATTGCAAGTATTTTTGCGGGTGTCTTAATTCCCGTTGCTAAATTGTACTTTTCCTCATAAGAGAGATTATTCAGGTGCATTGTTTCCATTTTATTTTTCCTTTCTGTTGAGTTGAAATTTCTTCTATAATATTTATAGTTCGTTAAGCCACATTACAAACCTTAACGTATCAGGCAGTTATCTTTCAATACTGGTTTTGCTTTTTCCTTTGCGTTCTTTAAGAACTTCTTCAGCTATTTTGCTTATCTGTATATTTTTATCCTTAGTGAGTTTCAAAAGTAATGCTGATGGCGTATTTTCATTCAGTGCAACAGCTCTACGAACCCACCACTCATCGTCATTTATAAGCAGTGCAAGTGTTTCAGGTGGGGTGTTTGGATTTCCTGCAACATTGCTACGAACACCCATTGATATGTCCTTTGCAAGCAATATAAGTGTTTCCGCAGAAGTGTTTTTGTTTTGTGCAACCTCAAAACGTACATCTTCGTGTTCGTCTTTGGCAAATTCAGCCAAAACGGTTGCAGTAGCGTTTTTATTTCCTGCGGCTTCTGCACGTATCTGCCACACATCGTCATTTATAAGCAATGTGAGTGCTTCAGACGGAGAGCTTGGATTCCTTGCAACATTACTACGAATACCCCATGATACGTTTTTTGCAAGTAATATGAGCATTTCAGCAGAGGCATTTTTATTTCCTGCAACCTTAAAAAGTATAGCTTCGTTTCCGTTTTCGGCAAGTCTATCCAATATCGTTGCAGAAGCGTTTTTGTTTCCTGCAACTTCTATACGAACTTCTGAGTATTCGTCATCTGAAAGTTTTTCAAGTGCGTCAACAGGAGTATGTTCGTTCCACGCAACACCTTTACGAACACACATTCTTTCATCTTCAGCAAGTATGTTTAGAATTTCAACGTCAGATGTGTTATAAGATAACAACTCACGCTTTATATCTGACATTTTGCTTATTTCTGCTAAAAGATTTTCTTTATTCATATTATCCTTCCTTTCTGAAAAGACGTTTATATTCACATAAGTTTTATGTGTCAATAAACCACATAACAAAAAAACAACTTCCGTCCCATTGGAACGGAAGCGCAGAATATTCATTTCTTTCAATACCCCTTTTAACCATATACTGCAAGAAGTCCCTTGCCTCTTTAGGTGTGGGAGTATGTCGCTTTTTCGGCAGTCATAAACTTATTCCTTTACCATTGATTTTTTTCTAAGTTCTTCGAGACTCTTTTGTGCCTTTTTACTAACCATTTCACTGCTGTCTTTAGTAAGCATTTTCAATGTTTCAGTTGGCGTTTTGAGATTGCCTGCAACAGCAAGCCGAACTTCAGAAAATTTGTCTTGTGCAAGCACAGAAAGCAATACAACAGGTGTGGTTATGTTTTCTGCTACACATCTACGGACATAGGTGCTTTCGTCTTTGGCAAGATTCGTCAATGCTTCTGCTGGCGTATTATTGTTAATTGCAACCATACTACGAACGTATTCAGATTCATAGTTAGCCATTTTAGCTAAGAACTCAGCATCAGCATTTGGATTTTGTGCTACGCCACAGCGAATAACCACATCTTCATTTCTGGCAAGTATTTTCAACGTATTTATACTGGTGTTTTTGTTACGAGCAATGTTACTGAGAACATTTAAATCACTGCTTTTTGCGAGTTCGTCCAGTATTTCTGTACTGGCGGCAGAATTATTTGCAACAGATGCCTGTAGATTTTTATTTTTTATAGAGGCGAGAAAGGAGAGAGTTTCTAAAGGAGTATTTGTATTTTCAGCTACAAAGCACTGGACTCTCCAATCCCTATCTCTTGCAAGTTTGATGAGAGTATCCGAATTTGTTTGTGCATTTCTTGCCACTTCGCAACGAATACACCAATCCTCTTCATTTGCAAGCTCATCAAGTATATGACTGCTTGTGGTTGTATTTCTTGCAACATTAGTACGAACAAACACATCTTTGTCCTTAGCAAGTTTACTAAGCGTTGCCAATGAAGTTCTTGTATTTAGAGCAACAGCTTCACGAACCCATTTAACCTCGTCATTAGCGAGTTTGTCTAATGAATTTGTATCAGTGCATGGGTTCTGAGCGACTGCTTCACGAATACTCCATTTTTTACAGGTTACGAGTTTTTTGAGTGCATTGACAGAAACATTATTGCGACTTGATGCGATTACGTAACACACATCGTAGTCTGTATCATCAGCAAGCATTTCAATTGTTTTAACACTGGTATGAGGATTTTCAACTACAGCTAATCGTACATCAGGACTTTCGTCATTAGCGAGTTTATAGAGAATAATCTCAGTTGCCGAGCAGTTTTTAGCAACAAACTCACGCACATAAGGCTCTGTATCTTCAGCAAGTATGTTAAGGACTTCAATATCAGTTGTTTCATAAGCCAAACCCATACGTTCTTCATCATCGAGTTTGCTTATTCTTGTTAAAAGATTTTCAATTCTATTCATATTATTGTTCCTTTCTGAAAAGCATTTATATTTACATTAGATTCATGTATCATTAAGCCACATGGCAAAAAGCAACTTCCGTTCCAGTGGAACAGAAGTTGCCGTGCTTATAAAATTGAGTGTGTATCAGCAGGAAGATTTTTTAATCATATCAAGCTTTTCTGCGATTATTGTCTTGTCGATAAAGCCTTCTTTTGTGTTCCGAGTGTATTTGTCTATACAAGATAAACAAAAATCAACAAGAGCCTCATAATTGTTAGGTATCGTGGCAAGAGCCTTATCTACAATTGCACTTGCATTACTGCGGGCTATCTGTGTACAAACATCTGGTGTATCGGCTATGTTTGCCGCTGAAACGTTATACACAAGAGAGTCAATCTCCACAGGATACCATTCGTTGTTGTCTGTTGTTACGATGTTACCCTTGATAATTCCCTTTACACAAGGGTTTTCAAGGGACATAAAGCAATAAACGGTGTCATTGATGTTAAATCTGTTCATAATCATATTCCTTTCTTACATTGAACGAAACTTTGCCATTGGTGTATTTGAAATCACGAGAGAATATATATTTGTTCCCTCGAATATCAGTGAATTGTTCATATAATCTGACGGTATCTGAAATATTTGTTCCATCATATATGAGTGATTTGCATAAATCCGATTCAAGCAGTTCTTGTACAACTGATGAAGCCTGTTTTTTTGTAATTTCTATTTCTTCTTTTTTTCTTTCAATGCTTTTTCTGCTGTCTGCAATGAAATTTTCCTTATCATTCTTAACCAACTCCTCATAAACAGGTATCTGTCTTTTGAGTTCTTTACGAAATGACGGTTTGAAAGCATATTTCAGCATTGCTATAAATTCATTGTTATTGGGGAAAGCGGCTGTTGCTTTATCAATGAAATCGCCTTTTTGCGTTTTGTATAGCCATTGCAGATGTTTTCCGTATTCAGTTCGCTCGTTATAATCCGCAAGGAAATTATCAATAGAACATTCTACCGCTCTTTTCTTGTCATCAATAACGTCAGTAAAAGCAGGAGCGTAAACACGGATATTACCACGACAAAAAGCGAGTTCTCCCCAATAGAATACGATAAATATTGAAGTCCCTTCAACTTTATAAAGAGAAAAATTTGTTTCTTTTTTCAGTTCGTTTGCCAAAGCCAACGGCATAAAGGCATTGTTAATAGAAAATGCTTCAAAGCGTGGAAACATCTCTATAATTTTTTTATTGACTATTTCTTCGCTTATTTGTCGTATTCTGCGTAACGTTCTGAAAGCCACATAATGATTGGCTGTTAAAAGAGCAAGTCCTTCTTTGCTTCTTTTCAATGATTTTTCAAGCTCCAAAATTTCGTCTATCACAGCATCAAAAGAAAAGATGGTTGTTTTATCCGTTTCAGGTAATGTATGACCGAGTAAGCACAAATGAGTGCTTGCAATGTCTCGTACACAAGAACTTTCATCTTGGCATAAGTGAAGGAGTAGGTTGATGTCTTGGGTAGTATCCGCTACTACCCAACGAACGTTCCATTTTTCATCGTTTACAAGAAGTTCTAAACCATAACCTTTCCTTGCAACCTCTTCTCGCACATCATAACTTTCATCTTTGACAAGTACATCAAGACCATATCCTTGCTTTGCTACTTCACGTCTTACGATGTTAGACGTATCATTCACAAGAACATCAAGTTTATACCCTTGCTTTGCAAGCTCCGCACGAACACGGGCATCTTTGCTTACTAATAACTTATCAAGAATTTCGATGCTATCCTGTTTTATATTATTTTCCATATCGTAAATCCTTCCAATGTGGGAACAAAACGACCATGATATATACACTTATTCTTTTCTGTGTCTATTTCATATAAATCAATTTTGTAATTGCCTATCAGTTTATATAGCTGTGTTGCAAAAAAACTTATCTCTTTTCTGTATTTTTCTTTTTCAGGCTCAAATGCGTCAGAAAATTTGTGCGTTAATAGTGAAATGGTTTTTGAATCCCATCTAAAAACAAAACCTATCGAATTTGAAAAAGTAAACGCTGAGAATCTTTTGTCGTTTTCAAAATCTTTTAAAACGCTATCTGCGAAATTAACAGGTTGGAACAACCGCTCGATTTGATATAAGGTACAAGGTGTTCGTAAAAAGCGGAACATCTCACTTAATAAGTTTGATGTAAGACCTGTTTCAGAACCATTATCAATATCATATAAGTCGGAAAGCTCCTCAAAAGACGGAAAAACATTTTCAAGAATATTTCTTTCTTTTTCTCGAAGCAGTTTTATTTCATTATGTATTTGTTTCAGTTCTTCAAGTTTTGAAGAAGAATTTATACTTTTTTCTTCGTAATCTGAAGACACAGTGTAACAAGGAGATGTAGTATATTTAGAATGATAATCGCCCGTGAAATTGGAAAGGCATATATCTATGTTTGCGTATTTAATCTTAGCAAGATGTCTCATAACAGCCTGAGAATATGACGAATCAAAGCCATCTGCTTTAGAAGCGAGCCAAAGAAGTAATTCTACGGTATTGGTAGGAAGTGAATTTTTTAATTGTTCAATTTCATTTTCTTTATATTCAATGTACGCCTCTCTATTAGGAAATACATCTTCGGGTACTATAAACACACTATCTTCGCCTTCAGTTCGGATTTTATATAATCTGTTCGCTGTTTCAGGTGAAGAAAAAGGCGTTTCTTCTATAACACCATATCTGAGCTTATCAGGTGATTCTAAACAGTTTGCGTGGCAAAAAGCCACAGAATCCCCTACTTGGTAATTATCAAAACAAGGCTTTTCGTAACACGACATTTCTCTATTTTCTACACCATTACGTTTTTCCAGAATGGCATCATATACGATATTTTCGTGATTTGAGTACAATTCCTGAGAAACAATATCAGACAGATAACCGATAAGTTCTTCTATGTCATCTGGCAATGTAGCTTCAATAGCTTTTATCTTCTGTTCTGAAATTTTTGTTTGATATTGCACACAATCGTTATAATCTTTGAAAAGCACTTCTTTATTGAGTGTTTTAACGCCCGCCGCTTCAAATTTAACAGCAAATTTGTTGTTGCATTCTACAGCGACAATTTCGCCGTTATCAACGAACATACCATCTATCACCGAAAAAACATTGTCACCAATATGTAAAGCACCATCATCTACAACAACTTCACGAAAATTCATATTTCTACCTTCTTTTACAAGCTGACAATTTTTCTTCTTATATAACGAAGAAGCCCATGCAAGAGTATCAACTTTTCTTATCTTATTGCTTTTTTCAGAACAACCAGTAATTAGTATAGGTGTTGAAGTAAGGCGAGTCTTTTTATCATAAAAAACTATAGCATACCATTCGTCCGCTTCTTCAAAAGAAGAATTATTAATGTATATATTACTTTTACGCCCTTCAATCACGTCTTTTCCGTCATTCTTGAATTTAGCGGCAAAAGTAGAAACATCTTTATAAATAAGTGATATGAATTTGTAATAAGAAATTTTTCTGCCGTCAAATTTATAATATTTTCTGTTTTCATATTGGCTTTTCAAGCTTTTTGCTTCTATTATTGCTAATAATGAATACAAGAAGGAAATCACAAGGAGCGAAGCAATAATAATGAGCTTCATCACCTTGCCAAGCTCTGTATTGCAAACAAGAAGATAATAAATATTAAAAATTGAAAAAAGCGGGAAAATTGCAAAACCCAAAATGCCGTATATGTTTTTTTGTAAAGACAGTTTTGCCCGTAGCTTTTTTGCCAAAACTTCAATTTCGGCTGTAGAATCAACGAGTGTATAATCCACATCACGTTCTTCTAACAGCTTTTCAAATTTATTCATAAATAGTTTCCTTTCACGTCACTTGTCATCGCAATCGTCACAAGTACAAGTGTGTTCGTTCCATAACTGCTCAGCTTGTTGAAGTGCAGAAATGAATATGCGCAAAGACTGTTTGTTGCAAAACATCAATTCTACTCTCGTAGAATCTATATCTGAAACATCTATTGTTTCTCCTGCCTTACAAGGTGTTTTTAAATCACCTATTATTACACTCAGATTGCTTTTTATGCGTTTTGACATACCAATATCGACATATTTATCAGAAAATCCGTTGCTATCACGCATTCCTATTACTATCGGGTAATTGTAATTCTTCATCGTATTCTTCCTTAACAAACTCATCTGCCAAACAACAAGCGAAACGCTATGGGCAAAACGAAGAAGAAAAAAATACTTATAAAAATTATTGACAATATAAAAGCCAACACCAAACAAAATAGTTTAAGAATGCAAGCGATTAACGAAAAATATTCTTTCAAATATTCTTTCAGTTTGCTTCTCGGTTTTGTTTGATTGGCACTTGATGTATATTCAAAATAACATTTTGTTTCGATTACGGTATATGTTCCTTCGGGAAGGTTTGCTATTTTCATCTTGGCATAGGTTGCATCAGGACTGAACATAGTAGCAGACGCAATATCCGTTGTATCAGAACCAATGTACTCGTAAACGCCATTAGCCTTTTTCTTTGCCATTACATATTTGTTAGTTTCTGCATTCTTTAAAACAAATGGTACTGCTTTTGTAAGTTTTCTTTTCCTTTTCTTAAAAAACATATTATCAACTCCTTCGGTTCGATAGATTGTCAAAACACCATTTCATAGCCGTTAAGATGAAATAGATAGGCTAACACGCCTATAAGTAACAACGTTGCAATGTCGTAAATTGCTTTTACATTGATTATTTCTATATACTTTTGTAGTCTGTGTGCAATAATTATATCCGTTGCCACAACTAAGCCGCTTAATATAATCACAATCGTAGTCATAAAAGATTTATCGCTGAAAATTGCAAATAGTGCTGTTAGCGGCAATAAAACAGTATTGTAAAACCACTTTTCTTTTGATACGTTAAGAGAATATTCGTCTTCGAGTTCGTTATACTCTCTTTTGCACAGAAAGCTATAAACACCCTTTTTCATAAGAATAGGACAAAACAAATTCAAAAGAATTTTGAAAAGTAAGACACCCGTAATGATACCAAAATAAACATACATCATATTTCAGCACCTGCCTTGAAAGCATACACGCTGAAATCTTGATAACTATTACGTGCAATCCCTTCACTATTGAATTGCTTGTTACGAAATGTTGTAAGAATGTCAACGATAAAACATTTTTCCTTGTTAGAAAAATAAGACGCTACTTCTTCTCTAAGCTCGGATAATGAACGGAAATCCTTGCTTCGTTTGTAGCGACCTATGTATAAAGAATACACCATATTCAATTCCCCTTTTCTCTGTTTCCCTTGTTTGTTACTGCCTATATTATAGCATATTGTAATGCAAATGTCAATACAAAGCACTTTTATGCAGTAAAGTACTTGACAAAAACACATAAATGTAGTACAACGTACTATAGAAAGGAAGGTTGTTATGGCGTTTTCAATAAGATTAACGGAACAGAAAAAAGAGCTTGCTGAAAGCTATGCAAAGTTGCATTCATTGTCTTTAGGCGAGGCATTCAAAAAAGCATTGTTTGATAAAATTGACGAGAAATTTGATGTTGCCGTATACGATGAAGCTTATAAAGAATACGAGAAGAGCGGCAGAAAAAGTCGTCCTATTGATGAATTGTGGAAGGAACTCAATCTATGAAGTATAAGGTTGAATTTACATCTGGTTTTAGTAAAGAGTTCAAAAAGCTTGATAGATATACAATGCTTTTTATAAAGGCGTGGATTCAAAATCATCTTGCAGATTGTGAAAATCCAAGACAATACGGAAAAGAGAAACTATTGACAGTGTACAAATAAGGCACTATAATAAAGATAACAAGGAAACCACTACTATGTAGACGGTTACTCCGAGCAAAAATGGTTCTTATTGATGTTTGCGTTTAGTGCAAACACGAACCGCCTTGCTTTTAGCGGAAGCAGGCGGTTTTATTTTTGCAAAAGAAGCAAAATAAACATAAAAATAAAAATGAAAAAGACCTTTCTTAATTTGAGAGGTCTTTTTTTTCTATAAGTGAATATTATTTGCTCAGAATGCCAATAATAAGCTGAAGGGAAAACGAGATTATGATTCAAGTTGTTCGATGCGTTTGAAAACATCGTCTTCTATTTCGTGTATGCGGCTTTCAATTTGGTTTTTTACTTTTGCAGACAGTCCTTTGAACATAGGGCTAACGCCGAACATAGCGTTCATAATAATTGCGGCAAATGCGTTTGCGTCAATCTCGGCTTTTTGCATATTATAATCTTGCACGTTAACAGAGCCTACTCTTAAATAATCATTTTTAAAATATTCTTTTTCGTGCAGTGCAATTTGCCACACATGACGAAGTTCATGTGCAAGAGCAAAAGCAGAATCAAGTGTGAAGTCATTGTTCCGCATTACAATGCCGCCTACCATAGTAGCGGCAAGCTGTGTTTTTGGTGCCATTTGAGATTCATCAATTATAATGTTCGGTGCTTTTATTCCCAAAATTTCGCTTATTTGCTCCGTGAAGAGAATAAATTTACGGTTTACAACCTGTTGTTCTTTACTGCTCATAAAAATCCCCCTTTTTTTATACCTTTATTATAACATAACAGATTGAAGATTACAATACAAATATATAATGTAACATTTGTTGTAATAACACACGAGAGGTTACATACACGAAACCGTTTTACATTACAACGCATAAAACAAAGAAAAGGATACGATTTCTCGTATCCTTTATCTGTTTGTCAGGAATTTTTATTTCTTGTGAGTTCTGATAACTCTGTACTTCCTCTTACGTTTGGCAGTAGGAGTTATCAATATGATACCTGTGCCAACGAAAGCGGCAAATGTCGCTATAGGAAGGACATTATCATCGCCCAAGACACCTGTTTTCGGGTTATCGCCATTGTACATATTTGCAACGGCTACATCGCCCAAACGCTCGATTGTAAGTTCTTCATCATCAGGAAGAACGTAACCCTTTGTGGCTTCGTTGCGAACTTCGTGTATGGTGTATTTACCTGCACGAAGACCCTTGACACTGATGATGCCGTTCTTATCGGTTACAAACTGCTCACAGTATTCCTGTCCTGTGTAAGCAGTACCCTTAATCTCAAATGTGAAGCCGTCAACCTTATTGTTGTAAGAAGTCTTCACAATTTTGATTTCACCCTCTTCAGGTGAGTTGATAAATGTTCCTTTTCCCAATTCGTCATTTGCGATTGTGACGGTTTCACCGTCATTCACAATTTCAAAGTAATAGAAATTAACATCACGAATGAAATATTTGGGTGCTTTGGTTTCCTGTAAGTAATACTCGCCATAACGTAAGCCTTCATAGCGATAAACGCCCTTTTCTACTTCCGTGAGCTTTCCTACTTCTGTTTTCTTATCCTTTTCAAAGATTGTGAACTCTGCACCTGAAAGCTTTTCGTCAGGGTAATCTTCATCAACCTTTGTGATTTCAACATTACCTGTTATCGGAGTTTCTACAAAGATAGGAGCATCTGTGTCTTTTTCCTTTTCGTTGAATACTGGTACTTCTGCACCTGCTTCTCCGATAGAAATAGGATAATAGTTTTTGTCAACAAGGTAGCCCTTCGGAGCTTTTACTTCTTTTACAAGATAGTTGCCATATTCAGCCTTATCAAGTACATAAACGCCTTCTTCAACCTCGTTAAGATTTGATACGAATGTATCAATGTCTTCTTCATAGGTCTTATTTTCGTTTACGTCCTTATAAACTGCATATACTGCACCTGCAACGTAAGTAATCGTGTTGAACTCATCAACCTTATTAAGAACAATCTTACCATAAGGAGTGTTCTCCATTTCGGCATCAGTGTTTTCGTTCCACTTAATCTCAATGTCTTTAGCATCGGGGAACAAGTAGCCTGTAACACCAGTTGTGACTTCTTCGACCTTGTAAGTACCTATTCTCAGAGTAACTGAGATTTTACCTTCAGCGTCCGTTGTGAATGTTTCATCGTAAGAAACACCTTCGGGAAGCGTAGGAACATCAATAGATGTGATTCTGAACTTCCAACCTTCAATTACGCCGTCAGCAGACTTCTTCGTGATGTTGAGCGTACCTGTCATCGCACTGTTTGCAAGACCTTTACCTGCCTTCGTTTCAACATCAACGATTTTACCGTCTTCTGTGATACTGAAAGCGTGGAAATCTTCATCGAGAACGAAATTCTCAGGAGCTTTTGTCTCTTTAAGGAAGTAATTACCATAGCGTAATCCTTCGTAAGTGTAGATACCCTTTTCTGTTTCGGAAAGTGTACCGATTACAGTGGTCTTGTCACTTGCGTAAATAGTGAACTCAGCACCCGTAAGTTTATTTTCGGGATAATCTTTATCCACCTTCGTGACTTGCACTGTTCCAGTGACAACTTCTTCTATATAGATAGAAGTACCATCATCTGTTACAGTATTGTAGATATGACGTTCAGCATTTGCTTCATTTATATCTACAGGATATGCGTTATTGTCGAGTAAGTAACCTTCAGGAGATTTTGTTTCCTTAACAATGTATTTACCGTATTTCACCTTATCAAGTGAATAGATACCGTTTTCATCATTAAGATTATCAACGAACGTGTCAACATCTTCATCGTATGCGCCATTTTCGTTTACGTCCTTATAAACTGCATAAACAGCACCAGATACAAGAACATCGTTTTTGAACTCATCAACCTTATTAAGAACAATCTTACCATAAGGAGTGTTCTCCATTTCGGTATCAGTGTCTTCATTCCACTTAATCTCGATGTCTTTAGCATCGGGGAACAAGTAGCCTGTAACACCAGTTGTGACTTCTTCGACCTTGTAAGTACCTATTCTCAGAGTAACTGAGATTTTACCTTCAGCGTCCGTTGTGAATGTTTCATCGTAAGAAACACCTTCGGGAAGCGTAGGAACATCAATAGATGTGATTCTGAACTTCCAACCTTCAATTACGCCGTCAGCAGACTTCTTCGTGATGTTGAGCGTACCTGTCATCGCACTGTTTGCAAGACCTTTACCTGCTTCTGTTTCAACATCAACGATTTCACCGTCTTCTTCGATTTTGAAAGAGTGGAACTTGTTATCGAGGATAAAATTCTCAGGAGCTACCGTTTCCTTCAAGTAGTAATTGCCAAAACGCAAATCCTCATAAGTGTAGACTCCCTTTTTCGTTTCGGTAAGAATACCGATTACAGTGGTTTTATCTTCTGCGTAGATAGTGAACTCAGCTCCCGTAAGTTTATTTTCGGGGTAGTCCTTATCTATCTTTGTAACTCTTACTGTTCCTCTGTAGGGTTGGTTTTCAAAACCTTTACCTGCCTCTGTTTCGATGTTAATAACTACACCGTCACTGTTTTCGTCAATCGAGAACTTGTATTCCTTTGTGTCACGGACAAACTTTTCGGGAGCTTTAGTTTCAATCAGTTTGTAGTCCCCGTAATAAAGGTTGTCAAGCTGATATTCGCCCTCTTTTATTTCGTCCAAAGTGCCTATCTCAACATAGCCGTTTTCTTCAGCTTTATAAACAGTGAATATAGCACCTGTTAATTTAACATCGGGATAGTCAGCATCTTTCTTGGTTGTACTAACGCTACCCTTGATTGCTCTGTTTGTGAAGGTGAGCTGAGATGTCTGTTCGTCCTTAACAGTAATTGTCTGGACTTCATTTTCCATCAGGTAAGCCTTATTCTTGTTATGCTCTGTAACAGTATAAGTGCCTGTCGGTAAATCAATAACCTCTATTCTGCTGTTGTTTAAAGCAAATTCGGTCGTATTGTCGTTTGTATCCTGAACACCGATGAAACGATATTTTGAATCATCTACATCGCTTGCAATCAGATATTTATTGTTGCTGTCCTGTATAGTGAATGTGACATTCGTTTCAAGGGAATTGATAAGTGCTGTTTTTTCAGACTCGTCTAACCCTTCGGGTAATATCCATTCCTTGTACATTTCAGTTGTGCCTGTCTTACGAACGTTCTCAAACGAAAGGTAATATGTTTCGTCTGCTTCCGTTGTAAATACTTGCGTTTCATTACTGTTCTTATACTCGCCGTTTGAAGTAACTTCTGTAGCTGTATAAGTAGCTGTCGGCAAATTCTTTATGATAAAGTTGCCATTCGGTATCTTAATCTGCTGTGCAGTCTCAGATAAGCCCGCAAACTGATATTCGCCGTCTTCGGCATTGCCAGATACTTTTACAAAACCGCCTTCACTGCTTTCTAATGTGAAGTAAATTTCACTGTTCAGTGCCTTGATTTCGTCCTCAGAAAGCTGAGTAGGATATTTCCATACTTTCTTTAAGTTTGCGTTACCTATAAGACGAACATTGGTAAACGTTGCGTTAGCTGTCGTATCCTTTACAATGTCCTTGTTAACGACAGGAGTAAGTTCCTTGTATGTATCAAGGTCGCTGTGTTCTTCAATGCTATAAGCACCTGTAGGAACTTTCTCAATCTTTGTCTGACTATCCGTTAATGAGATATAGAACGGTTCGTCCTGATAATGAGAGAAGCTGATTGCAGATGTTTCTTCATCGGTTTTTGTAGCAACATACTTACCGTCTGCTGTCTTAACCGTAAATGTAACGTGCTTTTCAAGTTCAACTATTTCTTCCTTAGTAAGCGGTACGGGGTGTTCCCACTTCTTCTGAATAAGTAATGAACCCGTGTCACGCTCATTTGTGAATGAAGCCTGTGCTGTTTCGTTTAATTTTACTTCGATAGTAACAGGGTTTGCAGTATTGATTGTATAATCAGGAAGACTGCTGTGTTCTGTCACCTTATATTTGCCTGTCGGCAGAGTTTTGATTTCAAGGTTTCCTTCAACGATGTAGAACTTATACTCGTTATTACTCATTTCCTTATAGCTGTAAGTACCGTGAGCGTTCTTAGTAGCGGTTACATATTTTCCGCTTTCGTCCTGCAATGTGAAGTAAATCTTGTTGTTAAGTTGTTCGATTAAAACATCGCTTTCATCATCTGCTACGATGTTGTTGAGTATCCAAGTCTTTTTGATGTTTGCGTGACCGTAAGGATATTCAACGAACTTTCCGTTATCGTTGTTATGTACATTAACAACAGCATCGGCATCTGTAAGTGCAACAGCGTGAATCTCTTCGTCAATGTAATAGCCCGTAGGGGCTTTTGTTTCCTTGACATAATACATTGTGCCGTTTTTACTGTCGATAGGAAGTCTATCACAAGTGTAAAAGCCTTTGGCTGTTTCTGTAATAACAGCGGTTACGAGAGTCGAATCCGTATCAGACTTATAAGCCTTTGCGGGAATTGTACAATCAGCATCTGTGAAGATAGCAAACTGTGCATTGGTGATTTTATCACCTGTCTTTGCGTTTACCTTTTCAATCTTTATGTGACCGAAAGGAATATTCTGCATCGAAACGCCAGATGTGTTGTTTCTTTTAACGCTTATTGTCTTTCCATCGGGAAGTATGTAGCCGCTTGTAATATTCGACTTAACTTCCTTGATGGTATAGTTACCTATGAGCAGGTCATCAATTTCGATACGTCCGTTTGCATCGGTTTTATAGGTTTTGGTTGCAACAGGTGCGCCGTTTAAAGCTGTACCCGAAACTTCAAACTCAAAGCCCTCAATTTTACCGTCAGCACTTGCCTTACCGATTGAGATACTACCCTTCATAGGCTTATTACCAAAGCCTGTATCATCGTTTTCTACAGTAACGGTCTTGCCCGCTTCTGCAATAACAACCTTATAGAACTTAGTATCTCTCTCGTAGTATTCGGGTGCTTCTGTTTCCTGAACATAATAAGTACCTGCTGAGAGGTTCTTATAAGTATAAGTTCCTTTAGATTCTTCTGTAAGAGTACCAACAACTGAAGCTGTTTTGGAATTACCGTCAAAAATCTTGAATACAGCACCAGACAGTTTAACATTGGGTCTTTCAGCATCGTGCTTTTTAATCTCAATGTGACCGTAAGGCACTTCAACGAAAAGGTCTGTGTTATTGTTTGAAACTGCCTTAATTTCATTAGGCTTATCTAATGTGATACTGTATACGCCCTTATCAAGAACATAGTTCTTAGGAGCGGTAAGTTCCTTGACATAATACGTTGCACCATCTTCACTGTTAATAGGAAGGAAGTTGCAGTTGTATTTTCCGCTTGTACCGTCTGTAGTAAATACAGCGTCTACAAGTGTGTCGTCTGTTGCACTCTTATATGCTTTTGCGGTAACTGTGCAATTAATATCTGTGTAAATACCGAATGTTGCTCCTGTAACGGGGTTGCCTGTTACCTTGTCAACCTTTTCTACACTCAGACCGCCATAAGCAACGTTTTCAAAAGGAACAGTTTTTGTGCTATCCTGTGTAAGCTCTACATTCTTTGAAGTTTCAATAATGTAGCCGACCGTAGTATTATTCTTTATCTCAGTAACAGTATAATCACCGATGCGTAAATCCTTGATTACTATTTTACCGTTTGCATCTGTCAGAAATGTCTTGTCATAAGCATCGCCTGTCTTAGATGTACCAGTTACACGGAAGGCAAAACCTTGAACTTGTTTATTCGTAGAGGTCTTAACAATTGAAATTGTTCCTGTCATCGGAGCGTTAGGAACGCCGCCGTTGCCCGCCTTAGTTTCTACTGTAACAGTTTTACCCGCATCGGTTATAACAACCTTATAGAAGTTATTATCTCTTTCGTAGAAAGCAGGTGCTTTTGTTTCTTGCAGATAATATGTACCTGCCAGAATTTCCTCTATTTTGTATTCGCCCTTAGCTGTTTCAGTAAGAGTTCCTACAACAGTTTTCTTATCACTCTTATAAAGTGTGAATGTTGCACCTGAAAGAAGTCTGTCTGTATGGTCTTTGTCGAACTTCTTCGTATAAACAGAACCTTTAGGTGTATTCTCCACATTTTCCTTAACAACGCTGTTTGCAACAACGAGTGTTACATCATGTACTGTTGTATCAAGAGCATAATTCTTAGGAGCAGTAAGTTCCTTGACATAATAAGTTGTACCCTTATCGCTGTCAATAGGAAGTAAGTCACAAGTGAAAATACCACTGCCTGTCGGATTTTCTTTTAATACCGCATTGACAAGAGTTGCATCAGTATCAGACTTATAAGCCTTTGCGGGTATTGTGCATTCTGCATCTGAATAGATACCGAATGTAGCTCCTGTAAGGAGTTCCTTAGTAACAGAGTCTTTTTTGCTGATTTCAACACTGCCGTAAGCCTTATTCAAAAACTCTACGGTTGTTGTTACAGGCATTGCTTTGTCGGAGTCGTAACTTACAGTAACAGACTTGTCTTTTTCTGTAATATAACCAACGGCTTTGCCTGTTTTTGTTTCGGTAATTACATAATTACCTACACGCAGATTTTCAAAATTCAGGATACCATCATTACCTGTCTTACCCGTTACATTTACAGCTTTACCAGTGTGAGATGTACCGCTTAACGTGAACTCAAAGCCTTCGATGACATTGTTGGTTGACTTCTTTACAATCTTTACATTACCTGTCATTGCTTTGTTGTAGAACACTTGTTTTGCATTACCGTTAGGAGTAATTACAAATGTAACAGGGTCAACATCGAATGTAAAGTAATCAGAACCCTTTGTTTCAGCTACTGTGTATCTTTCGTTAGCGGGTAATTTGTCAAGCAAGAAACAATACTTCTTAGAAGATGAGTCATAATTCAGCTTGATTTCAGTTCCTGCCGTTGAAGAACCAGTATAGTTATAGTTTCCGTTGGAAGCCTTTGCAAAAGTAAGCTCTTCGCCGTTGCTGTTGTAAGCTTTGAAAGTTACCTTCGCAAGCTGTTCATCGGATATAGTCATCTCAGTATTGTCTACATCAAGGAATGACTTATCAATATAGATGCTACCCGTGTTCAGCTTGTTGTTAAGAGTAATATCTTTCATTACAAGCGGCTTGCCCGCAACGTTGATATTCGTAAGGTCTACTCTTTTACTGTTGTCTACAGTGTAGTCAACATCTGTGTATGTGCCACAGTCAACAATGTTAGAGCCTGTTGTGCCAACATAAGATGTGCTGTCGTAAAGTTCCTCAACCATCAGGTAGTAAGGAGAAGGACAGCCCTTGAAGTTGGCTTCAAGTTTGCCTTCATCAGTCAGTTTAAGGTCTGTGTTTGCTGTGCCTGCTGTAGCGGCAATGCCCGAATAGGTATATATGTCATTTGCAAAACTGAAAGTGAGATATTTACCGTAATTTGTTACGGTCTTATCTTCTTTACCGTTTGCACCTATGATTTTGAAGCGTGCAGTAACCTTTTTGTACTGAGCCTTTAACTGCTCTGCCGTAAGATTATCGCCGTCTGAGAAACGTTTTGAAACAACGATGCTTGTTTCTCTGTTGGTAAACGTTACTGAACCGTCTGCATCACCCGTCATAACAAGAGAGCCTGTGGAGCTGTCTTCTTTATATGTAGGTAATGTATTATGTTCTTCAACCGTGTATTTGCCTTGCGGCAGACCCTCTATATTAAATGTACTTACATATTCTTTAAGTTTGCTGTCATAAATACAAGTAACATAGAATCTGTTTTCGTTACCGTTTGTTGTTGTACCGTCATAGTAATACGTTCCATCTTCAAGTTCTTCGTTGAGAGATGCTTTGAGATAGTTGTTATCTTCGTCCTTGACGGTAAAATAGATACCATTCTTAATCTTTTCTATCAGTTCTCTGCGCTGTTCTGAAGTGAATGATGAGTTGAAAACCCAACGCTTTGTCACTTTGCCGAGATAGGTAGAAACGTAGTTTTTGAACTGAACGGTTGCTGTTACATTCTTAGTAACAGTTTTTACTTGTGTGGGTGTGGAAGGCTCACACTCTGCAATATCACAGTATTCGTGAATTGTATAGTTACCAGTCGGAAGCTCTGAAATATTGCACTTGAAAGGTGTTGCTGTGCTTATAGTGAAGTGTGTTGCTTCACTTTCGTTTGTGGTAAACCTTGAATGCTTATATGAACCGTTTGAACCTGTTGCAACAACATATTTGTCGCCGTATACAAGTGTAAAGTAAACGTGTTCATTGTATTCCTTCTGCTTATCCGTTGAAGGAGTAACGCCCGCTTCTATCCAATTCTTTACTATCGACAAAGAACCAATATCACGAGTGTTTGTGAATGTCTCATTTGCGTTCTGATTAACTACTACCTTTACAGACTTAGATAAAGCATCAGCGGTATAGTTAATTTTACCACTCATAACTTCTTTTACAGTGTAAGTGCCTGTCGGCAGGTTCTTAATCAGAATGTTATTGGTGGCTACGTCAAGCTTAAACTTACCGTTGTTTGAAAGAGTTGCGTTAGTTGAAGAATATACATATTCTCCCGCTGAGTTCTTAGGAGCGATTACATAGTTACCGCCGCTGTCCTGTACAGTAAAGTAAATATTATTTACCAAGTTCTGTTTTTCAGCAGTCGTTAATGTATTTTCTTCAGAAGTCTTCCAAACTTTCTTTATTGTCAAAGGAGCAACTTCACGAGTGTTCGTGAAAGTAAGTGATGTTCTTTCGCCATTTTTAATAGTAAAAGTCTGGTCTGGTGCTTTATTAAAGCCGTCACTGTGAGACACTTCAATAGCAACGTAAGTACCTTCAGGCATTCTTGTTATTGCAAACTTATGTGAACTGTTAAGGCTAAACACTGTGCCTGTATCATCTGTATTACCAGAATAATAGTAAGTACCGCTTGTACCGCCTGTTGCAGTTACATATTTACCAGTAGATGTGTCTTTAACCTTAAACTTAACATTGTTGTAGTACGTTGTTATGTTGGCTTTATCTACCGCTGTCAGATTACCGTTTATTACTTTTGTTACAAGACCTTCACCTACTACGGGAAGATTTTCAAAAGCAACAGATGTTATTTTACCGTTTGCTACAGTAAATGATTTTGTAGCCGTTGTCGGCTTGTAAGCACTGTCCGAGCAGGACTCTGTTATTGTATATGTACCTTCAGGAATATTCTCTATTGCCAGTTTACCTGTGCTACTGAGCTTAAATGTATAAGCTGTATTTGAAAGAGAACTATAAACGTAATTACCGTTATCTCCTGTAGCGGTTACATATTGATTACCCTTTTTAACAGTAAATGTTACCTTGCCGTATAAAGCTACTAACTCTGCATCTGTAAACTCTGTGCCGTTTAATTTCTTTGTAAACGTCTTTGTAACATTTGCCTTGCCTTTTTCGGTGTTGATAAATTTTGTGCTATTAGTCGAATTGTTGACTGATTTCGTAATCGTTATGTTCTGCGATTCAGAAGAAACAATATAATTTGTATTTGCTTCTGAGCCATTTACCGTATACTCTTTTATCGTATAATTTCCTGTAGGTAAACCAGTAACATTGAATTTGTTATCGGTTACTTTACCTGTACTGTCCTTAACGATAATAGCTTTGAATTGAGTTGCATTACTTACTGAAGTAGTATAACCAGTAAAGCTGTATACGCCGTTGCTGTTGCTTGCCTGAACATAATTACCGCCACAAGCGATGGTAAAGTAAGTGTTATTTGAAAGCTCTGTTAACTTATCAGCAGATAAATTCTTATAAGACAACCACTGCTTTCTTACGAACAATCTACCTGTATCTCTTGTATTCGTAAACTTGACTGTTCCTAATTTACCGTTGATTATTGTAAGCGTCTGGTCGGCACTTGCCGTATAACCAGAAGGACAGTTCATTTCGATTACGGTATATGTTCCTTCGGGAAGCTTTGTTATTTTTGCCTCAGTGTGATTTGCGTTAAGGCTGATTAAAGTAGCAGATGCAATATCAGTTGTACCAAAACCAGTATATTCATAATCGCCAGTAGCGTATTGCTTTGCAATTATATATTTGTTGGTCTTTGTATCCTTGATAACAAACTGTACTTTACTTCTCTCTTGCTCCGTTGTGTTAGCGTTTTTATCGTCCCATATCTTTATAATTTCACCAGTGCTTTCACTATTGGTGAAGTTGGCAGTCGCTGTTGCGTTAAATGTAACGTTAACATTAGCCAACAGTGCAGACGCTGTAAATCTGTGCGCTACATTTTTATCTGTAACAGTTTCTGTAACCGTGTATGAACCGATAGGCAAGCCAGCAACATCAAACGTTGCAACTAACGAACCGCTCTGTGTTATTACACTTGCATTAAATTTAGTTGCTTCAGAAGCATTTGTTGTCAGCTTAGTAAAGTTGTATCTGTAAACAGGACTTGTCGCTTTCGTGGCAACAACATATTTATTGCCGAATTTAAGAGTGAAATAAACCTTGCTCGTAAGGTCTTCCAAATTTGCCTGTGTATTGACTTCAGCTTTCCAAGTCTTATTTACCTTTAACGCACCCGCTTTTACTACGTTCTGGAAAGTTACACCATTGTTTTCGCCGTTTGCAACAGTAACTTCCTGCTCGTTACGAGGAGCGAACTTAGAAGAACCTGCGAGAACTTCTGATACTATATAAGTACCTGCGTCAAGGTCTTTTACAAGGAACGTGTTGCTTGATGAAAGTTTGAAGCCTGTACCAGATGAAACGGCTGTTGTACCCGAACCTGTGAAAGTATAGTTACCTGCATTGCCGCTTGCCTTGATATAGACATTCGTAGCTTTATTCCTGATGTAGAAAGTAACAGCGTTTCTCTCTGCGGCAGTTGCATAACCTGTTCCTGCATCGCTCCAAACCTTATTGATTGTTGCACAACCTTTTTCGGTATTTGTAAAAGACGAATCGTTTGTAGGAACGGCGTTTGTCAGTGTGATGTCAATACTTGTTTTATCAGGAATAAAGTATTTATTAGCATCACCTGTTGTGATTTCTTCAACAACATAATTACCTAAAGGTAATTTGTTTACACTGAACGAGATACTACTTATAGCGTTGTTTTCGATATAAACATACGCTTTGAACTTTGTTGCGTTTGCCTTTGTCGTAACACCTGTGTAAGTATAACGTGACTGATTATCAGTCGTAGCTGTGAGATACTGATTTGTTGACTTATCTCTGATAAGGAAATATGTGTTATTTGTCAAATCAGTAATTCGTTTTGTGCTTCTATCAAGTCCTACGGGAATAGTCCAGTTCTTCTTTACCAGTACATAACCTGTTCTGATATTTTCAAAGTTGACAGGAGTATTTTTGCCGTTTTCGACAGTAATATCTACATAAGTAGTTTTGGGATTGTAGTTATATGAATCCCATTTTGTTTCAACAACTCTATAAGAGCCTGAAGGTAATTTGCTGATTGAGAAATTGCCCGATGCGTTAAGAGCAAATTCGGTAGCCGATGCTTGATAACCGCTGAACGTGTAAGTGCCGTTACTACCTGTAGCATTTACATACTGATTGTTACCCTTGTACAGAACCGCAAAAGTAGTATTCTTATACTGTTCTGCTTTTTGCTGTGCCGTAAGGTTAGCATCATCTGAGAAGACTTTATGAAGTGACGCACTGCCCGTCTCTCTTGTATTCCTTACGTCCTTTTTAACAGGAGTATAGGCATCGTTTCCAACTTTTGATGTTATTGTTACACTTATTTTATTTGAAGAACAAATGTAACCTTTGACTGTTTGCTCTTCTACATAATAAGTATAGCCTGTAGGCATATCACTTATCTTAAAGCCGTCATGCTTAACGCCGTTGTCAGTGTAATAATCTTTATACAGCTTGAAATACTGTTGAGAGGCTGTGGCGGTTTCGCCATTCCACTTATAAACACCATCGTTGAGCGTGTTGCTATCATCTGCTTTTAAATAATGCCTTGTTACAGTTCCGTTGGCATCGGTAGTTTCGTAATAAACCTTGAAATATATAGGTGTTCCATTCAGCGTTGCATAAGGTAACGATTCGGTTGATTGATACGAAATCAATGAATTTCCGTTGTGTACCCAAGTCTTAGAAACAATTAAATCACCTATATTTCTTTCGTTTGAGAAAGAAACAGTAGCAACTTTACCGTTTACTATTTTAAACGACTTTGATGTTCCGCTTACGCTTGTGTAATAAGCATTACTGCCGTACTCATACGCTGTATACGAGCCTTCAGGAATATTCAAAACATTGAATGCACCATTTGCTACACCTGCAACTTTGCCAAGTTTTAACTGCGTTGCTTTGGCTACTGCTGTTGCGTTTGCTCCTGTAAAAGTGTAATTGCCCGCACTGCCCGAAGCAGTTATGAACTTACCTGTATCATTGTTCTTGATAACAAAGTAAATGTCCTTATCCGCTTGCTTTGCATCATTGTGGTGTATCCACGTTTTAATAACCTGAGCTGTACCAGTATTACGAGTGTTTTTAAACGTAACTGTTCCCGTCTGACCTTTAGATACCGTTACATCTTTGCTTTCCGAGTCAACCGTATAGCCAGATACCGTATGTTCAGTAACAGTATAAGTACCAGTGGGAAGACCTTCGATAGTGAAAGTGTTATCACTGTTCAATTTAAACTGTGAAGCAGAGCCACTTGCGGAGAATGTGTAAGTACCTGCCCCGCCTACACCTTTGATGACAGCATTAGTTGATTTATTCTTTACGGTGAAATAAATATCATCATAGTCAGCAGTGGCATCGCCATTGTGAACCCATACTTTTGTTATTTGTGCTGAACCAGTGTCACGGGTATTTTTAAACGAAACTTTACCCGTCTGACCTTTAGATACTGTTACATCTTTGCTTTTTGAGTCAACTGTATAACCAGATACCGTATGCTCGGTAACAGTATAAGTACCTGTAGGAAGGTTTGCGATAGAAAAAGTGTTAGCACTATTCAATTCAAACTGTGAGACAGTACCATCTGTTGAAAATGTATAACTACCTGCTCCACCCTTACCTTTAACTGCGGCATTGGTCGATTTATTTTTAACTGTAAAATAAATCTTATCATAGTTGGCAGTAGCATCGCCATTGTGAACCCATACTTTCGTTATCTGAGCTGAACCAGTATCACGGGTATTTTTAAATGTAACTGTTCCCGTCTGACCTTTAGAAATAATAACAGTTTTGCTTTCCGAGTCAACCGTATAACCAGATACCGTATGCTCAGTTACAGTATAAGTACCAGTGGGAAGACCTTCGATAGTGAAAATGTTACCGCTGTTCGGTTTGAACTGTGAAACAGAGCCTTTTTCGGAAAACGTATATTTGCCCGCCGTGTTTGTAGTTGTACCTTTGATAATTGTATTGTTTTTCTTTACGGTGAAATAAATATCATCATAATTGGCAGTGGCATCACCATTGTGAACCCACGTTTTTATAATTTTGGCTGAACCAGTGTCACGGGTATTTTTAAACGAAACTTTACCCGTCTGACCTTTAGATACTGTTACATCTTTGCTTTTTGAGTCAACCGTATAACCAGATACCGTATTTTCAGTAACGGTATAAGTACCTGTGGGAAGATTGTAAATAGTGAAAGTGTTAGCACTATTCAAATCAAACTGTGAGACAGTACCATCTGTTGAAAATGTATAACTACCTGCCCCGCCCATACCTTTAACTGCGGCATTTGTCGATTTATTCTTTACAGTAAAATAAATTTTATCATAGTTGGCGGTAGCATCGCCATTGTGAACCCATACTTTTGTTATCTGAGCTGAACCAGTATCACGGGTATTTTTAAACGAAACCGTTCCAGTCTCGCCTATTTTTATCGTTACATCTTTGCTTTTTGAGTCAACTGTATAGCCAGATACCGTATGTTCGGTAACGGTATAAGTGCCTGCGGGAAGTTTTGCAATAGTGAAAGTGTTACTGCTGTTCAATTTATAATTTGACACAGTGCCACTTGATGAGTAAGTATAACTACCTGCCGAGCCAGTACCTTTGATTGCGGCATTGGTCGATTTGTTTTTTACAGTGAAATAAATCTTATCATAGTTGGCAGTAGCATTTCCATTGTGAACCCATGTCTTAGAAATTTTTGCTGTACCAGTGGCAGTAGCAGACTTAAAGTTGACATACATTTTTATAGGGTCAGCGACACCAGAAGCTAACGTTTGTTTTTTGCTTTCTGAGTTGGTATTGTCAGTCCATACTACAAACTCCCCTGCATTCGCAGGCTTTCTGCCTGTCCCGCTTTGATTATATTTAACAGCGAAAGTCGTATTAGCTTTTGTCGTATAGAATGTATATTTATTCCCGCTCTTTGTTAAGCCCAAACCAGAAGGCAAAGAGAAAGCACTTACTGCCATACCTGAGTTCTTGCTGTCGGTAAATTCGTGTTCATAACGTTTTTTTGCAGAATTGTACTTTAAATCAAATGTAACAGCGTCCTTTGTTGTTGTACGGCAGAAACTCGGTATCTTGCCGTAGTTAGACATTGCATCTAAGATGTACTTATAGCAATCGTATGCAGGTGTTGCTTTTTTGTTGTCATCAAATAATTGCTCTTGGAACACCTTTGCAGGAGTGTTTACGGAATTAGTCTTTAAATCATTAACACCATATCCTGTACGAAGTTGTTGCTGATATTCCCATACAATCATCTGTGTAGCAAAGGCAAAATCGTCCATATTCGAACCGCTGACAGGTGATGTGGTTTGGGATTTATTATCGTGGAAACCGCATAAAAGAGCAAGTTTTATATTTTTTAAATCAGAACGGTCAAGCCAGCTCAGATACTCTGCCTGACTTTCACTTTTTCCTATATAGTTTGGTACGCTTGAGCCATTGAACGCAACACCCGCTTCTATACAGATAGCTTGATGAAACTCACCGCTTAATTGTATGCCCAATTTGCCGTGAGTGCTTGCAGTTCTTGTAGCGGAAGAACGACCTGTTTTGCTCGTGTAAATAAGATATTTGTAGTTTTTCTTGTCTTTGAATTGATAACCACTTTTAGAAGTGTAATTGTCACCTATTACGGTATACACCTTTGTGCCTGTAGTGAAATTGACGGCAGAAACTATTGTTTGTAATGGCACGGCAGTAAAAAATAAAGCCATAGCCATAATCAAACTGAGTGTTCGTTTAAAAATGCTATTCATTGGATATACCTGTCCTTTTCGTTCTCTATTTGTTGTTTATGTAAAAAGACTTAATTCCCATTTAAGTCTTGAATCGCCTTCAGATACTGTTCCCAAGAGTATCTTATGAAACACCTTTACCCTACAGCCGCAACTGTAGGGTAAAATGTTGAATTTTAATTAGCGGAGGAAGAAGATTGCATAGCCTTCACCTACACCGCCAAGTGTATTCATTTCTTCCGCATCAACGTACTTGATGACAACGTTAAAAGAGTCTCCTTTCTGCATATATCCCAATTTATAATTAGACTCTGGCTCTTTCATACACATAACCTTAACAACTTGCCCATCATCATCACTAAGAGGAAAGCAACTCGGTGCAAACCATGAACTGTTATCAGTAGTCATTTCTTCATTGAGAACAAGACCGAAATCTTTAACAGCTATGTCTATAATAAATTGCCTTACCTTTTTTTTGTCAAAAGTGGCAGTATTGAACCATTTCTCTATCACAAAAGGAGTCGTTGTAAAATCAGACATTCTTGCGTAGAGACCGTCTTCAATAAGATACAAGCCCTTATCTTTATACGTTTTAACCGCTATTATTTTTGTGCCTGTAAGGTAGCCTGAAACAGCGTCAGTGCAGTCCATATCTGAGTACGTCCATGCGTCATTATGACCTGAAGCGTCCAACGCATATATCTCTATATGTTCGTTGTTTGCAACAGGCTTGTTCTCGGAAGATTTCTTAGCAGTAGTTGTAGTTGTTTGTACAACAACCTTGCTGTCGCTCAAATAATCACCGTGTACAAAAGCACCAGTATCAAGTTTGAAATAACCTGTATCGGTCTTCGCAACGACCTTAACCTTGTCGTTGACATTATATATCTTAACTGTCTCTGCACCGAGTACAGCCTTTTTACGGCTATAACAATCAGTGTTGACATACTTTGTTGCACTTACCTTTTCCTCAGTCCACTCAGGAGCGGGCTTTGTTGTTGTAGTCGTTGTAGTAGTCGCAGTAGTTACAACAGGTTTATTTGTTTCCTGTTTCTTAGTAGTTGTTGTAGTAACTGTAGTCTGTTCAACAGGCTTTGCCGTTGTAGTGACAGCAGGAGTTGTTTCGGGAGTCACTGAAGTTGTCGCAGTAGGCGTAGTTGAAGCACTGCTCTGCACTTCGTCTACAGAACTGTTCTTTGCATTACCGTCAGAACAACCGCTTGTAAATACAGCAACAACAGCAATTATAGTTGCTATCATCTTTGCGTATTTCTTTTTCATAAATACCTTCCTCTCTAAAAACGTTCCAAATTTATATTGCCCTCAAAAGTCGTGTAACATTGTGTTTCCCCACACAACAATTACATTTCACGTTCTTCACTTTTCTGCTGTCTCTTTTTGTCACGCAAATCAAACCATTCTGTTGTCGGTATAAACGCCACGTTAAAAGGCAAGTCGTCAAACGATATGTTTTTGCCTGTGGTTATATCCACCGCATAAGGTTCAGCTCCGTGTAAAAGCTGACCGTCTTTTATTATGTAACAACCGTTGTTCGTTTTGAACAATGCGTAATCAATAGTGTGATAGCCGTATTCGTATGTTAAATCTAAAGTACACAAGTCAAAAAGGTCATAATCTGAAGATTTTTTTATAATATTATCCCAGTCATAGCCATATCTTACCTTGTCACAATAATCGCTTTTGCCTATCCATTCTACTCGTTCCTGAGAACTTTCAAAATATTTGTAGATACTGTCAACCATATCGTCTAACGACTTATCTGTCTTTACAATATCCCAATCGAACATTTTTTCAAACTCTCTTAAAACAGCAAACACTTTAGATTCTGGATTTGAATTTACCAGATAATCTATTTTTTTGCATAATTCGTTGTGATTTATAGCCGATAACGTCATTACCGTCATATCGTTGTTTAAAACATCTTCAAAGGTATAACCATCAATATATTCGTCTTCCTCTGGCTCGAATTTCTCGCCATAGTATTTGATAATTACCCGCTCGTTTTCGTAGCCAACATCAGCTACCGCTTCGCCACTTTCTGTCTGTAAATTAAGCCGTTTTAACATTTGTTATTCCTCATATTTCGCATAGATTTCAGAAAATCTGGATTTACCTCTTGTAATATTGCAAATTCGTCATTGTATAAGAAACTTGCACAATAAAAGCCTTTAAGCGTTTGATGCTTATTAGCTTCTATGCGTCTTAGTAATTTTGCCACAATCACAGCAATCCGATTATCTTTTTTAGCTTCTAACGAAGCAAGAAAAGCGTCTTTCTCTTTTTGACTTACAAAATGCAATTCTTTTGCCGAATGAGTCGATTTAATAATCATCGAATAACCTCGCTTATATCCGATATGGCACTTCCGTTCCAGTGGAACAGAAGTTAAAAGGCGTTAACCTGCTTTTGTAAAAGCTCGCAACATCGCCGCCGCTTCATCGTAATCTTTGAAGCATTTCGTACCTAAGTCAGATTCCATTCTGTCTTTGAACGTTTCCTCTACAATATGATAGATACAACATTCGCATCTATCTGTTCCGAAAAGTGCTTCCTCAGCATCACATTCGCAACAGGAATCTACTTGATAAAAATTACTGCATTCTGTGCAGTTTTTTTCAATCTTATATACCTTCATTTTCATTACCCTCTCTTAACAAGATGTTCCTTTCTTGTTGCCTATATTATATCAAAATGTATTGCAAATGTCAATACAAAAACCCCTTTGCTGTAAGAAAATTTATACAAAGTTGAAATCTTATAAGAGCCTGTTACCTTACATATTGTACATCATTCCGATATATAAAAATTTTGAGAATGAACTTCAATCAGTGCTACCGCAAGACACACTTTCTATTAGAGAAAACTAAGAAATAATAACATTCCTGTATTTGAACAAACAAAGAAGCCGTACAAGGTGTTACGGCTTCTATATCATTATCGTTCTGGGTTGCTCTTCTTATTTCTTTGAGCCACTTTTGATGCCTCTACCTTTCAATCAATAAAAGCAATAGCCAAAAACCTATTGACAGTGTGCAAATAAGGTGCTATAATAAAGATAACAAGGAAGCCACTACTATGTAGACGGTTACTCCGAGCAAACAATTAAGACTTATGCTTGCGTTTAACGCAAACACGAACCGCCTTGCTTGTGTGAGAAGCAGGCGGTTCTACTTTTATTCGATGTTTTTTCTTGCACGGTTTAGCCGTATGTAATATGACATCGACAATAGTAGTTAGCAGGTCTACTGCTATGCCTATGATTTGAATAATATCGCTCATAGCTGTCTCCCCCCTTTCGTAACAAAAATAAATAAAAACGTTTTGCTACGCTCGGAGTTTGACACCGCCCCATCTGTGTGTATGTGATTCCCTTGTTAATATAATTATATCATATTTCAAAAGCTGTGTCAACACAAAACCGCAGTGCTATGCGAAATAGCGACAAACGATGTGAATGACAGCCGACTGCTATATGAGAGAAAAAACAAAATATAAAATATAATTGTTCGTTCCCTATTGACAATTAATAACGAATGATGTATAATAATAGTTAGGAAGCATTGGGAAAGCTTCGGGAGCTTGAAAAAAGCATAAAACGTACTCATTTATGTAAACCACTTATCTTTTTAGATGGGTGGTTTTTTTCGTCTTATAATGCTATAAAAGCCCATTCTAAATAGAACGGGCTTTTGTTTTGCTCAAAAAGGAAGTTATCTTTCAATTGATTTCTTTACTTTTCTTCCTTCGGTATCCTTTTTTGCTTGTATCTCGGCATCAGACAATATCTTGCCCGCCTGACCTCTGGCTATATCCTGAATAGATACGCCCAAGTTTTCTGTGATGTGCTTAAATACATCATCTTCAAGGACAGCCTTATTCCTGAGCCTGTGGTCTTCAATAACGCTGTTTTTTGAGGTAACTTTCGCTCCTTCTTGCTTGAAGAATATATCCATACGACTGCCGAGTTCATCAAACGTGATTGAAAGAACTTTGCCTTCATTTGAAAGATTTATTGTATTGTTATAAGGATTATACGTTACTGTTACATCGTCAGGAACGGCGTTTCTGTATTCTTCTGCACGTTTAAGCATCTTTTGCTCCAACGACTCGCTATAAAAGAGCTTGTAATTATATGTTGAGTTTACAATCTCCGTTTTGCCGACCTGCTTTTCGTTATATTTGTTTGCACCTTTGAAAGTTTCGTCTATGAATGCAAGATTTGCTTCATAAGTCTCTAACGCTTCAAGGTCAATGTAGTTGCCGTCAATGTTGAGGAAGCTTTCAAAAGCGTCATTCTTTAAAAGCTGATGATATGCAGAAGAACGGATATTTGAAAAACCGTTTTCTTCGTCACGATAATCATAAACCTTTGTTAATTCATCTTTCTCTGATTTAAAATAAGCCGATGTAAGACCATTCACTGAGTAATATAAGTCCATTTGGCTTTTACCATTCTCAGAATAAATTGTGACTTTATTAGCTTTCTCATCGTATCTTACATTGTCATAAAGTTCTGCTGTGTTCTCGACTTCGGTAAGAAGGTCAAAATTAAGTTGCTTTTTGTTGCGGAGAACCTGATTCTGTATTAACTCTGCTTCGGTATCAAATTCAGCATCAATAAGTTCAAGAGCTATTTTATAACCTTCCTTGCCGCTTGTATCTCTCATAAATTCTGTACCATTCTGAGAAATGTCGTTGCGGAAAGCGTCAGCATTATAAATATACAAACCCTCTTTTGTCGGAATACAGCTTGCGTATTTATCGTCTTTTTCGAACATTTCATTGACTGTTTTATACTCACTTACATAGTTGGTATCAAGGTCTATGGTAATTACCGCAGGCTTAACAACGCTATCGTTAATAGTACCGTTTTCTGTAGCAACCAAATTTGTCGCTTCGTTCAGATAGTTGTAAAGAACGATGTTTCTTGACGTTTCATCTTTGTAAAGAATATAACTTTTTTTATTCTCGTCATCATTTACGATGCTTTCAAGAGCAAAAAGAAAATCTTCTCTCTTTGCATCAATTACCTTCAGATGCTTTTTCAGCTTCTTGATTGCCGATTTTGCATCTTTATGTATTGAATCACGGTTATCCTTCTTCAACTCTTTATCTGCGGTTTCAAGGACAGGGATAACCTCACGCAGATTGTTATTGTTGTAGAACTCTTTGTTTGCATACCTCTTCTTTTGATTTTCGATGATTGCAATTTCTCTTTCTTTTTCATTTTCCGAAAATTCATCTGAAGATGTAAGGCTGTTTACTATGCTGACGCATAAATCTTTAACCTTGTCTCTGAAATAATCTCTGAAACGCATAATTTTTAATTCCTTTCTGTTTTTATATCTGAAGACTGCTTTTGCGGTCTTGCTGTACGCTCTTCATTTATTTTATCTGCATAAAACGAATCATGTTTTAATATGTTATATATGCCGCTTTTATCGCCCTCTTTAACGTTTTCGTTATGTGCAATGCTCCATAGAACGCTATATGAATTTTCTCTTGAAAACAGATGAGGAAATTTCATTATCTCATTATATGCCATGTCGTGAAGCAAGACTGCATCTTTTGTGTTTATTGCTACAGCCTTACGTATTTCGTGCCAATGGTCGTTTTTAAGTTCATCAAGCAAAAGACCACGTTCTGCAACAATTAAACGTAAATCGGCACTTAAAGGAGCATTAATAAGCTGATTCAATATTTTTTCATCGTTGCTTGTCTTTGCAATTGCTTCTAAGACAGAGTAACGGTCATCTTTTATAAGGACATCGTGACCGAAACCTCTAAGAGCAACATTTTCTCTGACACCAACGTCTTCATCTGACAAGTAATGATTTAATATGTTTGTGTCATTTGTGGTTTCAGCAATTGTACGTCTTACACACACATCAGTGTCGTCCATAAGAAGAGGGTGAACACACGGATTTTTGGCAAGTTCGGCACGAATTATCCAGATGTCATTTACCATTGATTTAAGAATTTCTTCATTATCCGTGTGCTGAACAACAGCCATACGAACAGTAGCCATTTCATCGTGGGATAGTTTTTTAAGAATGTTTATGTCCTTTGTATGTTCTGCAACAGCTATGCGAACAATAGGACTTTCATCGTTTGAAAAGTATTCATCATCAAAGCCGTGACTTGCAATAGCCGCTCTTGCATTTTCATCACTGCTGTTAATTAAATGATACATTGTATCTACACAATCTTCTGTGCGGTTGGTAAGGTCAGAATAAGCTTTCATTTTTTAACTCCTTTCATATAAGAAAAACGCCAATTAACTTCTGTTCCACTGGAATGGAAGTTACAAAATCATCTTTCTATATTGCTTTTTGTGTGAACGCCACGCTTTTCAAGTGCCTCTTTTGCAGGTGCATTTACATATTCGTCCTCATATTTGTAAGCGAGAAATTTAAGTGTCTTTACACTTGTACTGGGGTTCTCAGCAATACATTTTTTAATATAATCATCTAAATCCTCGTGTGCTAATTTTTCAAGCATAGCCGCACTCAAATTCGGATTAACAGCCATACAGGATAGCGTTTCATTTCTTTTGTCTTCATCACCCCATTCTTTAAAATTCAGGATTTTGTTAAGAGTTTTTGTTGTAGTCAAAGGGTGGTCTGATATTACGCAAAGAATTGTCTGGTCTAATTCGTTTGCAAGTTCGTAATCAGTTATTTTGCCAAGAATGTGCGCCGTTACACTTTTGTTTTTTGCAACCTCTTCCCTCACATCTCCGTCAGAGTCATAAGCAAGAACTTCAAGAAGTTCAAGAGGAGACTCTTCATTCTCAGCCATCGCCATTCTTACGTCATAAGGGAGCGTAGTAACATCTAATGTTAAAATCATATTGTTTTCCTTCCCTAATTTTTTGTTACGTTCTTTAAGAGCGTTTTCAGCCGTTTTGCTTATCCATACATCGTTATCTTTTGTAAGCATAGCAAGTGCTTCGGCACTTGTATTTTTATTTTCTACAACGGCAAAACGAACATCACCATAATCGTCTTTTGCAAGAACAGCAAGAATTTCAATAGGAGTGTTTTTATTTCTTGCAACGGAACTACGAACCTCATAATGTTTGTCTTTTGCAAGCACAGCAAGTGTTTCGACTGGCGTATTCTCATTTTTTGCAACGACACTACGAACCCACACTTCCTCGTCCTGTGCAAGAACAGCAAGAATTTCAATAGGAGTGTTTTCATTCCATGCAACATTCCCACGAACATCACTATCTTTATCTTTTGCAAGCATAGCAAGCACATCAATAGATGTATTTTCATTTACGGCAACCACACAACGAACACACCAATTTTTATCACTGGCAAGCATTACAAGCATATCAGCGGAAGTATATTCGTTTCCTGCAACTGCACGACGAACCTCATAATTTTCATTTTCAGCCAATATTTTAAGTATCTCAACATCAGAAGTGTTACAAGCTAAGTCTATAACCTCTTCTTCAGGCATTTTACTTATCTTTGATAAAATGTTTTCGTTATTCATAATGATTTCCTTTCTGACAGTAATTTACGTTTACAATTGATTTATGTACCATTAAGCCGCATAACAAACGGCACTTCCGCTCCAGTGGAACGGAAGTGTGAGATATTGTTACCGTTCCATACTGGTTTTGTTTTTTTCTTTGTGTTCTTTAAGAGCATCTTTAGCCGCTTCACTTACCCCTTCGTTGTTGTCTTTTGAGAGCATAACAAGCGTTTCGACACTTGTATTTTTATTTTTTGCAACAGCACAACGAACATCAATAACTACATCTTTTGCAAGCATAGCAAGCACATCAGCAGATGTATTTCTGTTTGCGGCAACTGCTTTACGAACCTCATAATCTTTATCTTTTGCAAGCATAGCAAGCATATCAGCAGAGGTGCTTGCATTTAATGCGACCTCTTCACGAACCCGCCAATCTATATCCTTTGCAAGCACAGCAAGTGTTTCGACTGGCGTATTCTCATTTAATGCAACGGCACTACGAACCCACCATTCTTTATCTCTGACAAGCATAACAAGTGTTTCGACACTTGTGTTTTTATTTCCCGCAACAGTTCTACGAACATCATCGTCTTCGTCTTTTGCAAGCATAGCAAGTACGTTGACAGACGTATTTTTATTTACAGCAACCGCCCAACGGACATCATCGTATTTGTCTTTTGCAAGTATAGCAAGTACATCGGCAGGTGTATTTCTGTTGTTGGCAACCGCCCAACGAACATAAATATCTTCATCTTTTGCAAGCATAGTAAGTACATCAACAGATGTATTTTCGTTTGATGCAACCCCACTACGGACATCGGCATCTTTATCTTGTGCAAGCATTGTGAGCATATTGGCAGGTGTATTCTTATTTCCTGCAACCACACAACGAACTTCGCAATTTTCATTTTCAGCCAATATGTTAAGTATCTCAACATCAGAAGTGTTACAAGCTAAGTCTATAACCTCTTCTTCAGGCATTTTACTTATCTTTGATAAAATGTTTTCTTTATTCATATTGTTTCGTCCTTTCTACGGTAATTTATGGTTACATTTTATTTATGTGTTGTTAAGCCACATAACAAAATTGAACGTATCAAACGATTATCTTTCAATACGAGTTTTGCTTTTCTCTTTGCGTTCTTTAAGAGCATCTTTTGCCGCTTCACTTACCCTTTCGTTGTTGTCTTTTGAGAGCATAACAAGCGTATTGTAAGGAGTGTTTTCGTTTTCAGCAACCGCCCAACGGACATCATCGTATTTGTCTTTTGCAAGTATAGCAAGTACAGTGGCAGGCGTATTTCTGTTGTCGGCAACAGCCCAACGGATATCATCGTTTTTGTCTTTTGCAAGTATAGCAAGTGTTTCAACACTTGTGTTTTTGTTTTCAGCAACAGCTCTACGAATCGTCCATTCTTCGTCATCTGCAAGTGCAGTAAGCGATTCTACAGGTGTATTATCATTTCTTGCAACAGCCCAACGAACATCACCATTTACATCTTTTGCAAGAAATGAGAGTATTTCAACAGGAACATTAGGATTGAAAGCAACAGCTTTACGAACCCACCAAGTTTCATCACTGGCAAGCACAATAAGCTTTTCTACAGGTGTATTCTTGTTTACTGCAACATTTGAACGAATTTTTTCTGAAGCATCATTTGCAAGAGCTACAAGAAGTTCGGGAGAGGTTTGTTCGTCTTTAGTCAATGCTATTTTTGTTTCATAAGATAATTTGTTTAAATCTATTGTGAATTTCATATTGTTTATCCTTTCTGAAAACAAATTGTTTTTTACATTTAATTTATGTACCAGTAAGTCACATAACACTTCCGCTCCAGTGGAACGGAAGTGTTTCTATTTGTGAATTGTCAACGTGACAATTGATTCCGATGACGTTTTTCCGTTTCTGCTAAAGGTTTTGCTATTGTTTTGCCGCTTTCTAAGCATTTGGCTTCTTCATTTAAATTCGCCCAATCCTGTTCGCTGAGTACATACGCTTTTTTAAATTCACGGCATAAGAATGCTTTATCATCGGCAGTTAAATAGTTGCCGTCACAAACAGTCGTAGTTCCGTCATAGCCTTTAAAAGAAAAAACGACATTATCAGAACGAGGATTGTACTTAATATAGCAGTTCTTGAAATCATAGTCACGAGAAATCTTGTCATAAAATTCTTTGCTTGCAGAGTCTGAAAGATTGTCAACCAATACCTCTGCTTCATAAGAGTTTTTCGTCTTTTTCAATGAAGATAAAGAAGTTTTAAAAGCATTACTAAATGCTCGGCGGTCAAGATTGTAATACTTATTACGGCAATTATAATCTTTCATTTCAACCAAATATTTGATTGTACACTGAGCTTGGTCGTAAACAACGTATTCGTCATTCTGTAAGCCTGTTTTCCGTTTATCAGCATAAACAGATAAGCAACCGTTAGGAAGGTCTTTTTTGTTAAAAGAAGAATACAAAGCATTGTAAGGTTCGTAGCATTTGCCTAAAGCAACCGAATATATTGCCATATAGCCGCTATCACGTTTACCGTTGTTCCAATGAGAACTTTTTGTATCCATATAGTTTAAAGACTTACGGCAATCACTTGCAAAATAAAGACCGTTACCGAACATTTTTCCTGTTACAGAGGCATTCGGGTTTAATGACAAGCCTGTCTTCATAATGCTCCACCAGTTCTCTACTTTGCTTCCGTGATAAAAGAGCTTACAGTCACGGCGAGAAATTTGATGTGTCGCTTTAAACTCTTCGTATGCTTTTCTTGTTGCTGAGTTCTCCACTTTGTAAGCGGTAACATAACGGCGGTCTACATCAAGACCACCATAATCTTTACCCAAATGTGATAAAATCTGGTCTTCTTCTTCGTATGTAACAGGAGAAACAGAAAGACCATAAGCATCGAGAACTGTAGTATCCTTTTTCTGTGAGTTGTCTTGTGAAGGTGCAACAATAGTATTCACTTGACCTTTAATGTTATCAAGCATATCACGCTCACGCTCAATAATCCTTGAAAAATCTGCACTCGTCTTTGCAAGGTAGCAACCAACATCACCCATGCGGCGAGGAATATCTACAAACAATTCTTTTAATTGTTCATTAAACCGCCAAAGAGCGACATTTGAGTCCTGTGCAATTGATATAAGAGTATTCAGGTCATTCTCTGCCTCAGAAACCATCTTTGGAGTGATTTCCTGAACACCGACAGTATAGTTTACTTTAACAAACTCTCTTGCAGAAGTGATAAGTTCTTCGATAAGATTGTTTATTTTTGTGTCTTCAACTGGTTTATAGTCAAGTTCTTCGCTTTTTGCCATTGCATTAGATGCCGTTTTTACGGAATGCAAAGCTGTAACATCTTTATAGCCTTTGGCTTCCTTTACAGATTTCAGAACGTGAAATTGCTTTTCGTGCGCTTCATAGTGATGATAAGCGGGAGTGTTGCCAACACGACCGTAATTCACGTCTATAGAATTATCATCGTTAAGAGTGATTTCATAATATTTGTTATGATTGTTTATTTCATCAACAAACAGAAGATAAGCATAATCTTTCATAGTTTTTACCTCTCATCGTGAGTTATAGTAGCAAAAGCGTTATCAATTATGCTATAGACATAAGAAACAACCTTATCTTTTTCTTTGTGTTCTTCAAGAACATAGTAGCTGTTGTCAAATTCGTCTTTCATAATTCGCAGATATTTTAGGAAGTGCATTTCATTACCGTCTTCACTGTCATAAAAAGCTCCCCAATCAATGTAATGTGATAAAGGGTGTTCGTTATATTGTTTTAAACATTCCCGTTGCTTTTCAGCAGGAAGCTGTTCGATAAATTGCCAATTTGTCATAAGTGTTTATTCCTTTCGTTATCTTTCAAAATTATCGTGCCTTTTTGTAGGCTTTGTGGGTGGCTTATGATAATCTTCGTTGTTATTAGAAACGAGATTACGCATTGAATAATGCGTATTGTAAGTTTTGTTACACAGTTCGAGAAACTGATTAGCTTTTTTATACAAAACAGCTACTTCCTCGTCTGTTAAATTTACAGGACGATTAAAGATGCAATAACCGCTTCTGTCATAAAAAGCAACATTGATAAACATTTTTAGCTTATCGTTGGTGTCTTTGTAGATGTCAACTGAGGTTGTTACTCCTTTCATATAATCAAGGAAATCATAAATATTATTTTTCCCGTACTGATTGTAAATACCGTAATCTTCATTTGCTCTTTCAATTAACTCATTTCTGAGTTTATCGGTGACATTCATATTAAATCGTGCAGTCATTTTTGCTGTTGTCTTGTCGTAGAAGATGTCAATGTTATCAAACGAACAGTCGTCAAACAGATATGATGCGTATTCTTTTTCAGATTTCATACCAATACAGTAATCTAACTGAAACAACCACTTGTTCAACTGTCTTTCCGTAACACGAAAGTCATCGGAATTTTGACAGTAAGTTGTATAATACATACAATCGTTTATCCAATTACGACTTATTCTGTCAACAATATCTTTCTCTGATTCGTTGCGGTTTGCCTGCACGATACCGCTATAAGCAATATGTTGACCGCTTTTATTACGAGCAAGCTCGAACACTTCATAAAGGCTCTGTAGTTCAGGTAGCCTTCTTGTTTCGCTATTATTAAATGCTTGCCGTATGATAATACCGCCATTGTCCCAAAACGATGCTACATCACCGTAGTTGTGCCAATTGCACGTTGTCATAGTTTTTCCCATATTCTTCTTACCTTTCTTCCTTTGCCAAATAACATTATGTAAACAATCAATTATCCAATGTCAGTGAGATTTCCGACTTGTTTTCTTTAAGCAATTTCTATATTTAACGAGGTATTTCCTCTTTCTGCTCTACTTATAATTCTCTGTAAATCGTCAAGTGAATATGATTTTAAAGGATTGTTCACTATGCAGAAGCCATTCTTCTGAAAATTGCTAAACTCATCAAGCTTGCTTGTGCAAGCATAATAAAGTTTATTGCGGTTGATGTCTTCGTAATATACCAGATATTTTTCTTCTTTTGCAGAGAGAGGCACACCGACAATTCCTTTAACATTCAGATATACATTTTTGTCATCAGGAATATCGGTATATTGTGCAACTCCATTAGGAGTTGATTTGTAAATATCAATTGATTTAACGAGAGATGAATCATCAATAAGAGAATCAATCGTATAAGCACTTCCCTGTTCACGATTTATATTTTGCAGATACTGGTCTGCTTTACCGTAAAGAAGACTTGCCTCACTTGGCGTTATAGCTAAATAATGATTTAATTGACAATTCCCAATTTTATCTACAATATTTAACAGCAAACTGACATTAAGAGTACCGTCACTGCTTTTAGTAAAATCAATGCAAGGACTTATGTTCTTGCAAAAAGGAATATAATCAAAAGCGTTTGAACAACCCTCAATAGAATAAATAGAATATGCTTCATTAGCACGTTCCAATAGTTCAATAATAGCGTTTAATTCACACTTCAATTCAAAGCGCACAGCCCATTGTTTATTCAACTCATCATAAAAAGTCATTTCGTTTTGACAAGTGACGTTTCCGAACTCTTTCATTGTATATTCTTCCTCTTTTACCACTGCTCTATCATAACCGATTTCAGCAAGCCAATTGTTCAACTGCCTATCCGTTATTCTAAAATCATTATTTTTTTCTGTCACAGGCTTATTGCCGTATGTTTCTATGTTAGTGCAATTCTTATTTGAACGCTTATAAAGTTCGTTTGCTATATCTGCGGCATCTTCTCCGTTATGAGTAATGTAAACACCTTTAAATCCATATTTGATATTGTCTTCGTCTTTGACAACTTCAAATACTTGATAGAAATTTAAAAGTGCAGGAGCATTTTCTACTAAGTTTGAAGGATAAAGATGCTTTATCAAAACTCCACCTTCATCAAACAAATTGCCGTTGCTAAATTCTTTCCAATTGCTAATTATTTTTTGCATTTTAATGCTCCTTTCCGATAGAGATTGTTCTTACTTTATTTATAGTTCATTTAACCACATAAGAAACGTCACGCCGTTGAGTAACGGCAATTGTTATCTATCTATGTCATATTTGCTTGATTTGCGTTCAGAAAGTGCTTTTTCTGCCGTATATTTTACAGAATCGGCATCATCTGTTTTTAGTTTAAAAAGAATGGAAGAAGGCGTGTGAGGGTTATTAGCAACACAAGCACGGATTTGCCAGTCTTCGTCTTCAGAAAACACTTCGAGTATTTCTACAAAATAGGTGTTTAAAGCTAAATTTAAACGTTCATTAGTTGATAAAATGCTCAAAGATTCTTTCAAACTTTGTTTGTTCATTTCTTTATCCATAATAGATTCCGTCCTTTAAAAGAATTTTTTTGCTTCATTATATTTATAGGTCAAAAAGCAACACGACAAAATCACTTCCGTTCCAGTGGGAAGGAAGTGATTTTATTGTTATTATCTTCCTTCTTTGTTGTAAGTTCTTACTTTACGTTCTGTAAGAACGTTGTTTGCTCTTTCACTAATGTAAACTTTTGGGAACTGTGCGAGTTTTGTAAGTAGCTCAACAGGAGTGTTTTTATTATATATAATATCAATCTTCACATCTTCATCAATGTCATTTGCAAGCAGTTCAAGAGCCTTTGACGGAGTATTCGGATTACCTGCAACAGCTCTACAAACTTCCCAATTTTCGTCTTTCGCAAGCAATTCAAGTACAGCGGCAGGTGTATTTGTATTTGTCGCAACAGCCCAACGTACATTCCAATTAGCATCTTTTGCAAGCATAGTAAGCAACTCTGATGTTGCGGTAATGTTACTTGCAACATTGCCACGAACTTCCGAACATTCGTCTTCAGCAAGTCCTACAAGTATATCATTAGGTACATTTACATTGTTGGCGACTTCTCTGCGTACAAAATGTTCTTTGTCTGTAGAAAGTTTTATGAGTGTTTCTGGTAGTGTGTTTTTGTTCGTAGCAACATTACTACGAACAAGCGTATCTTCATCTTCTGAAAGTAATGAAAGTATCTCTGATGAAGCGTTTGAATGAGAAGCTACTGCACCACGAATATTCCAGTTTTTATCGTAAGCAAGAGTTGTAAGTACATCGGCAAATGTATTCTCGTTATTTGCTACAGCCTTACGAACCCTTTCTTCCTTATCTACAGCAAGCTTTGTGAGTAAGTAAGGCGGTGTATTGTCGTTTTTAGCAACACCTTGACGAACAACTACATCTTCATCATCTGCAAGAGCTTCAAGTGCTTTAATAGGTGTATTTTCGTTACAAGCAACAGCTACACGAACCCGTCTGTCTTCATCTTCAGAGAGCTTTATCAACACTTTAGAAGATGCGCTCTTATTATTTGCAACAGACTCACGGATACGCCAGTTATTATTTTTAGCAAATACTGACAGTATTTCAGGTGTTGCTTTTATATTTGCCGCAACCTCAGAGCAAATACCTACATCTTTGCTTTTTGCAAGTCTTGTCAATATCTCTGTGGGTGTGTTTTTATTACTCGCAACAGCGCATTGTATTTCTATTTCATTATTATAAGCGAGCGTTATGAGCGTTTCTGACTTTGTGTTTTCGTTCCGTGCAACAGAATATCGAATATACCACCACTCATTATCTGTTGCGAGTTTTCCCAGTGCTTCTGGTGATGTATTTTTATTTTTAGCAACCCCTTCACGAACATATTTGTTTTCATCTTCTGCCAATATGTTAAGCAACTCAACGTTTGAAGTGACATACGCCAAATCTATAAGTTCTTCATTTGACATTTTGTTTATTCTTGATAAAATGTTTTCTTTATCCATATTGTTTCGTCCTTTCTACAACGAATTTGTATTTACAATTGATTTATGTATCATTAAGCCACATTACAAAATAACACTTCCGCTCCATTGGAACGGAAGTGTGTGAGCCTTATCGTTCTTTATTGTTTTTTGCCACTCGACCAATCTGATTAACTTTATTATCTGCAAGCGTTTCGATGGTCTTAGATGACATTTGAGAGTTTGAAAGTGACACTATTTTGCCAAACAAAGCGCACAACTCTTCATAACTGTGGGTACAGTCATTAAATGATTTTTTATCGCCGTACAGAAGTTCGTAAACGCCTTTACTGTAGTGTTTGTCGAACCAACGCCAAATATCATCTTGTGCAGTTCCTGCTTCAAAAGATAGCCACTTTTCGCTTAATATCAGTTCGCCATTTGCTTGTTCGTCAAAAGGAACATCATCAAGAGCCTGCCACATTTCTTCTATTATAGAGTCGTTATAACTCTTGTAGTTTTCATTTGTAATCATCGTTTTTTCCTTATCTGTATTTGTTTTGTTTTTGCAAGCGTTCATTCATTTTGTTTATAGCTTTTTCTGCTTTTTCTTTGTACATTTGCCGTTCATTTAAATTTAAAGGGACGTAACCTGTAAAGTCATAAACCGCAAGGGTAGAGGCATCAAAACCATCTTCTTCTACGCCGCCACCTTTTGAAACATAATAACTTCCGTCATTATATTTTGGTATACCGTTGTGTAATCTTGCTTGAAGCGAAATAGTGGAACAAGGCTCTTTTGTATAGATAACATTCATTGTTAATGTCAGTTCAAACCTATTTATAAGGTCTTTGTTTCGTTCCGTACAGCTATTTTCTGTTTCGTTCGGAGAACCATTATAAGAGAATATCCCAAAGCGGGTAATATAATCTTCTTTTATTTCTTCAGGAAGGTCTACAGAAAACGTATACTTTTTTTCGACAGTTCCTTCAGCGTCCTGCGTTATATCAGGACTGTCGATGGCTTTTACAAAAATTTTATCTGTAAGTAGGTTTTCTTTATTCTTGCGATACTCATTTACAGCCGCAAACATTTCGGATAAAGTATTCACATTGGCAAACTCTATTTGAAAATCCCTTTTATTATCGCCACGTATGTTTTCGTTTGCCGCTTCAATAATAGATGCTTTAACTGCATCAGGTAATTCTTCCGAAGAAATAACGGCAGGTAATATGACAGAAAAATCAGTATTTCCAAAGCAGACATAGATATTAAATGAATCGGGTTGTGTAAAATCAATCTGACACTCTGCAATAACATCTTTGTTTGTTGCAAATGAAATAAGCTCATCTTTTGATTGAATGTTGTAATCGTACTTCTTACTTAATTTTTTTGCAACAATAGGGTAGTAGTCATACAAATAATCAAGCATTGTAACAAGAGTTTCTTTGCTGACGTTGATATAATTGAACAACACTACGCCGTTGGCGCAACGATTGTCGTCATATACAAAAGAAAATAAATCGTTGAACGGTTTATCAAAAACTATATTTGCAAGCTGTTCCTTGCCTATCCTACATTGTTCTGAGTGAAGAACACCTTTTATTAAAGAGTCTACGCATTTATCGTAGATTTCTTGAAATTCAGCAACACTGAATTTCTTGTTTTTGTATTCGTTCAATATGTTCTGGTACAACGGTTGTGGATTTTGTACCAGTCGGTTAAACAAATCCTGTTGTACTATAAGTTCGTTCATGAACTTATTTTCTGTATAATAAACGTTACGCACTTTTCCGTTTATATAGTCGGCAGTTTCTTTTACAGAATCATTTGTGTGGCTGAAAATCTCATCTTTTAGGTTTTCTTCTTCATAGTAGGTGAAAAGGTCTTCCATAGACATATTATCTTCTTTGGTTATATAGGCTTCAGCTTTATCAAGAAGTATCTTTTTACTATCTTCCGTTGTTATTTTGAGCGGTTGAACAAAACAGCCTTTTTCTGTATCTAAATATACCATTATCGTTGGCTCAAATAAACCAGTTTCAGTCTTTTTCACCCAGAGATACATATTCATAAAATTGTCATCATTGTTGATTACGTCATCATAGGATACACCTGCTTCTTTAAAAACGCCCGATTTATCACCTGCATATTTGTAAGTGTCATCATAACACCAGAGCAACCATTCCATAAAGATATTATCATCGTCATCAAGATTTAGTTCCAACTCTTCGCATTGAATATCTTTTAAAACGTCCAGTTCGGTTAATTCCTTAGCAGGATTCTTTGTTTGCTCGTTGTTACAGTTCATGTGTTATCTTCCTTTCTGTCACTTTCCTGAATGAGTCTACTTCAACATTGAGAGCAAGACTGCTTCCGTTTTCCCATTTGACGTGTATCTGACCTATATCATCAATCTCGTCAACTATACCTTTAAGTCCTTTTGGCATTTGTTGTTCACCGTACATATTATCCAGTATTACAATCGAGCCTTTGGGATATAATCTACGATTTCTTTCAGCTAATTTTTCATATTTGCCTAATGACATATACAAACCGCCTTTCAAATTATGATTGCATAATATTTATGTACCATTAAGCCACATTACAAAATCACTTCCTTTCCAATGGATAGGAAGTGATTTTTTGTCGTTATCTTTCCTGTTTTTGCTGAGACTTCATTCTTCGTTCTTTAAGAGCTTTATTTGCGGCTGTGCAAACTGAAGGGCTTTCGTCTTTAGAGAGCATTACGAGTACATCTGTAGGCGTGTTTTTGTTCATAGCGACAGTTTTACGAACAAAACTGTCTTTGTCCTGTGCAAGTGTTACAAGGACTTCAGCGGGACTGTTTTTATTCCAAGCAACAGCGTCACGAACATCTGGATTTTCGTCTTTAGAGAGCATTACGAGTACATCTGTAGGCGTGTTCTCATGTTGTGCTACTACATTCCGAATAAACCAGCTTTCGTCCTTTGCAAGTGTTGCAAGAACATCCGAAGACGTGTTTCGGTTTTCTGCAATTGATTGACGAACAAACTCATCATCGTCTTGTGCAAGCACGGCGAGAATATTGGCGGGAGTGTTTCCATGCTTTGCTACCGCTTGACGAATGTACCAAATATAATCCTCTGCAAGTATTGCAAGTGCTTCGACAGGCGTGTTCTTGTTGCAAGCAACAGCGTCACGAACAAGCCAGTTTTCGTCCTTTGCGAGTGTTACAAGGACTTTCTTAGGTGTGTTCTTGTTCCAAGCAACATGGTGGCGAACACCCCAATATTTGTCTTTGGCAAGCACGGTGAGTATTTCGATAGGAGTGTTTTCGTTTTCTGCCACTGCTTGACGAACATCTTCATTTTCGTCCTTTGCAAGTAATGCAAGAGTTTCAGCAGATGTATTCTTATTCCAAGCAACATAGTGACGAACATCTTCATATTCGTCCTTTGCCAATGTACAAAGAACCTCTTCATCTGAAGTATCGTGTGCCAGTGCAATACGTTCTTTTACGCTCATTGACTTTATTCCCATAGTGTTTGTTTTATCCATAATTATCGACCTTTCTGAAAGATTCTAAATTTACAATTGATTTATGTACCATTAAACCACATTACAAAATCACTTCCGCTCCACTGGAACGGAAGTGTGTAAACATTATCTTTCTATATTTTGTTCTTTTTTTACCGTGCGTTCTTTAAGAGCTTCTTCAGCTCTTTCGCTTACCCATTCGTTGTTGTCTTTTGAAAGAAATACAAGTGTTTCAATTGGTGTATTTTTATTTAAAGCAACAGCACACCGAACACTCCATTCAACATCTTTGGCAAGCATAGCAAGCACATCAGCAGATGTATTTTCGTTTTCAGCAACTGCCACACGTACCCACCGTTCCTCGTCCTGTGCAAGCACAGCAAGTGTTTCAATTGGTGTATTTTTATTTTTTGCAACATTCCTACGAACATCACTATCTTTATCTTTTGCAAGCATAGCAAGTATATCAACAGATGTGTTTTCATTTAAGGCAACAGCATACCGAACCCACCAATGTTCGTCCTGTGCAAGTACCGCAAGCACTTCAGCGGGTGTGTTTTCGTTTTCTGCAACAGCTTTACGAACCTCATAATCTTTATCTTTTGCAAGCATAACAAGTACATCAGCAGATGTATTTCTGTTTGCGGCAACTTCTGTACGAACCTCATAAACTTCGCCTTTTGCAAGTACAGCAAGCACATCAGCAGGCGTACTTCTGCTTTCAGCAACAGCCCAACGAACCGAGTAGTCCTCGTCTTGTGCAAGTACAGCAAGCAATTCTACAGGTGTGTTCTTGTTTTCTGCAACCGTACAACGAACTTCATAGTTCGCATTTTCAGCCAATGTTTTAAGTGTCTCAACATCAGAAGTGCTACGAGCCAAGTCTTTAAGTTCTTTTTCAGACATTTTGCCTATCTTTGATAAAATGTTTTCTTTATTCATATTGTTACGTCCTTTCTATAACAAATTTGTGTTTACAATTGATTTATGTACCATTAAGCCACATTAAAAACAACTTCCCGCCCACTGGACGGGAAGTGCCATTGCTACTCACGATTAAATTCGCTATGCGATTTGCTTTTTTCTGAAGATTTCATTTTCACGATGAAAGCTGTATTAAGGTAAGAATGTTCTGTTTCATCGTCATACTTTTTCAGAAAATCTTCTTTAGTCAGCTTTTGATAATCGCACATCTTATCTTTATCATCAAAGAAATTTCCTGTTTCCAAAAAATAATAAGGATTGTTTTCTATGCTCAGTGCTGTGTTACGCATAGTTTCAAATGTTTCTTTTGATTTTGGCATATCGTATGTTTCAAGTAAAGAAGGTGATGATTTTTCCCAGACTGAACCCACTAAACCGTATACTTGGTCTACGGTATAGCCGTTATTTTCTTTTGTGTGTCCTTCTATCTGCAAATTCCTTATGTATGACACAGGCAATACCGCATCTTTTTCAAGTGCGATTTCAAGCATAGCACCGCCGCCGTTCCATTCATTAAACAATCCTATTTCTGTTTGTTTAGGAAGTGATACAAATCCTTTACCGTCAGCAACGCTTTCTAAAAGATTGAATAAATCCTTTCCGCTTGCAGATACAAGAGCCGTAAGCTCATTCATAGAGGTCGAAGAACAATAGTTGAGTTCATCAACAACGGAGTCAACAAAGGTGTTACCAGACTTAATACTGTATGAGTACGCTTTCTGAACTTCTTCTACTGTGTGTCCTTGCTGTTGTATAAGAGCCGTAAGAGCATTATCATAGCTGTCAGCGTCATCGCTCAGATTGACGAAGGCATCGGCTATTGCTCCCATATCAAAATTGCGTTCTTTAGGAGTGCCGAACATGAGATTGATATGGCAGTTATCAGGCAGACAATTTTCAACACGGTAATAAATGTTATTAAGCCCCAGTTCATCATATAAAATGTCACAGCGACCATCATATCGTGATATAAGCGTCTTGTAAGCGTTTTGTAAACGCTCAGGTATATAGCTTTCAATTATTTCTCTAAATCCATCGAGCGAACGTTCTGCTAACTCGTATTCTTCGTCTGCGATAATTTGTAGGCAGTTTTCAAAAGAATTATAATAATCACGGTGATTTGTATATTCGTTGAAAGCCTTTAAAACCGTGTCTTCATCAATTGGAAGACGGTCATCGAATATGTATATGTTGTTTTCGTCTGTGATGTCTTCTATCGTATCTTTTATGATTTGCTTTACTTCATTTATTTGCTTATAAGCATCTGTCCTTATTGCGTTAAGCAAAACGTTTGACACCTGTTCTTTATCAGTTCTATTCGTTATTAGACCGTTTGAAACAAGAATGTCTAAATCTTCTTTATCAAGAGTTACATCTACAGTTAAGCCTTTTTCATTTTCAACTCCATTAAGCTCATCGGCTACGCTTTGTAACTTTTCCTTTTTGCTTTCCATATTGTTACCTCTTTACCTTTCTTGTGTTTCCTTTTTCTTTGTTTGACGGCGGCTATTTGCAATGGCGGCGTATTCTTTCATAGAAGTAAGTTTTCCTTCATACATTTTGACACTTCCGTTTTCTATACTTTTACCAGTAAGAATCAATAAGTCTTGCCACCGCTGAAATGAACTGTTCCATATCGGATAAGTGATTTTTGGTTCGCTTTTTGCTAAATGTTCTTTATCCTCATACTGAACTTCATATAAAAAATACTTATTTTTTGTTTCTTTGATTGTGTTAAGAATTGCATTTGCCGCTTTTGCAACATCTGAATAAACATCAATCTTAAAGTTTTGTGCATCTGGATAATAACCCACTTCGTATCGGTATATCATCTATATCTTCACCTTTCGACTTGCGATTTTTTTCTTATTGCTTTTTGTACTTCTTGCCACGAACCGTATTTTTCAATAGTGCTTGCGATTGTAGCCATATCAGATTCGTAGTTCATATATCTGCCCCAAATATAAGAACAATCAAGAGAGAAGTGCTTTTTGAAATTTTCTTCACTTGTATAGCGCACTTCTGCAACTGATACATCTGGGAATTGTTGCTCATCAGCACAGAATTTTTTAACATAATCAAATGCTTTCTGTACTGACGAAAATTGTTTTTCATAACGACTGGCAAGTAGTTTGTCTATGCCGCTGACTTCATAAATATATATCATATTATTCACGCTCCGTTCGACTTTTAATACGTTTGCCGTTGTTTTGAGTATAACGGTTTGCGTATGTATAGTAGTGGAGAAGTGCTTCTGCATCTTTTTCTTCGCTTATGTCAAGTTCGTGTGAACCAACAAATGGCTTTGAAATATGTTTAGTATCTCCTACAATTTCAAGATTGCCGCTTGAAAAATCATAGTTATAGGTGAGGTCTTGAAGTTTGTCCTTATCAATATAGTTTTGTATTACTTTCATGTATGGCACAATGACCTCATTTGAAACCTGAGACAACGAACAATTTGAAGCTATTTTTTGTATATCTAACATAGAAGTATTTTTTAATTTAAAAACCAAAGTAGTTTTTATTACATCTCTTATACAATTGAGTTGGTCTTTGTCAAGCAGATTGTCAAAATTCTTCATTGCGTGTTTCATAAGGGAATTTGTCAATGCGTTTAATGCACCATAACTCAATAAACCTCTACTGTATTTCATTTCATAGTTTACAGCACTGTTCTTGAAATGAAAACTGCCAACGCCGCTTTCTGTATCATAAGATACAGAATAATTTTTTGTTATATCGTTAGATAGGAACGCTTTATTCAGTGATTGTAATATTGCTTCACTCAAAAATCTATAGCTATTTTTGAAACTATCAAAATTAGCTTGAAATTCGTTTAATATGCCTATTTCTTTTGCTATATCTTTTGCGTTTTGAAGATTGACAACGTTTGAAAGCTGAACATTGCATACACGTTCATAATCACTGATGAATGCAACTTCTTCAAGCTCTGCACGATGTTCTTCAATAAATTTGTTTAGGCTCTCAATATAGTCATTCCATTGACCTATTGATGTGTTATGTGAAACGTTAGAAATACCGTAAGAACGAGCTTCTTCTTGTAAGTCTTCCACATAACTGTCATTGATATATGTATCCAATGCCTCTATTACGGAATCCGCAGAAGATTCTTCAAATATTTCATCATCGTATGACCGTGCATAGTCACTAATCTCGTTGTCATATAACCGACACTTCTCATTTTCACAAGGTTCAAGAGAAAACTGGAGATTGTCAAGAATATCTAACATTATTTCGGTATCACATCTACCAGTAGTGATAATGTTCTTATTGTCTTTCATAATAAAGTTCCTTTCTGAAAAGAATTTGTATTTACATTTTATTTATGTATCATTAAGCCACATTACAAAAAAAGCACTTCCGCTCCATTGGAACGGAAGTGACTGAATTATAGCTGTAATATGTCTATACTGTGCTTGCATTGCTGTTTTGCTTTATGTTCTTTACCCTGTTCATGATTCTCTAAGAACAGGTCGGATATATCTTTAAAGCCAAAGCTGTCTACAAAGAACGCTTTTTCAGAGTCATCGCTTTTATGTACGAGAATAACATCTGATATAGATAAGCTATGTCCTTTAAAATTGCTCGGCAGATTGCCTGAATTAAAGCGTGAATACAAGTTTTCTAAGAAATCGTTGCTTATTTCTTGCTGAGAATCTATAGGTTCTTTGTATACGCATTTAAATTCACTTGACTTTAATGTTTCTGTTGTTTGGTGTGTAAAATTAAAAAAGCGACTGCCTCTATCTTTCATCTGATAGACTTCAAAGTATGAATCATATTCCGCTGTTTTTTCTTGCTCAGGCTGATTACGCTCTAAATAAGTCTTTTCAACACATTGAAGTGCATTCAAATAGTGTTGTGCGCTTACCACATCTCCCAAGCAATCGTTGAAGTATGGAGCGGTACAAACTTCAGCATCAAAGTAATTTATCAAAGAAGAATAATCTTTCTTTTGCAAAAGTGCGTTTATAAGCTGAGTAGTAATATATCTGTCTTTGTTCCTGTCAACAAACGGTAAGACATCACTACCGTTATAATCATATTCGCCTCTTTCATAAAGATATTGCTCAATTGCGTCTGCGAAAGAATGCGTATTATTGAAGTCAACTGTAGCACAAACAGTAACAACGTCATAGCCGCCGTTGGAAAGAGGGTATTTGCTTTTGTTTAAAGCATCAATGATAGGTTTTACTATTTGCTCAGTTTCTTTGTTTCTGTCATACTGAGGGAACATTATGTCATATAACGGACTTGCAAAATCTATTTGTATCGCATCTATATCATCGCCGCTTCTGTCTTCGAGATAGGATACATTAAAAGTTAATTCATCGTGATACAACGGAGACTTGCCTAATGCAGAATAATATTCTTCTGCAACATCATAGCCGTTATCATTAAAGGCTTCTGATTGGATAATTACAGAATAGCCATAAATTGAAGACTCACGATAAAAGTCTATTTCTTCATTGCAGAACTCTTCATAACATGAATATATCATACCGTTTATTCCGTATTCTTCTATGTACTCTTCAAAAGTCATATCAGCGGATTCTTCTGAATTTTCATAAAGAGCTTCGGCATTTGCCATATCAAGTTCAGACCAGTGGCTATCCACCCATTCTTTTTTGTATTTGATATAAGCAAGCATATTGTTGTATTCGTCATACAGCTTTTCCGTTGTAACATTTTCGGCAGGCTTAAACAAGTCGTCTGCAACTTTTTCAACCAGATGCGAGGTTTCTTTGTGCTTACTTAATTCATCACATACAGATATGATATTAACATCTTTTTCGTTTAACATTTTATTACCTCTCTATAAATTTAGGCTTAATAGGTTTTGTCAGTTTTTTCTCTTCCTCTTGCTCAGAAGGACGTTCATGGACGTGATGTGCTAATATTGGTGCTTTTTGAATTTGTTTTATGATATAATCACAAATGCCGTCAATATCGTTTCTTTCACGAACAACGAACGGTACACGGTTGTCTACCAATGTGTTTTTAACTTCTTTATCTATCTGAGTGCTTTCTTCGAGTGAGTGAACCCGTCCTTCTTTTTCGTATGGTATCGAAAGGTCACGAACCAATAATATGTTGATGTTGTTGTAATCAAAGTACATATCACTTATCGCTTCTTTAAATTCATATAAGGACTGGCTATCACCTTTTTTAGCATAGACACCGTACATGAGTAAGGGACTGTCTGTTACAGATAAATGTACACTTTTGTACATCATATCTATTTTTTCTTTTTGTTCTTTAAACAGTCTGATTTGATTTTCTATAGAACCATCAAGCAAGTATGATTCACCGTTATAAATATGAAGTTTTGCTGTTTCATTTATGTAGTCAGCGTTTAAACCCATCTTTTTTAATTCAGCGGTTACGAGCATTGCTGTGGTGCTTTTACCGATGCCTGCACCGCCGTAAAAATTAATCAAAAAAGGCTTTGACGTATCAATGTCTTCCAGATTTACTCGCTTTAACAATCCTCTTTGTTGAAGATTCGTCTTTGTAAAATATCCGATTTTATCGGCAAAATTGGCTGTTGCCGCTATTATTGGTATAATCTTTTTGCACTGAGTATTATCTGTTACAAAAAAATCATCACCATTTCTTGCAATATCAAACGCTTCCTTAAAGAAAGGTATCTGATTATGTTTTACGAACTCATTTGCAAAATGCAGAGCAGAGAAGTTGTCAGAAGGAATATATGTATTAAGTATGTCGGGTAAGTTATTTTCAACAATTTTGTTTAATCCCATCAAATCCAAGTCGTAACATTTTGCTTCCTGTTTTTGAACAAGGCAACCCTCGTTATTATATTTTAAAAATTCAGAAAGATATGCCGCAGTTTTTGCATTTATCACACCGAACAATTTGTTTTTTGCAATATTAAGTGTTTCTGTTTTAGATGAGAGAACCATATCATTTAAACTATGTTCCTGCAAACCTTTGCGAAAAAAGCCAAATTTGTCTGTAAGAAACTCTACGGCGTTTTCTATAACGTATTTACTTGTTTCTCCGTGTAACGAATACGAAATAGTTTTAAATGACGATTCCGCTTCAGCAGGAATATCCCATTGAAAGTTATATAAAGATTTCATATTTTTACCTTTCCGTAGCCATTCTTTCAGCCGCTAAACGCTTTTGATTTGCTTTTGAGTTGTATTCTCTACAGCCTTCAAAAATGTTATCGGCTGTTTTTGCATCTCTGCTGTATTTACAATCAGTTAAGGTTGAACAGTAACTAAAAGCATTCGCTTCAATTCCTTTAACAGAAGAGGGGAGAACAATTTTCTTTAATGAACAGCATTCTTCAAATGTGCTTTCTTCTATCTTTTCAATTGCAGTGTTTGAAATATCTGCTTTTTGTAAGCCTTCACAATACATAAAGCATTGTTTACCGATGGAAGTAACTGTGTCAGGAAGTTTGAGTTCTTTTAATTTTGCACAATAATAGAATGCTTCGTCACCAATTTTTTCAATGGAAGTGAAATCAAGGTTTATATCCTTCAATTTTTCACAGCAATAGAATGCTTTATTTCCAATTTTTTTGAGGTCAGGAGCTGTAAACACCACTTTTTCAAGCTTTTCACAGTTATAAAAGGCGTTTTCTCCTATTTCCTTTATAGAAAAGGGAAGTATAACCTTTTTAAGAGACAGGCAGTTTTCGAAAGCGTAGTTCGGTATCTTTGTGATTTGAGATTTTGATAAATCTATTTCCTCTAACTGAGTGCAATTACTGAAACAGTAAACACCAACCTCTGAAAGTGTTTGAGGAATTTGTACGTTTTGTAGCTTTCGGCAATGGCTAAATGCGAAATCGTTGAGATGTGTGATTCCTTCTTGAATATCATAAGAAGTCACATCGTAACTCACATTACATAAAGACATTTGCATTGGAATTGTAATACTCATATTTTTTTCCTTTCTTCTTATAACCGCCTTGTGAAATTTGCAAGACGGTTAAAATTTGTTTTATACGCTATGTGCGCTCTTATAAAAGTAATGGTTCATTCAACCACATTAGGAACAGCTTTGCCAGAACGATTGTCTGGTTATCTTTCTTTATTGGTGTTGGCTTTTAATGCACGTTCTTTAAGAACTTCTTTTGCTTTTTCTCTTATTTCTACCGCCTTGACCTTTGAAAGCATAAGAAGAGTATTATAAGAAGTATTCGGGTTGTTTACAACTGCTTTGCGAACACCATAATCTCTATCACCTGCAAGTTTTACAAGTGCTTCTTTTGGCGCATTCTTATTTCCTGCAACATTTTGACGAATGCCCAAATCGCAATCATCTGCAAGCACAGCAAGTGTTTCTTTTGGTGTATTCTCATTTTTGGCAACAGTTTGACGAACCAACCAATGTTTGTCCTGTGCAAGCACAGAGAGTAGTTCAATGGGAGTGTTGATGTTTTCTGCAACGGCACTACGAACACGCCCGTCCTCGTCCTGCGCAAGTATAGCAAGTACATCAGCAGATGTGTTTCCGTTTTTGGCAACAGCCTCACGAACATCTCTATCTTCGTCTTTTGCAAGCATAGCAAGAGTTTCGATACTTGTATTTTTATTTTCCGCAACGTCAATACGAACCCACCAGTCTTTATCACTGGCAAGTACATCAAGTGTTTCTTTTGATGTGTTTTCATTTAATGCAACAGCTTGACGAACCCAACTATCCTCGTCCTGTGCAAGCACAGCAAGCAATTCTACAGGTGTATTCTCGTTTCCTGCAACTGCTGTACGAACATCATAGTTATCATTTACAGCCAATATTTTAAGTATCTCAACATCAGAAGTGTTACAAGCCAAGTCTATAAGCTCTTCTTCGGACATTTTGCTTATCTTTGATAAAATGTTTTCTTTATTCATATTGTTTCGTCCTTTCTGCAACGAATTTGTGTTTACAATTGATTTATGGTTCATTAAGCCACATAGCAAAAAAACACTTCCGTTCCAGTGGAGCAGAAGTGTTTTTTGCTTATTTCACCATATCACATTTATTCTTCACTTTGCGCTCGGAGAGTGCTTGCGTTGCCGCTTCTCTGACATAGGGAGATTCGTCTTGTGTAAGTGCTGTGAGCGTTTCAAATGGTGTGTTTTTATTCCGTGCTACGGCATACCGAACACTATAGTTATTATCTAAAGCAAGTTTTGCAAGCGTTTCAAGTGATGTTTTTTGATGGCTTGCAACATTATAACGAATATTAGCGTTTTTATCGTTAGAGAGTATTGCAAGAGTATGTGAAGAAATGTTTTGATTATGTACAACCGATTCACGAACACTGGTATCATCGTCTTTTGCAAGGTTTGAGAGAACTTCTTCAGGTGCATTCTTATTGCTTGCAACAGCTTTGCAAACCCGCCAGTCTATATCCTTTGCAAGTACAGCAAGTGCTTCTTTTGGTGTATTCTCATTTCTTGCAACAGCCCAACGAATCCACGCTTCTTTATCACTGGCAAGCATAGCAAGAGTTTCTGCTTTTGTATTTTTATTTATGCCAACAGCACTACGAACACGCCAGCTTTTATCACGAGCAAGGTCAGACAAAGCTTTTGCGGGTGTATTTTCATTTAAAGCAACAAATTGACGAACTTCTTCTCTGGTGTCAGTCGCTAATATACATAATGTCTCTTCATCTGCTGTTTGATTGGCTAAAAACAAACGCTTGTCTAAATCCATTGATTTTATTGCTTCAAGTTTTGTTTTTTTCATTACAACTTTAACCTTCCTTAAAAGAGTTTTGTTTGTGGTTATCTTTCTATACCGCATTTGCCTTTCATTAAACGTTCTTTAAGAACGTTTTCAGCCTTTTCAGATACTCGCAAATTTTCATCATCAGCAAGTGTTTCAAGTACATTGAGAGGAGTATTAGGGTTTCCTGCAACGGCAAAACGAATCCACACTTCTTTATCACTGGCAAGCATAGCAAGCACATCAATAGATGTATTTTCGTTTGCGGCAACCTCACTACGAACACACTCTTCCTCGTCCTGTGCAAGTACAGTAAGTGCTTCTTTTGGCGTATTCTCATTTCTTGCAACAGCATACCGAACACGCCATTCATCATCTTTTGCAAGAAATGCGAGTATTTCAGCAGGAACATTAGGATTGGAAGCAACGTAATGACGATTAATAGAGTTTTCATCTTTTGCAAGTTTTAAGAAAACTTTTTCAGGCGCATTCTTGTTCCGTGCAACTGCTCCACGCACAAATTTGGCTGTATCTTCCGTAAGTAATTCAAGTGTTTCAGGTAATGCGTTTGGATTAGAAGCAACGGCTTCACGTACCCACTCTTTTTTATCTTTTGCAAGCATAGCAAGAGTTTCTTCTTTTGTGTTTTTATTTTCGCCAACAGCAATACGAACATCTTCATCTATATCGTTTGCCAACTTTGCTAAAGTCTTTGCAAAAGTATTTCCGTTCTCCGCAACAGCTCTACGGACTACCGAATCACCATCGTTTGCAAGTGCGTCTAACACTTCTGAAGGTGTACTGCTATGCCATGCAACCAATATACGAATCCGTTTGTCTTTATCGGTTGCAAGTGCCGCAAGAAGTTCAGGAGAGGCTTGTTCATCTTTTGCCAAAGCTACTTTGGCTTCATAAGGTATTTTGCTTAAATCCATTGTAATGTTCATATTGTTTCGTCCTTTCTAAAACGAATTTGTTTTTACATTTGATTTATGTATCAATAAGCCACATTACAAAAAACACTTCCGTTCCAATGGAGCGGAAGTGGCGATAATGTTATTTTTCTATATTGCATTTGGCATTTGCCTTGCGCTCTTCAAGAGCTTCCCTTGCTGTGATGCTTACATAAAACCTTTCGTCCTGTGTAAGTTGAACAAGTGCGTCAGACGGTGTATTCTTATTTCGCACTACAGCCGCACGAACATCTGAACTTATGTCCTCAGCAAGTCTTATAAGCAAAACAATAGGTGTACGCTCATTTTCTGCGACAGCCTCACGAACCTCATAATCTTCATCATCAGCAAGAAATTCAAGTATTTCAATTATTGTGTTTGGATTAGAAGCAACAACCTCACGAACATATACATTTTCATCTTTTGCAAGTGCCGATAATATTGTAGACGGCGTTTTTATATTAGTTGCAACCTCATAACGAATATAGTCATCATCATCTTGCGAAAACATTGAAAGCACTTCAACAGATGTGTTTCTGTTTCCTGCTACACCCATACGAACCCACCAGTCTTTGTCTTTTGCCAAAAAATCAAGCACTTCAACAGGTGTGTTTTCATTCCTTGCTACTATTTTACGAATCCGTGGGTCTTTATCGGTTGAAAGAGCCACAAAAAATTCAGGAGAGCTTTGTTCGTCTTTAGCCAATGCTATTTTCGTTTCATACGATAATTTGCTTAAATCCATTGTGACGTTCATATTGTTTATCCTTTCTGAAAGCAAATTGTTTTTTTACATCTGATTCATGTATCAATAAGCCGCATTACAAAAAAGCACTTCCGTTCCAATGGAGCGGAAGTGGCGATGATGTTATTTTTCTATATGGCTTTTATTTTTTGATAAACGTTCTTTGAGGATTTCTTCAGCCCTTTTGCTTACCTGCTCGTCTGCATCGTTTGAAAGCATTATAAGTGTGTTATAAGACGTATTTAGGTTCGTTGTAATCGTATAACGAATATCAGCTTCTTCGTCTTCAGCAAGTTGAGCCAGTATTTCAGCGGGAGCGTTTTCGTTCCTTGCAACAGCCCATCGAACAAAGGTATCTTTATCATTAGCAAGCTGAAATAATATTTCGAGCGGTGTATTACTATTTGAAGCAACAGCCTCACGAATACTTCCGTCATTGTCTTTAGAGAACATAACAAGTGTTTCAATTGGTGCATTTTTGTTGCCCGCAACCACATGACGAACCTCATAATTTTCATCGTTTGCAAGCATTGCAAGTGTTTCAGCAGATGTGTTTCTATTTCCTGCTACACTCATACGAACCCACCAATTTTCATCTTTCGCAAATATTGTGAGTCTTTCGTTACTTACATTCGGATTAGATGCGACAGCCGCACGAATATACTTGTCATTTTCCTGTGCAAGCATAGCGAGTATTGTAGCAGGAGTGTTTTCGTTCCTTGCAACAGCCGCACGAATATACTTGTCATTTTCTTGTGCAAGCATAGCGAGTATTTCAGCAGGTGTGTTTTCATTTTTTGCTACTGCTTCTCGTACATGAGTGTCTATATCCTTAGCGAGAACGACAAGTATTTCTGCGGGTGTTCCTTCGTCCATTGCTAAATCAATTTTTTTCTCATAAGAGAGGTTATATAATGCTTCTGCCGTCATTTAAGTTTCCTTTCTTGAATCAGATTATCTTGATATATCGTTTTTCTGCTTAGACTTGCTACCAATTTCTTTCTGTATCGAGTTAAGCAATGAAGTAATATCAGATACCGACTTTTCAAGTAAATCCTTATAAAGAAAATTCTCTGCACCGAATTGTTCAAAAATTGCATCTCCGCTTTTTCCCATAATATTTGTCATATTTGCGTCAGGAGAATTTATTGTATTGATTGCTTTAACAGGTATGCCTTTCCATTGCTTCAGATTTTCTTTATAGTCATCTATCAGTATAGAATACTCAGCATTACCTTTCACAAAGTTGTTTTTATCTGCTCCTAACGGACAAAAGAATATGTTTTCAGGGGGTATGAAAGAGCAGTGTTCGCTTAACCAATCCCATTTATCTTTAATCGTATAGCGGTCTGCGGCACTGATTACGCAAACATCATAGCCTTTTTCGTGAAGCGTTCTCGCTACATCTATCATAAAAGGGTGTGGCTCGATTGTACGGAAGTAATGTTTATTAGGGTCAAGAACTTCATCGGGATATACAAAACCTCTTGCGTTCTGATACCAATATCCTAAAGTTCCGTCTATATCAAAATAAACAGAAGGTTTGTTTTCCCTTTTAGCACCGCATCTTTCGAACGAATCCCATTCTTCACGGCTGAAACTTTCGTAGGTGTTTAAAATGGCACAATCTGAAGAATCCCATAAGACTGTGTTTGACCGTTTTAAAGATATACGGCACGGTTCAAAATGTATTGATTGTGCTTTCTTGGCTTCTTCGTAGGCTTTTTCCCATGATGAGTGTTCAGAGAAATACTTACCCATTGTAACTACATACATAAAATCACTTCCTTTTTATCCGAAACAGTCTTTACATATCACGGTAATTATTACGATTGGATTTGCTTTGCTGTTCATCTTCTTCTTTTTCTTCCTCAGTCTGTAAACCGCTATCTCTTTCGATAGTTCCTAAGTCATCGACTTCTTCAAGCTGAACATTGCCGCCTACTCTTGAAGGGTCTGAAGTGGTATGACGGGGTGCTTCGTTATGTACAACTTCATTGCCATTTTTTACTTTGGACGCAAATTCTTGCGATAAATCAAGATTTGCCGCTATTTCTTCAGCAGGAATACTGATTGCCATAACATATCCGTCATTGCTTTCAACAATCTGTAAAGGCTTGTTCTTGCTTTGTTCATTTTTAAGCTGTTCACGAACAAAATCAAAAATGTCTGTTGTTTTGCCGCTTATCTTTTCAGCTTCAAGCATATTATGGATTGTTCCGTTGACACGCATAGTGTCTGCTACAGTAGTTTCAGGCATCTGGTCTGCCATTGAAAGAAATTCCTGTGTAAGCATCGGATTGCCGCAAATAACCGTAGTAATAGATTCTTCAACTCTCTGTTTGTCTTCTACAGTTTTCTTATTGGTGCTTTCACTGTACACCTTGTCAAGAAAATCCTTGTTATTCACATCGGTCACGTCTAACAGGGTAGACAGATAGCTGTTTTTGTTCATAAGGCTATCAACCGAGCCGTCTTGATTAAGCACAGCACAAGCGGCAATATAATCAATGGATTCCTGAGTCTGAGTAAAGAATTTGCGAGCGTCAGAAATGTCGGTCATCGCAAGAGCCTGTTCTTCAGTGGGATTGTTGAAATCATCAATTGTTTCAAGTATCTGCTTGTCCTCTTCGTACTTTGTAAGAAGTTCCGAAATTGTTAAGTTTTCAATGCTCATATTAAAATACTCCTTTTATTTTTTTTGGCGTTAAGCCAACATAAGCCCTATTTTAATTGATACGCCTATAAGCAGGCACAAGATAATGTTAAGCCAAGTAAAACGTATTGCTTGTTTACTTCCTGAAAGGATTTCACCTAATCGCAAACGTTTTATACCGAACATTACAGGCACACCTACAGGGTTGAATAAATCAAGGTATATATGTGAAACACCCCCGATAAACAATCCTATTAGATAAGGGAAATATATATATGATAGTGCAATACCGCATATATAAATAAAGGGGTCGTGAAGGATTCCACGATGATATTTTCCCTTTTTCCCGAACAAACCGCCTAACTTACCAATATAAGTGCTTATTGGTCTTGAAAGTCTTCCTATGTAACTTTTAGGATTATCCATATCAGGCATTACGCCACCAAGAATACCGCCTAAAATCAGAAGGGAAGTGGTTTCAGGTGAACAAGTTATGTTTGGTAATACTACACTTAGCTTTTCAAGATTTATCGCCACCATAGTGCTTACAGTCGCACCAAAAATAAAGTGACAATTACCGTTCATACGTTAAATTTTTTCCTTTTGTAACATCGTCTATTGCACGGCAAGTTGCACCGTTACGTTCAAGAAACTCAGCCAACTGCATAATATGCCAACAATTACCGCTTATTTCAAGGTGGTAATCATCTAAATATTTGCATTTATACGTTGTTTCTTTACCTGTGCAATCGGTTATCGCAACACTTCCACCATCGGGAACATTAAATAATGTTTTATAATGAGTGTCTACAAAACGTATTTCTTTGTTCATCGTTTTTTCCTTTCATTGTACTTCCTTTCCAGTGGAACGGAAGTGATTACATATTTTCCTTTGAAAAGGCAGAACTGCTTGTAGTAGTCCTGCCAATTCAAAAGAAATAGGAGAAAAGTATGTCACACTTGTCGTACTCTTAGTTAATTACCAAGCAGAATCCTGCTTTTCTTTGGTTTCATCAATATCTTCGTCTTCATCGTCATCTGTAACAGCCTCAACATCTGCTGACACCGTAGCTAATGATTCCTCATTTGATGACGACTGAGCAGAACTTTCATCTGCTTTTGTTTCTGCAATGAGTGAAACAATGTCTTCATTTTCGATAGCCTTCAGAAGTATTTCAACCGAAATATCCTTCTTGCTTGCAAGCTGTGCGAGAAGTTCAAGCTTTTCGCTCTGCGCTTGTTTTCTTAAAGAAGCAATTTTCTTTTCACAGTTCTGTACTTCTTTTTTTGCCTCTTGTAGTTTCTTTTTTAAATCTGATAAGCGAGTTTCTTCAGCTTCGATAAGCTCTTGTGTCTTTTTTGCCATGTTAATGTATCCTTCCTGAACTTTAAATTTTGTGAAGAAATGCGTTTGGATAACGCTTTGACTTCAATATATAAGATATATGGTTCATTAAACCACATAGCACTTATCTTTCTTTTTGAGGAGTTCTTGCTTTTAACTTAGGTATATCCCAACCGTAAACAGCGGCTATTTTATCGCCTAAACGGTCAGTGAGTCTTACAATGTCTGCTCTTGTGGCATTGCCGCAATAAATTTTTTCTTTCAGATTTTCTATCTGCTGTTGAGTAGCAGAAGGTTTGAAAGACCTGAACAAGTAGTGATTTGTACCGTCATGATGAGTTTCATCAGCTCTTAAATCACCACGTTCATCAAGGTAAATATCCAAATCAGATATACCTCTTAACTGTGATTCCAAGCAATCAGCAATATTGCCGCTTTCGATTACACGGTAGCCCGTGCTTCTGCCGTCCCATCTACCTATGTCTCCTACTAACAAAATGCTTCCTTCGCATTTTATGTTTAAATTTGCCCTTTCGTCATTGAGATATTCGTCATTGGTTTCTACCGCTATATCGTAAAGTTTATCTTCACTGAGGTTAGGATATTTTTCTTTTAAATCATCTTCCCAATCTTCAAAGTTGATTGTACTGCTCCAGATTATATGTTTTTTCATATTAGTCGCCCTCTTTAATTTCTTTGCCTTCGTAATTGCGGCGTATGTTCTTTTCAAACGTTTCTTCATCGTAACCTTCAATCATCGTTACAATGAGTTCTGTTATGTTTTCTTCAAGATGCTCTTTAATAAATTCGGTGTAAGACTTTAACCTTTCTTTCATAAGTTCGGTTTCAAGCTTTCCCATACTTCGCTGACTGCAATAATCGTCAATGATGTCATCATTATCGAGGCATCGCAGAACATATCGAATGTCCGAAATGGATTGTGCATCATCTTTTTCAAGGTTTTTTTCATTATAAATGTCTGGATTTAAAAAACTCATAATTTTCTCCTTTTGCGTGAGTCAAATTGCTTCTGAAATATTTATGGGTCATTAAGCCACATAACTAAAAACTTATTTCGGATTGTACGATTTTTTTATTTTCTTTTTTTCTTATAACACTGTTTGCCGCTTCTTTAACGAAATTATTTTCGTCTTTTGATAAAAAGAAAAGAATTTTATTGCTGACTTTAGGATTCTTACAAACTTGCTCTCTGACATAATAGATTTCGTCTTTTGCAAGGCTGTTCATTGTATTTGCATCAATGTGAGGATTGCTACTTACACATTCTCTTACAAGAGAGCTTTCATCTTTTCCTAACCATCTCAGCGTTTTTACGTCAGTGTTTCTGTTAGAAGCAACCCTTGCACGAACACGCCAGAATATATCCTTTGAAAGTTTATCAAGAACAGATGCGTTTGTTGCGGTGTTTCCTGCTACCGTTTCCCTGATTCTGCAATCGCCGTCATTTGCCAATACAAACAATGTATCTTCATCTTTGCTTTCTGATGCAAGTGAAAGTTTCTTTTCAAAGCTTATTTCAAAATTCATAATAAGCACCTTCCTTTCTGTTATATGTATAGTTCATTAACCCACATTACAAAAAAATAATAAGAAACGGTTGACAATAGTGCTATAAAATGTTACAATACTGTTGTAGTAAAAAACTACAATCAAAGGAGTGAGAGTTTTTATAAATGCGTTTTTAAAATATCTTGAACATTTGGGATATTTTTATGGCGTTCCAAAAGGTTTATCAAAGATATTATACGATTTGTTTCTTATAGCGATTGAAGATAAAAAAACGGGAAAAAATTATCTGATAGTGAATAAAGCGGCAAAGGAACAAATAGCAAAGAAAAATGATGTCTCGCTAACACGAGTCAATCACGCTATAACAACATACGTTAAGATAGGCTACCTACAGAGGGAAAAGATAGGTGCTTACACGTTTAACGTAGAATTGTTTGGATATTATCGGCAACGGGAAATGCTGATAAAAAGCAAAGAACTTAAAGTATGCTACGGCTATGGGAAAAGGGCTGTACAAATAGTTCTTTGACCCGTCAAAAGGGAACATATAAAGACGTAATCTTGCTGTGAAGCAAGGATAGAGAAAAGGGGTAATTTAATAATGTTTTATAAATATAAGAGAAATCTGCTCAGAGCGATTATCTATGCGATACTGACAGTTGTATGTGCCATTCTTGCGTTTGGTTACAATACAACGATGTCGGTATTTGCTGTGATATTCGCTCTTCTTTTTTTGTTTTATCTGTGGCTCTATTTTAAAACCCGAAAAGAAGAACCTTCTAAAGCAGAACAGTTTCTTACAAAAAAGAAAAAGTCTGCGAAAGAGAGACACGAGGAAAAGAAAGAACTTAGAGAGAAGTATATTAACTTTATCAAAGAAATTGAAGATGACGACTTCGATTACGGCGATGAAGACGATGAATAAAACGTAACAAGAAAACGAAGGGAACGAATAATGGGAAAAACAATTATCATAACGGAAAAACCGTCTGTGGCACAGGAATATAAAAAAGTTCTTCAGGTCAACGGCGGTAAAAATGACGGTTATATAGAAGGTCACTCGAATGTAATCAATTGTGATGTAATAATCACATGGGCTGTCGGACACCTTATTGCAATAGCTGAACCAAAGGAATACAACGAGAAATGGGAAAAATGGGACAAGGCAAATCTGCCGATGATTCCGCACCCGTTTAAATATGTACCACTAAAAAATACAAGCGCACAGTTCAAAGTAATTAAATCTCTTTATACAAGACCAGATATAGACAGAATTTATTACGCAGGTGACTCAGGACGTGAGGGAATATACATTCAGGCTCTGATAAGAAATCAAATATTCAGAAGCAAGCCGAATATAGACGAAAGAGTAGTATGGATTGACTCTTATACCGCTGAAAGTATAATTAACGGAATCAGAGACGCAAAACCTTACTCGTCATATCAGAATATGATAGACAGCGGATATATGAGAGCAATTTCCGACTGGCTTATCGGTATGAATTTTACCGAATGTTTTACATTGACTTCTGGCGGTTATGGAAGCGTTCTTAACGTTGGCAGAGTTATGACCCCGACACTTGCAATGATAGTAAACAGACAAGATGAAATAGACCACTTTAAGAAAACCAATTACTACGGTATAAAAGCAGACAATTTTGCTACGTGGCACGTTGACAAACGAAGCAGATATTTTGAAGACGACCGCTTATATAATGAAACTGGCTTCTTGAAAAAAGAAGATGCAGTAACTCTTGCAAATGAATTTAATCAGAACAGAAATCTTACTGTAGAAAATCTCAAAGTAAAGCCTAAAATAGAGTACGCACCTTATCTTTTTAACCTTGCTGATTTACAAGCGTTCTGCTCAAAACGTTTCCATATTTCACCCGCAGATACATTGAAAATCGCACAGTCGCTTTACGAAAAAAAGTATACTACTTATCCTCGTACCGATAGCAGATTTTTAACGAACGCCGTAGCAAGTGACCTTAGAGAAAAAGGCTACAATATACCCGCAAGATATATTGACGATTCAAAGGTTACAGACCATTACGCATTGATACCGACATTTGAAGGAAACGCTGACGAATTACAGGGTCTTGAACAGGCTGTATACAAAGCAATAATGAAGCGTTTTACTGACATAATGTTGCCGCCTTATATTTACGATGCTGTTTACGTTTTATACGTTCACAGTAACGGCGAACATTTCATTGAACGCTATCGTATCGTAAAGCAATACGGGTTCAAGGCGAAGAACGAAAATGACGGAGAAGAACAGGAAGAAGATAAAGAAGAACTGACAGAAAAGAACTACGTTCCGAATATAGGAGATAACGTAAGCGTTAATCAGTTCTCGGTCAATGAGATGGAAACCAAACCACCCGTTGCTTATACCACAGGTTCTCTGATACTTGCAATGGAAAAGGCAGGCAAGTTAATTGAAAACGAAGAACTGAGAGAACAGATAAAAACATCAGGTATCGGCACATCAGCTACAAGAGCAAGTATCATTGAAAAGCTTAAAGATAAAGGCTTCATTACCGTTGCAAAAAGCCAAAAGATTGCACCTACTGAATTAGGTAAATCAATCATTCCTGTAATAGCAAAATATGATGAAGCTCTTATAAGTCCGTTGAAGACCGCTGATATGGAAAATAACCTTTCTGCTATTGCAGACGGAGAGATGAGTAAGAACGATTATCTCAATAATATAATAACTTACGTTACAGAAACAACAAACAGAGTTCTTACGGAAAACAAAGCGGTAATCGCAAGTCCAAAAGAAAAAGAAAATCAACCAAAAAAAGAACACAAGTGTCCGATATGCGGCTCTACATTGAAATACGGACGTTACGGTTTTTACTGTGATTGTAAGTTCAGCTTCAGCAATGAAATCTGTAAAGCAAAAATGACAGAATCAGACCTTGAAGATTTACTTACAAAAGGTAGAACAAAAGACAAACCTTTCGTTTCGAAAAACGGAAGAAAGTTCGTTGCATATCTTGTAGTAGACAAAGAAAAGCACGGCACAACATTTGTGTTTGTCAATCCGAAGTGAGGTACATAATATGGCATGGGTTAATTACAAAGATTCACCGAAAAAACTAACTGTATTTGATAGTGTTTATAACGACCACAATCCTTATAACTACCGTATCAATATTAACCACCCGATAGTGCTTCCGATATACGAAAAATACAAAGCTGAACTCGGTCGTGGCTTATCGGATAAAGACAGAGCGATTTTTGAACAGCAGTTTGAAGAATGGTACAAAGGCGATATAGAACTGAACAGGCTTCTCAGAGAAGGAAACGAACAGGAAATTATCGAATATGTGAAAAAAGCGGCGAAAACAGACAAAAACCACTCTCAAAATATGGAAAGATAGTTCCAAAACGGCATTATTAAAAGAAATTGTGAAATTGTTAGCATTTTAAAAAGAAAGCGTAACTGGTTATGCGAACTTTAAAAATGTCAGCAAGAGAGGGAAAGGTGAGCAAGGGTAAATCGCACAAAAAAAGGAAACAAACGGCGAGAAACCGCCTAATGTGGTTAAATGAACCATAAAGAAGATGAAAAAGCGAAGAAAGGAGAAAGTGAATGGCGGCATTTGCAAAATACAAAAGAGATGCGGCAGGAAGACTATTGTTGCATAACAACAGAGCGGGTGACGATGGAGTAACACATGAAAATGAAGAAATAGACAGTGAAAGAACACACTTGAACTATTATTTCAAAAAGGGTGTTGCAGAAGACGTACACAAGCGTGTCAGTGAAGTGTATTCCCAAAACAGAGGTAATTACTGTTGTATGGGTGAAATAATAGTCACACTGCCGAAAGATGTTAAAGCACAGGACGAACGAGCGTTTTTTCGCTCGGTCTACGATTTTTACTGTGAAGACTTCGGAAAAGAAAATGTTATTAATGCAATTGTGCATAAAGACGAAACGACCCCCCACATTCATTTAGATTTTGTGCCAGTTATAAAAGGCACTAAAGGACTTGACTTAGAAAAAAGTTGGGTAAAAAAAGCATTAAAAGAATGGGAAGAAGAAAATGGCGATAAGGAATTTGAAAGATTGTCTTGTCGTAACAAAATCAATCGTGTTTATCTCAGGGGTATGCACCAAAGATTGAGTGCGTATGTTGCAAACGATTTAGGGTATCATTGTCAAATACTGAACGGAGCAACCGTGAATGGTAACAAGACTGTAATGGAACTCAAAATTGAAACACTCAATAAGAAAATATCCGAAGCAGAGGCGCAAAAAACATCATTGATGCAGGACATTGAAAGAATGCTTGAAACACTGAACCGAATAGGTCTGAAAGAAAAAGATATTGGTCTTAAACCGCTTATGGATAAGATTGATGATTTAGAACATCAGAATGAAGTGTTCAGAGCAATTTTGTCAAAGGTACATTATACATTTACGCAGGAAGAAATTGAGCAGATTAAAGCAAAGAGATATGTTCCTGCCGAATATGCAAAAGTAAATGTGTTCGATGACAAGATGTTACACGCACCTATTGATGAAAATGCAATTATCGTAATTGAATTATACGACAATGTTGAGCGCAAATTACCACAACAGGCGATGATAAACAAAAATCCTGCTTTAAAGCGGCAAGTAGACATAATGCTAAGAAACGCATCATCAAAAGTTGCATTGAAACAGGCAGAGGGTTCAAACCAAATGTATCTGTTCATAAAAACGGATAATCAGAAGCAAACCGTAAACAATCTGTTATCAATTGAAAGTTTGTTGCGAGACATCGACCGCAAGCGCAGAAAGATATATATGGAACAGTTTGAAAGTGACGAATATGACATTGCAAGAAATGTTCTCGAAAACTTAAACATACCGTCCTATATTTATACAAAACATTCTGAAGCGGTTGTTGATGAAACAAGTGACAAATCAATTGAAAAACAGGAAAGATAAAAAGTGAAAGGAACAAACAAGATGAATTTATTCAACAAAAAAAGTTCTGCCGATGAAGCGGCAAGCGAGTCAGCAAAAAAGAAAACAACTAAGAAAAGTGTAAAAGGTCTTGCAAGAACCGTGCAGGACGTATTACAGATTGACGGAATTACGAACAACGGTATTGTAATTTACAGAAATCAGTATTCAAAACTGTATCATCTGATTGACAGCAATTTTGTTTCAGAGCCTGATGATGTGCAGGAAGAATTGCTGAAGAAGTACACACAGTTGGTAAACAGATTTATGGATAACATAACCATAAGTGTTATTATCATAAACAAAGCGAACACAATGGCAGATATGTCACAGGCTTACCACATCAAAGAAAAAGGTGACAGCATAGACGAATATCGTGAGGCGTACAATGCGATTATTGACGAAAAGATAACCGAAGGACGAAACGATATAACAAAAGAGAAGTACATAATGCTTACAGCTACTGAGGCGAGCCTTTCCGATGCGGAAACAACATTTAATACAGTTGAACCTACTCTTCAGGAAGCGGTAAAAGCAATAAATAAAAACGGGGTCGTACCCGTTGAAGCGGTTGAACGTTTATCAATTCTCAGAGAGATTCTTAACGGCAATAAGGTTCTTCCGTTTGAAAAAGAATATGACCGCTTTATAATTCACACTAATAAGGACGGAGAGAATGACAGAGTAGACATTGATAAACTTGCGATGGAAAAAGCGGGTTACTCCATTAAAGACCTTGTAGCCCCGCAGTGCATTATGCGTTCAAAAAAGAATATCGTACTGAACGAAAACAGATACTGCAAGTCATACGCATACAATGATTTCCCTCAGTCAATTGATACCTCTTTCCTTACAAAAACAACCAACCTTCCGACTGAAATGGTAACTGTAATTCAGATGAAAGCAGTTCCCCGTAAAAAGTCTATCGCTCTGGTTAAAAATATGAATACATCAGTTAAGGCAGATGTAATCAAGGAATCGAAGAACGCATACAAAGGTGGATACGACCCCTCACTGATGAATGATGACTTGCTTGTAATGAGGGAAGAAACACAACGCCTGCGTCACGATGTAGTAGTGGAAGGAAAAAAGCTGTTCCTTGTTACTTCAGTTATTACCATATTTGCAGAAAATGAAAAAGACCTGCAAACAGCAAGCGACCAGTTCTCTGCAATATGTGGAGATTACACCATAACACCTTCATATCTTATCGGTCAGCAGGTACAGGGTCTGAATACAGCTTGTCTGACATCAACCAGTAAGATTATCGTAGACAGATTACTCACATCGGATAATGTACAGGCGTTGTTCCCGTTTAACATACAGGAACTGCAAGACCGCAACGGTTACTTCTACGGAATCAATGCAATAAGCAAGAATATGATAATGTATTCCCGTAAGTACAGTAAACTTGCGAACGGCATTATTGTCGGACAGTCGGGTTCAGGTAAATCATTCGCAACAAAGGGTGAAATGATTGTTAATATGTTGTCGTCTGACGACCAAGTAATCGTCCTTGACCCTGAGAACGAGTATCGTGTAATTGCAAACGCTTTAGGCGGTACAGTAATCGACCTTGAACTGAAATCTGAATACACAATCAATCCTTGTGATATGTCTATGGAATGGGACGACCCGAAGGCTACGCCGCTCGCAGAAAAGTGTGACTATATGGTAGGTCTTGTAGAATCAATTCTCGGACGAGGCAGAGAGTGTAACAGCTTTGAGGTAAACGCTATCCACAAAGCTACTACGCAGATGTATGAATCCTACATTGATACAATGACACGCAGACACGAAGATGGCGACAAGAGAGATATAGATACAGAGATATGCCCGACACTCGCAGATTTCTACGAATGCCTTATTGATATGAGAACACCTGAAGCGGTAAAGGTAGCAACAGCAATTGAGCCGTACTGTGTAGGACAGTATAACGTTTTTGCCAAGAAGACGAATGTACCTGTCGGTAACAGAATGCTTGTTTACAATCTGCTTTCGCTTCCCGAAAAGATGAAAGAAATGGCTATGAAGGTTTGTCTGTCAAACATCTGGACGAGAATCGTAAAGAACAGAGAATACAATGAAAAATATAAGATGAACCGTGCGGTATGGGTATATCTCGATGAGTTCCATTTATTCTTCCAGACACAATCGTCTGCTGATACAATTATGGCGTACTACAAGCGTGTGCGTAAATACGGTGGTATTATGACAGGTATCACGCAGGACGTAGCTGACTTGTTACGTTCTTCACAGGGTACGGCAATGTTTAATAACACAGGCTTTTTTATGTTCTTTAACCAGTCTCCTATCGGCAGACAGCAGATACAGCAGATATATGCTGTCAGTGACACGCTGATTGATTACATTAAGGACAGACCTGCGGGACAGGGATTGTTATATAACGGCACTGTAATGATACCGTTTGATTACAAGTTACCTACAGAAAACGTTCTGTACAAGCTGATGTCAACGAACCCCAACGATACGGCAAAAGGATTGTCATATACAGCGGCAGATGAAAAAGACACGGAAACAGTGACAGAATAAAAACCAATCAATAAGTGCAAAAATGTATCGAATGTAGCCGAGCCATTAAACACATTGGCTCTATGGCTACATTTGATATATGTTATAATCCAACATATAGGGAAACATATAGGGGACATCACAAATGAAAATAGCAGAACGTAACATTCCTGCTTTTTTAAGAGGCAAGCCTTACTACGACAATAACGAAGACTTTTGCCTTGGCGAAACACTTGAAGAAGCGGGTAGAATCTTAAAAGAGATAGCAGAACATAGCGGCAATGAAGAGGGAAAAAATGAACGAACAAATAGATTGGGAAGAAGTGACGAAGGTAGTTAATCAATACGCAAGGTACTATTACGGCGATAAAAAAGGCAGTACAAAACAAGATGCAGAAGACCTTGCAAGTGAAACGATTATGGCAATACTTGAATCACCGAAAATATTAAAAAAGCTTGAAGAGAAAAACATTGCAAACAGCTACATCAAAGAAATAGTAAAGAGCATTGCTTTCAAGCATTTTGCAAAAGAAAAAATACAATGTGTAAGTTCAACCTCTTGCGACTCAACATACAAAAGACGATATAAGTGTTTGGGTAAGATAAAGAAATTATCCGAAAAATACAATATAACGATTGAGCCAGACAATGCACACAAATTTCATTGCCTCGAACCCTCAATAGGCACGATATGGCAGATAGAACAAACGATATTGTCAGTTGCGCCGCAAAATGTTTCGTATGACGATATGAAGAAAGAAAAAAAGAAGTGGTATTCCGATGATGAAGACAATATATGACGATTACCAGAGCAACGAAAAAATTGAAATAAGAAAAAAAGACTTTTTTACCGATGATAACGGTTTTCCAAACAGAAATGCGTTTTTGGATTTCTGTGAAAGGTTAGATGAAGCAGATGAGGAACTGTATCTTATTACAATGAACATAGACTTGCGCAAAGCCAATGAGCAGAGCCGATTGCACGGCGATATGGTAATGAGAACATTTTTAATGAGTCTACAGTCTTATCAGTTTTTTACTATGTACGGTGAAAAGGTAAATATTTTTTGTAAAAAAGAAAACATAGACCGTCTGAAAGCTATTCTTGAAAAGCCGAATGACGAATATCAGATATATTACGCAATATCGACAGAGCCGTACAGCTTTTTTAATCACGATGAGATAATAAGGCATTGTGTAGACGAGATGTATGCCGATAAAGCTAAAAAGACAAAAAAGACTAAACTTGAAAAAAGCGAGTCTGAAATAACAAAAAACACTATAGAAGGTGATTCTAACCACGAAGAAACAGATTTGAGAAAATACATTGATACAATGTGGTTCTCGACAATAACGGCACGAATAACAAAACCGAATTATGAAAAAATCACACTTTTTGTGTTTCCTACCAAAAAGATGCCTGACAGACGGAGCTTGCCGCTCATAGTTGTACTTGATGACAACGTAAACAATTACAGAGCGGTTTATCAAGAGTCGGGAATGGTTAAAATTGTACATAAGGGTATACCGTTTCTGATGACCGCACGAATAGTAGACGGTTCGCTTGACATAATGGTGTTCAAGGATTTAAAAAGTGACAATTATGAAGTGGAATTTAGCATAGACACACATGACGGAGTATGTTTTCCCGATAGTTTTGGCAAGAAATACGGGGAAAACAAACAACTCTTTCCGCTTAAACGTACTTCTTCAGGATATTGGGCTTGTGTTGAGTTCAACGAAGAAACAGGCGGCATAATGATAAACAATAAAGGCATTATTGAAAATGACGATGGTACAAAATACGGTGTTACAAAAGATGCGGAAGCAATTGAACTGATACCGATTAAAAACGAATAGAAAGGGAATATTTTATGCAAAACGTATTTGAAATTGAAACAGAAGAAGAACTTGAAGAATTTACAAAGTGCCTTGAACAGTGCAGAGATTGTGATTGTTTAGTAACAATTCATCAGGTACTTCAGCACAAAGATGAGAGCGTTTCTACTGTTGTTGAACAAATTACAGTGAACACAAACAATCTTATAAATATAAGCGGTGAATATGTTTACCTTACGCTTATGAGTGCAGACAATATGAATCTTCAGCGTATAAAAAGTATGTTCCGAACAGTGCTTGAACGTAACACAACAAGATTTACGAGCGGCAAAGCAGGAGATTACGAGCTGACATTCGACCTGATAAAGCAGGACGAAATGGAATATATGGCATACAGAATATCGTTCATAATGCCCGCTTTCCTCACAGAGGATAGCGGCAAGCTCACTATAATGTTCAAAAAGGACTGCGTTGTGTACAGTGAAGACAGTATAGATTATTCTGCTGTACAAGACGAAATCGACTATCTTGATGAAATTGACCGTATAGAATCTGAAAAGAATGACGGTGTAACAAGCGAAGAAGAAACAAATGACGATTTCGAAGAAACCGAAACACCTGATGTGCTTTCGAATGACGAGTATATATACGGTGTAAACGAAAAATGATTCCTTGCGTGGTTATGTGAACCATACATATATCAGCGACATTCCGATGTTGTCTGAAATATAAAGAAAGGAAAACCGATATGTACGAAATAAATCCCTTCCTTCGTGGAGCAAGTGGTGCAACAGACGCAATGACGAAGAAAATCATGAATGCGTTTGCTCGCAATTACGAGACAGCCGTAAACGATATGTTTAGGCAATTACACGAAGAAGAATACAAGCGATTGTGCAAAGACGAAACTTTTACAAGTGTACAAACAAGCACTATTGAAAGAATGGCACAAGAGGAACAGTCACAGAATTTCTTTGATATGACTGCGCCTCAAATGCGCTATGCTCCTGATTACACCAGTGCTAAGGACTTTTCATCAATTATTGAAAGAAGCTATTCTGATAAAGTAAAACCAGATATGGCTAATCCGTATGAAGATGAAAATACTGATGATGAACATACTGACGTTGAACAAACTGATGTAAATGCTACAAATCAAAGAACAATCGAAGCGGCAGACGTTGTTAGATTTGCCGACAATCAATTTACCGATAACGATTTTGGCAACAGTCACCCGCACGAAAACTCAGATTACGGTGATTCTCTTGTTACAAGAACAGAAATAAATGAATACAATCCTGACAATTATCAGAGACTTGCGTTTAACGATAGAGCTTCTGTTGTAATGTTTCTGAAAGAAATGGACGAACAGGGCATTTCAGCGGTAGCACCTGCAAAGGCTCTCAACGGACAATATCTGGTGGAAGTTCCTTTAGTAACGCCCGAAGGCAAAGATGTCAAAAAGGTAATTGACGATTATGTTGATGAATCGCATATATTCATCACAGTACAAAAAGAGTCTGTCACAGAAAATAATATGCCTTCTAACGGTATTAATCGTACAGGTCTTAATATATTCGACACGGTTCTGCTTAACCCTATGGGTATGGGAAGCTATGTAAACGGTATACCTAATCTGCTTGCTCCGTCCAGAATAATCAACAAAGGCGAACAAGCGTTACAGTGGGGTGGAGAAGCAAACCAAAAGGAATACTTCAACACATCTTTAAACGCTTGGAACGAAGCCGCTCCTAAGATTTTCACGGGTTTTGCTAACAGAGCAACAGTTCTTTATGGCGATACCGTTATATTGAACGGTAAGATAGTTACTGATGAAGCTGTAAAGAGAGATATATTGGAACAGCACAAACAGCGTGTTGAGCTTGGTGACAAAATACTCGAAAAACGCTTTAATAGCGAACAGAATCACAATTACGCCTCTATTGCGAACGAACTTAACAAAGAAGTAGAACAATACAATCGCTTTGTTCAAATGGGTCACGACAAGCTCAGTGCAATCAGAGATAAAAAAGACGGAGATACAATACTTGAAAGGTTGGAAAACAATGCTCGCAAAAGTAGCGAACATCTGACCGATTTAAGAAATTCGCTTGGCTTACAAACAAAAGAAAGCGGTCTTTACAGCAAGAAAGACATCAAAGAAGCCGTAGAAACCGCTGTCAAGAAGATAGAAGGTAACGGCTTCAATCTTCACGATATAACAGGGCGTTTTGATGTAAAGGCGTTAAAAAATATAAGCACACAACAGCTTGCCGCTTTAGGTCTTTCTCAGAGTTCTGTTGAATTGATTGCAAAAGCGTACAAGCCTTCTTCAAAAAAACTGACCTTACAACAGCAGAATGCAGAGGCATTCAAATCAACACTTTACAGGCAGGAATACACACAGCGTCCTGTTAAGCATAAAAAGAGTGATGAAGAAGATAAAGAAGAAAAAGATAAAATTGAACTTTATAAGACAACAGGCGTATTATGTTCTTGGTCTTACGGCGCACTTGAAGACATTGTAAACTCTATCAGTCAAGAACAGATTACACGTAAAACCATTATTGAACGTAAAATGATTTCTCTTGGCATTTCTGAAGCTAATAGGAAATTTATTGAAGAAAGTCTTGCAAAGTTGGATTTAAGCTTATCTTCTCTTGCTACATCTCGTGGTTTCGATAATGCTTTAAAGAAAATCAAAGTGTCTGACAAATTCAGCGAAGACGATAGAAAAGCACTTCTTAAATTGCTTGATAAAGATAATTTTATTTTAGATGCGCTTGAAAAAGCGGCAATATCCGCAACTTCACCGTTCTTAGATGATTTAGTAACATCGTCTATGTTCAAACATCTGAAATTAGGCAATAAAGAACTGAAAATGGAAGACCTTATAAGAATAAATGAGGCATTCCTTAATAAAGCCGCAGAAAAAGGTTTTCTCTTTGTCAGAGCAACAGGCTCGTTCAACATAAAAAAACTTGAAAACCTCACAAGTGCAGAACTTGCACAATTAGGTATAACTGCAAGGACAAGAGACAGACTTGTTCAAATAAATAAAAAAGGTGCATTCGGCGCACAGTCAGCACTAAAAAGTGCGAAAAATATAGGAAGTGCAGGACTTAGCTTCTTTATTACACGAGTAGATAAGTCTGATGATTGGCAAGAAGTATTGCAAATGAAAAACAATATTTCGATGATAGGGAAATATACGCAAAAATCAATTACCTCTATCAGAAGATTAGGCAATATCAGAATGCAAGACCTTGCAAATGCCAAAAAAATAGGTAGAAAAGGACTCAAAGAACTTTATAACAAACCCTTAAAGCCTATTATAAATAAAAAGCCTAAGCCTCTTGATGCCGAAAAAATTAAATCAAGAACCAGTAAATACATAAAGAAACAAGAAAAAATACTTGCTAAAACAAAAAAAGCAAAGAACGGTGTAAGAGGTAAGCTCCAGAAAAGCATAAACTCTGCGAAAAACAAAATTGCAAGTTCCAAATTAGGTCAGTTTGTATCAAAGATTTCAAAAGCACTGAGCAAACTCCTGTGGACGGTTGTTTTACTTGTTGCTATAGCCGCCGCTATATTTGCCGCCGCTCTTATGATTTTATTTATTGTCGGAACACTTATAGAGTGTTTGCTTGAATTTAGTCCTAAAGATGCGATAAATGACTTACTCGCACCTCAGACATACGCAGATACGGTAGCTTATCAGTTATATGAAGGCTTAGGCTCGAACGACAATTCTTTTGAAAATGACTGGTTACAGAGCATTCAGGCTTACGACAAGGCGTTTGAGAATAAAAAAGATGTCAAATACGGCATGAATTACCAAACTTATAACGATTATATTTCTTCATTTAATAATATAATCGTTGCTGAAGACGGCACAATGTACGTCAATCCGTTCCATTTTGACAATGCTGTATCAGCCGATAAAAACAATAATTATCTTACAAGAATAAATGGTTATACAGGTGTTAATTCTACAACGCTACTGACAAACGCAAGTCAGTACAGTGCAAAAAGAGGCTCAAATCCCAAGAGTGCTTACGATAACGGACACACAAGCAATGTAAAAGATATTATCGCTATGACCGATGTTATGTTCCAATTTGAGCAAAACGCTCAAAGCGACAACAATCTCCAAAACATTATGGGTTGTTCGCCTGCACAATTAAATTGGGATAAATTCTGTAAAGACGTTGGCAACTTCTTCCGTTGTATCGGTAATTTCTTTGCAGGTCTATTCGGTGCATCAGAACCGCCTTTTAAACTTGAAATAGGTGTAAGCTATGCTACAATACAGAATTATGCTTCAACATTGTTCCAGTGTTCGCATCAGCAAACCATTTCATTGACCGTAAATTATTACGATGTCAATAAGCGTCTTTTAACGGAAGACGGACAAAATGTAACTGGCGATATACTCTATAGATATGGAATCTGCGATGCTCCTGAAACAAAAGATTTCAAAGTCGGTTACGACAAATCAAAAAACAAAACTTCTCCTTATATTACAGCCAATGGCAAGAAGTATTGGCTTGACAGAGATGAGTTCGAAACAAAAGTGTCTATCGGCAACGCCACTGACATCAACGGATTGTGTCTACGTTCGAACTACGGTGACAACAAAGACACTTACGACAAGATAAGCGGCAATGCTTGTTGGTCTAAGAGTAAGGAAGAAACCAAAAAAGCATACGGAACGTCAAAAACCACTGGCAACGAAGTAGTTTGGTCGGTTTACGCTGAAAAAGAAAGTGATGTATCATACATCACAGATTGCTTAAAGAAGTACGCTAAAGACTACGCAACCGAGCTGAATCAATTCAGCTTTACTGACAGCTACAAATTTACCAATGATACACGTACTGCATTCAAAGCCACTGTTCACACTGCGAAAGAAGAATATGAAACAGATAAAAGCAGTAAAGATGTCGAAGAACATTTTAAGACTGTTGATGGCACTTATGTAAAAAAAGAAGACGAAAAACACGATGGCAAGAAGTATGCAATGCTTTTCGATGTTGAGACAAGCAAAGAAAATGGTGACAATGCCATTAAGTACAAAGAAATGACAGAAGATGAACTTTCAGATAAGAACATCAAAAAACTTTGGAAGGTTTCGGTAAAGATTGTTGTAGGCAAAACCAAAACTACTACTCTTACCCGTAACTGTAAAAAGCATTCGTTCAAGTATTGCGGCGGTCACATCTCATGTGAGTCGAACGGAATAGTTTATTCCATGACTAACGAACAGCTCAACAGCTCCGAAATATACGAAAAAGCTATCTCACCTGTAACCGAAGGCTTCAGAAACAATTTAGGAATCTACGGTTGGGAAAGACTTCAAGGCAAATATGATTTAAAGAGCGTTGATAAGACATCTGCTCTCACAATGTCAATGACAGGACAAATCGCAAGCCCCGAATCAACAGCACAGGGTAGTGCGATAACTAATCGCAATGGTCTTAATTTATACATTGAAAACGGTGAATGGAAAGAAGGTATAAATGCAGAAAACGTAAAAACCAATGCCTTCAATTTCCAAGATATTTTTGATGTAGATTGTTGTATCCTTTACGGTAAAAATGTGTTCCCGTTTGACAAGCCCCAGAAATACGAAGGTTGGAGCGTAGATAATATGTCTTTGGCAATCAACCGTGTAGCTATGGACTGGTATGAGGCATACGGCTTCGATATTCCGCTTGAAATCGGTTCGAAGAAAATGGGCGAAAGCGACATAAAAACCATAATTGAGGCTGTTAAAGAGAAATACGAAATTTCAAAAGACAGGGAAGACGCATTAAAAACAGCTTTAGGTTTTGTTGGCAGAGGACATTACAATTCGTACCATGATGAACATTCCTTCCTCACAACTATGTGTACATCAAATGGTACATTTACATCAACTACACCTAACGGTATCACAATTCAAGTAAGTCGTGCAGGAAACTGTACGGCAACTACCGATAAAGGATATGCGATATTCGTTCTGAAGCGGAACGGTATTGAAATTAATAACGATTCTGTCAATCGTACTACGGGAAGCGTTGTAACAAACTTTGCAAATTGCGACCCCGCAGACTTGATAATTCACGAACGGTATTCAAATTCTAAGAACAGCAGTACAGTTTCTTACATACCGTCCGTAATAGGCGATACAAACAATGTCGATTACGGTGTTGCGTATAACAAGTATGTGTTACCGCAATATGCAATTTTTATAGGTGTCCTCGATAAAGATATACAGTTAATGACGGGACAAACCCTTAAAGCGGGTGTACCTATTTTAGTAGATGTTGCCAGAACATCATACGGTGGAGCAGTTCAACTGCACGGTGAAAGCTCAACATCTGCTTACAGCACTAATGCACAAGAAACTTACTGGTGGGCTGAACACCTTGACGGCAGAGTTAAATACAGGTCGTTCAACACTAAGTAACATAACTCTGAAGAAAGAGGGTGCATAACGCACTTGCACCCTCTCTATGAGTTATAAGGAATAACGAATCAATAAATATACAAGAAGGTGTATTACTATGTTTTTGACAAAATACGAAAAAAGCACAGATGATACTAAAGTCTTGTTGATGTATCTGAGATTAAACGATTATGATTTATCCAAAGTCAAACGTTTAGAACAGGTTGAAGAAAACAGACAGTTTGACCTGAAAATAAAAAAAATATACGGTGTTACACAAGAGTATGTAGATATAACAACCATGGAAAAGGAAATAGAAAACATCGTGTGTCCGATAATCTGTTCCGAAGTACAATCTTACGAGTGCTATTCAAACGAACCGATTATTTACATTTATACAGCACAATCAGCAGAACAGCCGCTTTTGATTAATGATATGAGTGTTATATCAAAAGCAATGCTTGTTACAAGAGATTGTATAATTTCAAGTCACAAAGCACGTCCTGTTACTGAGTGTGAAGAAAAAGGTTTTATGTACTTTTACAATTATGTGTTGTATGAAAAATGCGTAATTAACGGTTGGCGAATGGAATATGGCAAAGACAAAATATTTCGTGTTTCCTATAAGTCTGAAGACAATGACAAAAAACTCACTGAATATGATACTTTGTTTGAAGCCTGTGAGATAGATAAAACATCTACTTACAAACTGGTCTTATACATCATAAAAAAAGTGAGCAAACAAATAAACGAATGGAAAAGCGACAATTTCAAAGTAGAAAAATACAAACTGATAAACGGTAGTTCACATTAACCTTGCATCAGAGATAGGAGAAAAACAGTGAATGACTTAAACGAAGAATTTGCGGAAATGTTTCAAGGCGATGATTTTGAAGATGATGCCGAAGATATAGCGGCAAATTCAGAAAATGATGATAGCGAAAACAAAAACGATGATACTGTTGGCTTTGAAATTTTTGAGCTTTCGGGTAGCATTGACAATGTTTTTGACGACAAACTTCTTGCCAATCAAGAAGAAGAAGCTGTAAATGGTTATCTTGCCGCTCTCAGAAAAGCAAAAAGATATACAGTTAATCGTATGATTACGGAAGAAGAAGAAAAAGCCATCAAAGCAGTAAAAGAAAGCACTGCCGAATTATGTAAAACAGTTCTTGATGAAAAAAACAAAGAACTTACAGCAGAGCTTCCAAAGGTACGTGAATATACGAATAAGGCAGAATTTGAAAAAATCAATTACGCCAAACCCGTAGAAGCAAAAGGCAGTTGGAAGAAAAAATTGCTTATTCTTCTTATTGCTTGCTTTGTAGTAGGCTGTTTCTTAGCTGTAAAAGCAAACTCATACTTTGTTTATACAAACGGCAAAGCCACAGACGGAATTGCTTGTACGTTCAGTTGGCTGATGGCAGACGATATGCCGTATGCTTTAACACCTTTCAATTCATCAATTTTTATGACCGCTTTTGGCATAGGCGCAGGACTTGTTGCAATAGTAGGTGTCTTTATATACCTTGAAAGCGAACAGAAGCGGCAAAGCCGTGTCGGACACGAACACGGCAATGCAAGGCTCGGTACAGCAAGCGATTTTAAGAAATTCAAAACACGGTTTATGGATAACAATGATAACAATATGTTGTTTGGTATGTATCAAGGGCAACAACTTGGCTTATCGCTCAACAACAAAAAAGTAAACCGTTCAGCAAATGTTCTTGTTATCGGTGGTACAGGTACAGGTAAAACTTTCAAATACATAAAGCCTAACATCTTACAGGAAAACTGTTCAATGGTCGTAACTGACCCATCAGGCGATATTTTCAGAAGCTTTGCTCCGTATCTCTTGTCAAAAGGATACAACGTATATCTTTTCAACGCATCTGATTTCACGTTAAGTAATCATTACAATCCTTTGCTTAATGTGTATGATTCAAATGGCGAAATATCAGAACAACAGGTTGATGTACTCGTTAACCTATATATGAAGAATGCTAAGGCGGGCAAGGAAAGCGGAAGCTCTGACCCGTTCTGGGACAAGTCAGAACAAGCCTTCCTTACGGCTTTGATTTATTTCGTTCTTGAAAATGACAACATTCCGAGATATGATAAGTGTTTCAATACGATTCTTAAAAAGGTACAGCTTGCGAAAGTTGAAGATGACGAATGTTGCGGTGGCGGTGGCGAGAAAAGCACTACTGAAAAAGAACATGATGCAGAAATGCTGAAGACATACGGAAGCCTGTATAACCCTGATGATAAAGCCTCGCCGCTCACAAGAGAAATGAACGCATGGTTTGCTCAATGTGAACAGCAAGGAAAAACGTGCAAAGCAAGAGAGTATTATGATACATTCTTGATAGCACCGCAGAAAACTGCAAATACAATCCTTATTACAACAGCGGTTGACTTACAGATTTTCGCAACAAAAACAGTTGATAACATAACAAGACTTGACGAAGACAATCCTGCTATGAACATCGACATTGATAAAATGGCTACTCAGCAGTCATATCTATTCCTTGGCATTCCTCAATCGCATCAGGCGTACAACTTCCTTATTGCTATGCTGTATTCACAGCTCTACGGCAGAATGTACGATTTAGGCGAGAGAAAATTGAGAGGTAAATATCATATAGGATATACTCTGGGTACGCCCGTATTTGACTATTTTAACAGCGAAGAAGAAGCAAAAGACTTTTATCAAACAGTCACTAAAGATAACATTATCGAAACTGACTATATAAATGGTACAAAAATCTACAATCTGATATGGCGGTCACATATATACAAGACATCTGTTCTAAAAGAACCTCTTGAAAAGTTCATTGATGAATTGAGTAAAATGTATATTTGGGCGGGAGACGACTTTGCAGGTGGCGACCCGTCACTACCGATACATATTAACTTCCTTCTCGATGAGTTTAAGAATATAGGCGAAATCCCTAACTTCTTGACAATTCTTTCAACAAGCCGTAAATATCGAATAGGTTCGCACGTTGTTATTCAGGATATAGGTCAGTTAAAAACAATGTACAAAGACGGCGAACACGAAACCGTTATGGCAAACGTTGATACAACAATCTTCTTAGGTTCTATTTTAAAAGAGGATAAAGAAGAAATACAGAAGATGCTCGGAAAGACAACAATCCGACAGAAATCAACATCTTCAAGTAATTCAGGACTTTCTACGTCTTACACTCCGACTGAGGTAGACTTGATGAGCATAGACCAGATAAGCGCAATAAATCAACACGGCAGAGATGATGAACTTGTCATTATCCGTGATGTAACACCTTATTTGTGTCGAAAACTCAACTTAATGGAACACAAACGGTGGAAAGACGTAAAGGAAGTAAAGAAAAAGAACATAAAAGTAGAAACATATTATCGTAACAACAACAACGATAACATCTACAAACCGACTGAAAAAAAGTAAAGGACAGGTGATATTCAATGGCTGAAACGATGGATAAAATTTATAATGCTCTTGTAGCGTCTGTTGCCGCTTTAGGCTCGGCAAATACACAAGAACTGAAGTTCAATCAAAACACAATCGACCTTGTAAACGGAGTATGGGGATATTTTGCTCTCATTGGCATAGGCTTAACTCTCATTTATTTTCTGCTTGAAATGAACAGAAAATATGCACTTGAAGGGCGTGATATGACTTTAAAGACAGCTTTCTTGCCTTTCTTAAAACTTATGATAGCTATTGCCGTTATTGCTAACGGTGGTAATATTGTTGGCATTTTGATAGGTCTTCATAACACCATTGTACAAGGTGTTACCGATACCTTAGTTAAAGACGGAGCTATGGATATATTGAGCGGTAGCAATGCGTTTGATGTCGGATTTCTCGAAAAAATAATACTGATTTTAGGTCTCATAGGTTGTTTGGTCGTTACGCTTGTAGTAAGACTTGCTTGGTCGTACAAAGCAATCTTATTTAAAATCGAATATCTGTACAGAATTGCAATCACTCCTATCGCTTTAGGCGATATATACAGTGGCAATAACAGCACTGCAATGAAATGGCTTAAATCATTCATCGCACTTGCACTTTATGCAATTGCATTTATGATACTTCCGCAAGTTGCGGTAAAACTGGCTTTCACAGGTGCTACAGTAACAATAACAGACCCATTAAGCCTTTTAGGTGCATTAGCATCATTACTTGTTGCTCCCATTGCCGCTTTAGGTTGTTTATCTGCGGCAAAACAAGCGGCAAATCAGGCATTAGGCATATAATGGGAAAATATTCCACGTTACGTGGCTTAGTGACCCATTAGTTTTACGTGAAAGGAAAATAATTAAATGGAAATCCCAATTACAAAAGATATAAGAAAATTCAAGACCAAAGATATAGGCAATTTTTCGCTGAAGCAAGTGGGAGTTATTGCACTCGGTCTTGGTATCGGCTTCATTACATATAAGCTTTCATCGTCTATCGAAGCGGCAGTAATACCACTTGGTATAATAATTATTTTAGGCTTTTTTAAGCCTTACGGAATGAGTTGCATTCAGTTTATTAAAACCGTAGGCGTGGAAAAACTTTCCCCGCCCGTCTACATAAACGAAACAGATTTTGTCTACGACTTAGACAGATTCGGAGAATTGTACGGGGAAGAGTACACAGGTTATTACAATTGTGAACTTATCCAAAGGGAACAGTTGCGAAATATAACAAAAAAAATAACTAATGAAGAAAAAGCCCTTATCATACGGTAAGGCAGAAGGGAAAAACGTAACCATGAAAAAGATGAACGAAACAAAACTCGGTAAGAGAGCAAAGCGTATTTACACAAGTGTTTGTACAGCACTTATGTGTTCTTCTGCATTTGCATTAAGTGCAGGAGCATTTGGCGAAGATGTTACTATAAACAACACAACAACAGATGCAAACGCACTCATGGGAAAAATAATCGGCATTTTGTTGACTATTACCAGATTCGTAGGCGTAGCTATGATTGTATACGGTGTCTACGAAATTGTAATAAGTTTCCAGCAACAGCAGCCAGAGGCAAAGACAAAAGGCATCATTATGGCACTTTCGGGTGTTGCAATGGTTGCTCTTAAATCAATCTTACAGGCTCTCGGCGTAGTGTCCTAATCAAAAAACAAACAACAAAAAACAACAGGTTGTTGTGTTGTCGAGGCAACCAACAGCCTCTTGTTTTTATATGTATACAATAGGGAAAGGTAAAACACAATGAAAATAAAAAAAGTAATGTGCCTGCTCCTTGCAGTTTCTGCTTGCTTTGCTTTTACCGCTTGCAGTGATACAGCTTCGAGCAAAACCGAAAACACCAACGGAGACAATACCTCAACAACAAATGAGACTCTTATAACAGGCATTCAAATCAAGGAATTAAGTAACGGCTACCACAGTGGTAAGGAGCTTTTGCAGAACGATTACCGTGGCGGTGTGATGAGAGCCGATGTAGTAAAGAACACAGTTCTCAAAGCAATCGACACACTCAAACAGGGAAACATAAGCATAAGAAGCGACAATCCAAACTCCTACTGGACGGCTGAAGGTTATCAGGATTTCGTTGCAAATTTCTTCTCTACCAGTATCATTAATGATACTCAGTGGTTTAATGAAGAAGAAACAGACTTTGCAACCGTTATAACTCAGATGGCATCAACTGCAAACAGTTTTACAAAGATAAACGATAATGGGGAATATGTATCGAAGTACACTGATTTAAATGTTAGCCGCAACGAAAAAGACGACTATGAAATCAGCGGTGCTACTACTGTTCTGAAAGGCAGTACATCAAACACGAATACAGCATATCGTATTTTATATGACTGCGATAAAGACTGGTGTAAAGCAGTTTGTACAGCAAACGTAAACGTTGATGCAATAAAGAACCCTGTTACAACACAAATGTTTGAATATGCTCGTCTGGATAACAATACATTTGTAATTCAGACGGAAACAGAAAGGCTTGTTGCTATATTTGAACCTACTACAGAAGATACAGACCTGCGTGAAAGACAGCTTAAAGAATTTTACTACAGCCGTCTTGCAGTAAATTGTAACCGTACTGGCTTTAAAGCGTTTGAACCTTTATCCGAAGTTGATGAAAATGAAGCGTATTCGGCTGAAAATGCTCAAATAAACGCTACTATGAAAAATTATCCTTATATCAACCAAGACGGCGAACAGGCTTCTTATTACGGTACAAAGAACAGCTTATTCCTTGTAGATAAGGGAAGCCTTAATAAAGAATGGGTATTTGAGGACAAAGCACTACAGCAGGCAATAAGCTATAAGGACAATAATCTTATCGTTCTTAATTACAATAAACTCGCTGAAAAATACGAGCAGTTTGTATATTACAAGGACAAAGCACCTTCTGATGATGAGGTAAAGAAAATTGTTGATGTTTCAAAACTCGTAGGCGACAACGTAAAGGTTGAGAACAACAGCTCGAATAAACCAAGCACGAGCAAGCCTACTACGTCTTCAGAAACACCAAATACATCAAATAACAGTATAACGCTCGACACAAGTTCAAACAATGACACTTCATCTAATATTTCAGCAAGTGAATCAAGCAGAGGCAATGACACAACAACGAGCATACCCGATGATATGCCAATGCCTGAAGAAAGTGAGAACTGACAATGGAGATGATAGGGGCATTAGGCAAATCTGCGAAAAAAGCCTCTAACGTTTATTTCTTCACTTGTACAAAGAAAGAACTGGATATAAAAAGCATACGTCAGCTTATCGCTCAGTCGGGGTGTACACATACGATAAATCTTAACGGTGTTGAAGTCGTTGCCATAGAAAGCAATGACGAACTGGTAAGTGACAGAAGACTTGTCGGATTTATCTTTAAAAGTGCCGATGGTGAAACGTATGAGTCAATAACACTGAACGAATATCCTGACCTTGACGAATATATGCGTTTTATGATTACAGACGATTGATGAAAGAGGTTTTATGACTCAGAGAGAATACGAAGAACAACGTTACTTGATACTGGCAGGAGTAGACGAAGCCTTTAAGTCTTTGCAGGTTCTTGCCGCTGACCTAAAGAACGCTGAGGATACAGGTAAGAACAGCGTAACGCTTGTAAAGATGAAAGACGCTATCACTGATATTAACCGCTTATACGGAGAATACGAAGATTTAAGCCACGAGGAAATAACAGAAGAACCCGAAGACGTGGGATACGAATTTGAAGACAATTATAACTTCGATGGCGGTTATTTAAAATAATAGCAATAAAGTATTTAGGGTTGTGTTTTACAATCCTAAATATTTTTCACTCTTTAAAGCCAATACACAAATTGGCTCAACCCAAAAACTGAAAATATGATAATATACAATTACAGAAATTTTCAGGGAAAGGGGTTAAATTATGGATTGGCACTATTTAGATAAAATGCACAAAAATCTTTTATATGTTTACGCTGATTGCCTTTCCAACGAGAAGGAAAAAATGATTGTATGCAGTTCATCAGATGCTTATGCAGACGATGAAGAAAAGGCAACGAGAATTTATTTTATTATATGGTTTGTATTTCGTTATTGCTTAAATTGCAAAACTCTTGACGAGGCTATGAGTTGTAATAAGCAAAAAGTGTTGGAAGACTACCGATTAAAGCCTTTCTTTACAGGACGTAATTTATATATCGGCACAGCCGAACACAGGATAACGATTTACGATACAGATGATGTAAACCTTATCATAGAAATCCTATATAAAAGATTGAACGCAATTGAACAACTTGAATTGTATGTAAAGTATATGAAAAACAAACCGCTAAAAACACGTTCAGCTTTTATTGCTGAAAAATACATAAGATTTTTAAGCGCAGAGGTAGAACGATTAAGAAATGGGAATATTTAAAAACAAGCTATTTGCCGCTATGATGACATTCATATTTCTGACAGTCTGCGTACCTGTAGCTTTTGCAGAAAGCAATGATTTCAACTATACTACGATTACATACGATGGTGGCTCGTTCGGTGTGTACGAAGGCGGCTTGAATCGTTTTCAGGGCAAAAAAGCAACGAGCAGAGAAGAAATGTATGAAATTGAAAACAGAGTTAAAAACTGCGGATATATTCAAATATTCGGCGTGTATTCAGATATACAGGAAAACGAATTAGCGTACTTCAGAAACTACGACAATGGTTTTTGGTTTCAGGACAAAATAAAAGAAACAGAATACAACCATCAATTCTATAAGGTGTTTGTAAATAAATTATCGTTTAATGATTTTGTCAATAGCTTCAAAGAAAATAAAACCGTTCCAGAACATACGGTAAGAGAAATTGAATACAGCACAGTGGTGTTATGCAGTGATTTTTTTGAAGACAAAGAAAAGGCGGGCAAAATCGACAATGAAATCGGTGATGCTATACCGAACTATTTTAATGTCGGCTACATAAAAATAACCGCATCAGTCAATATGCGATTGTTGTTGTACAACAACCACAACAGCCGATATTACATAGTTGATATTGATAAAAACAAGGACAACCTTATAAAAATAAAAACTGGTGCATATCACGTTTTTACCGCTAACGGCAAGGATATAGCCAATTTAAGCGATACAAGGAGCGAAAACGCCTTGCCCTATAATAATATAATACAAATCAGTAGTTCCAATGGCAAAGACAATCCTTACACACTGGAACTGAATCAGCTTATAAAAAAATATGACCTTAAAGATGTAACTGACGAAGAAAAAGCGGCAATTGCAAACAATAAAGTTCCTGATGTAAAAAACGAGATAAACAAAGAACAAACCAAAATCGACAATGATGAACTTAAAAATTTTGTAAAAAGCAGTAACAATATAATTCTGCCAATATTGTTCGTCCTGATTGCTGTTGTCGCTTCATTTTGGATAATATATGAATATAAAAAGAGAAAGAAAATAAAAAATGAAGACGTTGAAAAAAGCAGTAGCGCAGTACAAGAAAGATACAAAAATCAGTGAAGGCGAATGGCGAAGAATGTGTACATTTAATAAAAACAATTTTAATAAGGAACGCCTTCTCGCACAGATAATAATAAATAGATATGGTATGCCTGATGACTGTGTTGACTTGAACGAAATAAGCATAGCAAAAAAACTGTCAAGAGAGGTTCATAAAATCAATAACAGCAAAAGCCAAATATGCAAGTAGTACAATTTAATTACATAAATATGCAATATAATTGTATAATTGCTTGACATTGGGCAGTTATCGTGCTATAATAAGGAAAAATTAAAAAATATTTTCCTTAAACGTGAGTTTTGTATTGACAATTGCATTACATTATGCTATAATATAGGCAATGAACGAGATAGGAATTACGCAAGCCTATCAAAGAAGACGTAACTCAAAAGGAGCTTTTTATGGCAAACAACAAAACCTACAACATTTGCGGAAACTGGGGACTTAAATGTTTCTCACAGCACATTGTAAGCAACAACAACGGTGTGGCAACAGGTGTAATCCTGAGCTGTACACTTAATGGAAAGAAAAAGCAGGACGGTTCTTATCCAAAGGGAATACAGGTAAGCGTTTTTTGTCCTCTTGACGGCACTTGCAACATACAGGAATGCGATTACAGCAACACTCTCATAGATGTAAACGGAACAATCGGTGTCCGTGAATACACAAATAAAAACAATCAGTTCGTTTCAACGCTTTCGATATACGCTTCAAGTGTATCTATCCATGAGTGGAAAAATGGAAACAACAACGGCGGTGGAAACAATTACCGCAACAACGGCAACAACAGACCGAATAACAACGGTTACAACAATGGTTATAACGGCAACAATGGAAACAACGGTTATAACGGTGGTAACAACGGTAACTACAGACAGGGCAATAATCGTAATAACGGTTATAACAACAACGGTGGTTACGGCAACAATTACGGCAACAACGGTTATAATAATGGCTACAACGGTGGCTATAATGGCGGTTATAACGGTTAATGCAATATATAAGCGGCAATGCGTTGCAAAGCCGCTTACACACGGGCTGATGGGAAAAGACGAGGCGTAACGTCTGAGGGTTCGAAACCCTCACAGCCCAGCTCCTTGCAGAGGGAAGGTGGGAACTTCCCTCTGAAAAAAGGAAATAGAGAACAATGGGTTTATATGGCATAAGCAAGCCTCGTGCTTGCTTATGTTCGCATATAGAGGTAATAATTATGATACCGATGACATTTCTTAACAACTACACATTTGCCGATATTACAATATGGTGCAAGTGCAACAAAAAAGATGAGTACATCTGCCTTACAGACTGGCAACCTTGTACGCACGAAGACCCTTTAATCTATGAGAGCAATGAAAAATATCTTGTTGCCTTATTTTCGCCCGCTCTGGCGAAACACTACGTTTCGCCTATAAGCATCAGCGAATTATTCGAATTGGCGGGACTCAAAGATAATACAAATTTCCAACGACAAATACATATAAAGGTTGAAGACGATTCTGCTTCAGCAATGCTGCTTGCGAAAAAAATAAGCCAAACAAACTCATTTAACACAAAATGCCAAATCACAAAAAACAACGATAAAAGCTTTAATTGCGAATTTAAACGAAGAAAAACCGAAAACAATCAACGTGGTTTCGTGACTTTGTTTACAAAAACACTCGTTGCCTCTGATAAGGAGAACTAAGTATGGAAAAGAAAGAAAAAATACTGTACATTGCTATGATAGTTCTTGCCGCTTTGATATTGCTTTATTGTGTAATATCAACTATAATAGAGAATGGTACGGGACAGCAATTTGCCAAAAGCGTTGAAAGTTATGTTCAGGGCTACACCAATCCTATTGGTGATATTGGCAATACGATAAGTCAAGCAGGAGAAGAAGTTGAAGACTTTGTTAGTCGGCACACATCAGCCGCTTAAAGCCTCAATACTACTCGTACAATAATTTTGTTGAAGTGAGGGCTACCTATGATGACAAACAATAATATATGGGAACAATTAGACTTCCCACCTTTTATGCAGGAAACAGATGTGCCATACGAGATATATCAGAGTTGTCAGGAAGTTATTTCTGTCATTTTAGATAGATTCGACAATCGTGTTACAGGCTTATGGTATCTCACAGACAATAATTATGGAACAACGAAAAGGCTTGTCCTTCGCACAACAGTTCCCTATGGTTCGAAAGAATATGTTATTATTGAAGGCACAATAAGCGGTATAATACAGAATTGTATCGTGTACGATTTTTATGAAGACTTATGCGGAGACGGCGAGTATGTTCTTTCTGACATCTGGAAAGAGTTTAAAGAAGGAAAGGCTTTAACCGTATTCTATTGCAACGAAAAAAACAGTTTTGGGAAGACTGATGAAATATAAAAAACATACGAAAAAGGAGCTAATTATGAAAAAGGTTATTACTGCTATTATTTTAACTGCTTTATGCGTTAATCTGTTCGGCTGTGCTTCATCTACGCCTGAAGCAAGCACAACGTCATCAAATGATACAGAAAATATCTCGTCAAGCAATATCTCTGCTGATGTGGATAGCGAGGACGAAGAAGAAGACGAGGACAATAATAACAATATCCACATAATAGAAAAGAATAAATGGACTCTTCATTTAAGCTATGATTTTGAAACACACAAATATATTGCTTTCCCTCTTGATGATGAAACTATGTTCAAAAGTTCTAACGGAATGGATAACTATTCCGATTATTCGGATAACAGAAATGTTATCTCTTCCAACGGCGAATATGGAATGTTAATAAAAACATGGGTCAAACAAGGCGAAAATTATAACGCAGAACTTAACGACATTGTGGAAAAGCCTAATGTTTCCAAACATATTATTTATGATAAATCATTCGACAAAATAATAAAGGATTGTAACGCCTATAACGCCGCTTTTATAAAAGAAAGCGAAAAAAAGGTTACAATAGGAAACAAAGAATGTATGAAATACATCGGAACAATTCAGCTCGATGCAGATAAGGGAACGTTCTACGCTGAATGCTATACGTTCTTTGTAGATTCTACGCCGTGTTACATTCTGTCTGTGATGCTCAACGACATAAAAACAGACAGGGGCGATAAAGCGGCAATGGAAGAAAAGTTAAATTACATTATTGCATCTGCATACTCTCAGAACTGAGTCTCGTGGCTTAGTGAATCATTAATCATATAGGGAATCCGAAATAGGAAATAGAGAAATTCAACAGAGGGGGTATCAGTTGTGAATTTCGGAATAAAACTTCCTTTCGACAAAGGAATCATCTACGCTGATATAAAATCAGCAAAAATGATAATCTATGACACAGCACGAATGTATAACAAGAATCCTTATATGCTGTGTCTCGGAGCATATCATGCAGGACAGGCAGTGGAAAAGACATTAAAATATGTACTCGCACTTGTGAATCCTGTTGAAGCAAGAGAGAAAAACAATACACACAATATAGCAGAGCTTATACTTGCTATAGAAAAAGGTTCGGTCGGTTTTATGGATTCACAGCCCGACCTTGTGCGGAATGCCGCAAACATATCAAAACTCAACGGATTACGTTACGGAACGTGTGCTATAAACAGAAAACAGGCAATCGCCTTATATCATCTGGCTAACAACCTTGTGAACGAAATTGTAAGAAATATCGAAACAGGAATAACTTTTACTCCACGAGAGGAAACCTTCTATGTTGAAGAAGGAGATATAAACGTTACAAGAACGCAAGCTTCAAGCTATGTCAACAACAGAAGAAGCGGCAATAACAATTTGCCACAAAACACAGGCTCGTATTTTTCACGGAGCAATTCAAATGAAAAACAGTCAAGAACACGGACGTATAACAACGACAAGCCACCTGTTCTACACGACAGAAACGCTGTCGAAACCACTCAGCCACCTGTTTTGACAGACAGAAATAAACCTGTCGAGAATAACAACAATGCCAATACCGAGCAAACACAGGAGCGTAATTATACTCATAAAGGCGGCAACCCCAATTATCGAAAGCAACCATATCCCGCTCAGAATATAAACAGAACAGTGCTGAATAAAAACAAAGCAAAGCATATAGGCGATGATTAACCACATAAACAATACGTTTTAAGAAGGAAGGCTAAATGAAATGCCTCAAAAAGAACAAGCACATTTTAAAGGTGCAATAAGAGATAAGTTCAATCCTTATATAACAGAACTTCAATATGAATATCGGGGGATAACGTATTTCGTTACATCGTATAAAAACGGATACAGTGAAACTTTAGTCAGTCAACATAAAGAAGCACAAGAAAAAATAGATAAATTTCTTGACAATCCACAAGCCGAAGAATCAGAAGCGTACACTGGAAATGTTGAAAAGGCTCTTGACGAATTGTATGAATATTGGGAAGATAAAACAACTCTTAAATTTGACGGTAAAAAAACTCCGAATAATTTAGTTATAGGACGCTCTTTAGAAAAAGAATAATAATCAACATTAACACTGGAACAAATAGGGCGACTTAGCGTCCTTAAACCGAGCAAGTGAGCGTAATTCTGCTTTCGGGCAGTAGCTTAACTCTCGGTAAGGTACAAACCCTGTACATAAAATCCGTACAGGCATCACGCATATTAGTGCAATTTAGCGGAAGCAACACGCACGTCAAGTGCGTGGCGTAAGTGCTATCAGCTGTACCGCATAATCAACCGTCAAGTGCGTGACGTAAGATGCGGCTTGTCTGCTGACGGTAGTATATACTTGGAAGCAACACGCACGTCATGTGCGTGACGTAAGATTAAGCCACATCAGTCCTTAACGATATATCATTACAGAAATGTTTGAAACAATATAAGACGAAAGGCGAATAAAATGAAAGATAATGATAAAAGGTGTGAACACGCACATAAAGAACATATAAACCGCTTTAAAATGGCACATAATATAGGCGTAGCTGAGTATATGCGTGAAAACGCTGAAAAATATGGTTTACCTGCTGACGAAATGTATGTTATGGGGTTATTGCACGACATAGGGTACATAAAGCAACACAAAGGGCATGAAGAATACGGTGCAGAATTGCTTGAAACAATGGGATTAAAGCCCAGATATGTATATGCAATTAAATATCACGGACTCAACCCCGATTTTATCAAAACGTTGCCATATAAGGATTTTGACTTTGACACTGCCTACAAAACATATCCCGAATTAGTCTTGCTCTATGAAGCAGATATGTCTATAAACGCAAGAGGATATAGGGTAGGCTTTGATGATAGGCTAAGAGATATAGGCAACAGATACGGCTTTGACAGTACAGCTTACCACAATGCGGCGGCAACGGTTCAGTATGTAAAAAATCAGTTAAACGCACTTGCAATGGAAAGAACTGATAGCTTCATCTTTGAATGTAGCAACGTTCAGGTAAAAGATGTTCCAGATGAATACAATTATGTTTGTGCATCAATTAAAAGCGATAATTCATTCGAAATTAACGCATTTTCGGTTTTCGCAAAAGTAATTGACGAACAAGCGGATACAATTACAGCCGAAAGAGCGACAAATTACGGCTTGTGTCAATTTAACAAGCCTGAAATAATGAACAAAAAAGACTTTGAAGAATATTACGTTCCTTTTGATAAGGGAAACGTAGAAATCAAAAATCATTGTATTAAAAACCACAGCATTGAAAGATAATTATAAGCCCCTGTTCTTTCAGGGGCTTTCGTATTAAGAAAAGAGGCTAATATGATTTACCTTACTGGTGATACGCACGGAGAAATAGATGTTAAAAAACTTTCTTTTCATAATTGGAAAGAGAGCAGAGAACTGACAAGAAATGACTATCTGATAATTTTAGGCGATTTCGGATTTCCTTTTTTTGACGAAGATATTATGAAACAAAAAGGACAATATGCCGAATATCTTTACTGGATACATTGGCTTGCCGCTCGCCCTTACACAATACTGTGGGTTGACGGCAATCATGATAATTTCAACTATTGGGAAAAACAGCCCATAGCTGAAATGTTCAGCGGCAAAGTTCAGCCTCACCCTTATGCTGAAAATATCTATCATCTTATGAGAGGAGAAGTGTACAAAATAGACGGTAAAACGTTTTTTGCTTTTGGTGGAGCTTCTTCGCATGATAAGCAATATCGAACACCAAATATCAGTTGGTGGGAAAAAGAATTGGCACAACCAGATGAAAAAGAAAACGCTTTGAACAATTTAGCCAAGCATAATTACAACGTTGACTTTATTCTCAGTCACACTGTTCCTTCGTCAGTTATAAACAAATTTGCAGAAGAAAAAATAATATTACCAATAACAGATGACACATCAGACTTTCTCGAAAACATTAAAAATAAAACAAATTACAAACAATGGTTCAGCGGTCATCTGCATATTGAAAAATACGATAAGGAAAGCAAGTTACAGGTCTTATACAACAGCATAATGTCGCTTAACAATATGCAAAGTAACTGACAGACAAAGTGGTTTATATTGACAAAAGCAATTTAAGAAGCTCCAATTGAAATTGATATTACTCCACCCATTATAGCATTTTGTATTGACAATTGCATTACAAAATGCTATAATATAGGCACAAACATAAATGCTTTGATGCTTAAAGGAGAAAAATGTTTTTTATATTTATCTTATCCGTAATAATTACGGGTGTTTCAGCAGTGGCGCATATATATCTTGAAAGCGATGACAAAGAAAATGCACTTACTCATAATATACTTTTCACTCTTGTGGTTTTAGTGATGTATATGGCAATGTTTATTACTTATAATTTTGAATGCCATTACAATGATGCAAACAAGGTTGAATTGTACTTGAACACGAAATACAGTGGCAACAATTTTACTTATGTTTCAGAAGAAAGCGAAAATTCGTGGACGAAATATTACACATATTCAGACAAAAACGAAAATCAATTTAAGGTGCAGGTTTGGCAAAACGAACAGTATTCAGATAATTATTGCTCCGTACTGTTTGACGATGTTGCAAATAAAAATCTCAAAGAAAAATATCCTTCTGATTTTAAGTTGTTTATTAATACTCAATCGGAATTTTTTTACGCATGGGGACGCTTTGAAAATTATAACGAATACTTGAAAAATTGTCACAGTATAAACGCTTGCGTATATACAACTAAAACTCCTTATGAATATAACGAAATTGTTGAAACTCTCAGCAAACTTTTCAAAGAATACTCGTTCTCGGTAGAAGTATATACGGTATCTAAAGAAGTTTACAATTATGAAGACAGTTATGGGGATTCTGTCAGAGCGTTAAATTCTCGTTCTTATCTGATAGCAAACGGAAATGTGAAACAAACAAATTGATAAATTGGCAAAAACGTACCGAATTAGAAAGGAAACAAAATGGACGACAAAATCTGCATACGAAAAAAAGAGCTTATTAACGCTCTTAAAAGAGAAAAGGCAATGGCTATTATATCTCGTAACAAAGCTGTCTTCCCTGAAAATATATATGAACAGGAAGGTGCAATGAATGTAATTGACACTTTAATGGCAACTATAGATAAAAACGTTCCTACCATAGAAGCTGAGGAAATAAGGCACGGAGAATGGATTCATAATGAAGGCTATGACAAGAGAGATAATTTTTATACGTGTTCTTTATGTGGTCGAACAATAAATATTATCTGCGGTGATAGATTAGAAAACTATCCTTATTGTCACTGCGGAGCTAAAATGAGAGGAGAAGAAAAATGAGAGAAAATTTATTTCATGGGAAACGGAAGGATAATGGTGAGTGGGTTGAAGGTTGTTTACTTGGGAACGATTTAATTGTTCCAAAAGGTCAACCGTTTTATATTTGCCGTTGTATTCTTGATTCTGCTCTTACAATATACGAAGTCATTCCCGAAACCGTAGGTCAATACACTGAGTTGCCTGACAAAAACGGCAGACCGATTTTTGAGGGAAATATTATTCGTGACACAGAAACATTTGATGTCGGAGAAATTTATTTTGACACAGATACAGCAAGATTTGTCATAGAATTTGAAAAAATGATAATTGATTTTTCCGATTATAACAACGGTGACGTTGAAGTCATCGGTAACATCTATGACAACCCCGAACTGATAAAGGAGATAAACAAATGATTGAAGAAGAAATATTAAACGATTGTAAAAAAAGGTTTGCTTCGCATAAGGCAACTCTGATACAGGATACTGACCGCTATTTAATTTTCGATTGGCGCAAAGCCGATGGAAGTATCGACCATTACGTTAATTACATTCTCGACAAAAAAAGAGGCAACCTGATAATAAGCGGCGATTTGGGTGACTGCGTTGCAACATGGTATAACGCAGTCAGTCCGAAAGAAATGAAAAGCTATCTCAAAGATATTTATTACTTCATAAGCAAATTTCAGTGTTCGACTGACAAATATGTCTACGACCCAGACAACGCTTATGAAGGCATCAAATATCAACTGAAAAACTATATGGAGTTAGAGACTGATGAATTGCTTGAAGCCTGCAAAAAGCATTTATGGTATTCTGCCGATACGGAAGAAGAACTTTGGGAAGCTGTGAAATCGGATATTGATGAGAATTGGTATTCAGATACCAAACTGCGTTATTCGACAGATATGACAAACTTCTTGCAAGAACTGGACTCAGAGTATTATGAGTGGCTTTATGACTGCGGACGCAGTATAAATATGCGTGTGTACCTGTGGGCGGTCGGTTATGAAATGGCTTATAATCAGCTTGAAAAGCAGAAAGATTTTGAATATGATGAAAGATAACGCAAAACTGATAAAGTACGGTATAAACAAAACAAAAAGAAACCCTTTGGACGAATTTATCTGTTCAGAATGTGGGTTCACTTGTCATAACCTTATGGGCTATGATAACGAAAAAAGCGACTATTATGAAGTAGAACCGAACTACTGCCCTAATTGCGGAATAGCAATAGTCAAAAACTAAAGCATTACATATAGCGTTTTGTATTGACATTTGCATTACATTATGCTATAATTAAGTCATTCAAAACAGTGCCGTGTGCGAACCGCAAGCTCACATAAAAGAGCAGGAGTATTCGCATACGAATAGGGCGACTTAGCGTCCTTAAACCGAGCAAGTGGGCGTAATTCTGCTTTCGGGTAGTAGCTTAACTCTCGGTAAGGTACAAACCCTGTACATAAAATCCGTACAGGCATCACGCATATTAGTGCATTTTTGCTGAAGCAACACGCACGTCAAGTGTGTGGCGTAAGATAGGAAAGCCCTGTTATCCTGGCAAGCGTTGCAAGAAGCAACACGCACGTCAAGTGTGTGGCGTAAGAACCGTTTTAGGCGGTGCTATTTCAAGCTCTTTGAAGCAACACGCACGTCAAGTGTGTGGCGTAAGAATAATGAGATTCACGAAATTCATCCCGAACTTGAAGCAACACGCACATCAAGTGCGTGGTGTAAGTTCTGCGTCTGACGGTAAATAGTAACCGCCAAAGGACGCAACCTGCGGTTGAGGCTAACGAAGCAACCTGCACGTTAGTGTGTAAGAACCTCTGATAAAGAAATAATTCCGCTTATACGAATACGTCCTGTTATTCGACAGGGCGTATTTTTTGTTATGTGGCTTTGTGAACCATAAATAAAATAGAGAGAAATAAATTTATTGTGTCCTATAAATCGTACTTGTAAAAGGTTTTGTATCGTTGTTTGCAACACAAAATGCTTAAATATAGGCACTGGTTTTAAGACACAAAAATGGAAGCCCGTAAGGGCAAAGAAAAACATACGATATGAACGAGAGGTAACAAAATGTTTGAATGGAAAGTTGAAGATATGCGCCTCAGAGAAGAAGCGATTAACGAAAATCTTAAATGGAGTAGCTACGAAGTATTTGAAAATACATACAGAGTACCTTATACATTCAAGTGTGAGAACGCTATCTCCAAAGAAGAAAAAATCAAATTTGTTGATGAAATGACAAACGGAAAACTCAGTTATGTTATAAATCTTGTTAATAAATTTGACAATGAAAAAGAAACTCTGCCGAAGGATTCTTACGGCGAAGTAAAAACCGTTTCTCTTAAAGCATGGCTGAAGAGAAATGATTCTGAACAGATGGTAGATAACTATTTCAAAGTTGGATTAATACACTTCTTCAATGATACTACTCGCATTCAACATTTTGGTAACATCGGTAAATACATCGACCGTATATTCCATCACCAACTTGCGGTTTGCCTGAATGAGGAAATGAAATATTTTGTTACTCACGATGAATACAGCGTCCTTACAAACCAACTCAAAAATCAAATTGGAGAAGTTTACGGTTGCAAATACAGTGTCTACCTTGACGAAAGAAACATCGTACAGGTAGTAAAATCTTACGAAGGCTTTTCTCTTTACACCTACGACAAAAACGGTAGTCAAAGAAAATTATCATTAGAAGAACTTAAAGAGGTAAAACAAGACTTTGATGAAATAGACACTTTTATGGAAACACTGGCTCAAAAAAGACAGAAAAGCTATGAACACGACAACTTAAATATCAGGCACAAAAAACAAGAGGATTTTTCCAGATAAGCAATGAGAAAGAAAAGAGGATATTATTATGACAAAAGCACTTAACAAAGACTCAATCTTCAACGATGAGCAATACACTTGTTCTTCATATAACGAAGACACTAACGAAGAATTAGACTATTTCATTGACGAAAGCAATTGCTATGTCGGAGATACAGCCTATTTATATTCAAAAGAAGACGATGCTCTTTATGAAATGAAAATCGAGCATATTATCAAGCGTTCAGATAACGTAAAGTTTTATGATAGCTTGATAGAGAATGATAATGTTCTGCTTGACGGAGAAAGTGAATTTGATGCTGATACAAGTGCCGAATTTATCACAGACACAGACTGCTACCTTGTATGGCTTAACACTGTAGCGAAAGTGAAGGAAAACGATAAGGAACAACGTCCCAAAAATAAAATACAAAGAGATTTATAAAGCGTCATTCTTTTATAGTAGCACTAACTAAAAAAGCAGAAAGGATATGACGCTATGGCTCAGATAGTAAAAGTAACAGGATATATGATTTTCCCCGATGATGGCGCATACGAGGAATGCAAAGACATTGAAACATTTGCAAGAGAAATGTTAAGCAGTCGCTTTGACTGTATTCAAGCACCGTTTGAAACTGAGATTGCAGACATTGGTGAATGGAACGATAACCACGAACTTAATTATATAAATAAATCAAAAGAGACGTGTGAAAAATATTTTTCAAACTTGCCATCTCAAAAAAGTGAAAATAATACAAATCCACGTTCCAAAAACAAAATACAAAGAGATTTATAAACATCATATTAGCCCCGTTTGTATCATTCAAACAGGGCTATAATTTTTTAGAAAAGAAAAAATTAAATTCTTTTGAACAAGGGTTTTGTATTGACATTTGCATTACATTATGCTATAATATAGGCAATGAACAGAAGCAACTTTATGAGAAAGGAAATTTTAACATGGTAGATGTGCTTGTTCAAGTTGAAAATGGTCTCATTTATGTGACAACATCAGATATATGCGCATTTGATAGAGTAACTTTCTCTTGGGCGAAAAAAGAGATTAGCGTTCCGAATGTTATATGCTTCAATCCTGTTGGAGATAACGAAAATCTTATTTACGTCTTCACCAAAAGTCATGAAGAAGCAAATAACCTTGTCTTGCTTGCATACAACACAAGAAATCTTGACCTTCGTTCTTATGCCAATGCAACTATTACAATAGATAAAAATTTGTATGACAAAGAAGATTTCAATGAAATATGCCACACGGTTGAACAATTGTACAAGGACACCTAAGACAAAGGAAGTGATAAAATGCCAATATGGTGGTACAAAGACACCAACCAATACATCGTGCAGTGTACAGGTTGTGGTAAATCAAGATGTTGTATGGGAAACGACCAGATTACCACAATGCAAGAAGCGGCAAAAGCGGTAAATATATTGCCTGACGGGAAAGGGCATACATACTGCGAAGAATGCTTGAAAAAAGGAATTGACAAGGGAAAAGTCAATAAAAAGCACTCTAAATAACGTAACAAAAGAGAAAACAGGGGATTCACGACAACAACTGTCGTTTATATATATTACCAAACTCTTGTAATCTCCGTGATTACAAGAGTATTTCTTTTTTTAGGAGCAAAAACAAATGAAAAGTACAAGAATAATTGCAATTACGCTAACTGCAATAATGGTTGTAACAGCTTTCAGCGGCTGTGCAAACGATGCAAACAAAAGCTCTCTCTCTTATGTTGAGAACAATCGCAAAGTAACGCCTGTCGCTACAACGAACAGTTCCGATGACCGCATCGCCGCTTCGGAAGCAGAAGCAACAAGTGTGTCAGTAACATCAACGAAGGCAAATACAACTAAGCCTGCCGAAACAACCGTTACGAGTACAAAGGCGACTGAGACTTCTACACCTGTTACTACAAAGCCCGTTCCCGAATGGACGGAAACAAAAGCTGAAGGAAAGAGGTATCTTGCAGTATCGTGTTACAGCAGAAAGAAAGCAGTTCTCGGTGCTGAAACCGTTAAGCTGTACGATATAAATGACGAAGTTACAGTAACCGCTATAACAGATACAGGATACTATAAGCTGAAGGACGGCACTTTTATTCACAGCGATTATCTGAGTGAAGAAAAGGTTGTAATGACTACTGTTGTAACAACTACTACCACAACAACGGTTACAACGCCCGCTCCTAAACCTGTTCCTCTAACAAGTTCTATGAAAAAAGAAGACAAGCCTAAGCCTGTAAAGAACGGAAAATATATATCATCTGGCTATGAGCCTCTTGATAATGTTATATTCCCTCTGCTTGACAAACTCATTAAGGATAATATGAGCGATGACGATAAAAGACTTGCAATTTATGATTATCTTGTAGGCTTTCAGTACAAAGAAAGAACACTTCTTATTCCTAAAAACAAAAAAGCTTACGAAGAACAACTTTACGCTATGAGTCTTTTTGAAAAAGGATATGGCATTTGTTATGATTTTTCATCTGCTTTTAAGTATATGACAAAAGCTCTTGGAATGAACACAAAAATGTATTACGGACAGCACAAAAGCAGAAATTCGGGATACACACCGCATACATGGACTATGCTTGAAATAGACGGAATGAATTATTTTTACGACCCGTGTATGGAAAGAGTAATGATAAATGACGGCATGGGCGCAGGTAATTACTACAGATACAAAAAACCATATTATTGGTTTTACGACTACTACATAACCGACCGCATAACTGACTAAAAGGAGAAAAAATAATGAACACATTTACAAAGAAGATTATCGTAACAATCACGGCTCTTGCCGCTATGACAACAAGCCTCAGTGCTTGCAGTGGTAACAACGAAACATCTATCGGAGCAACTACCGCTCCGAACGAAAACGCATCTATAGAAACTCTTGTTGACGAACAGATGCCCGCACTGATTGAAAAGTCAGAAGCATTCTATGACATATATCTTCGTTGCGACCCCGAAACAGAAAATTACGATTATAACACACTGCCAGAGGACGAAAACGGCTTCCGATATGCACCTGTAAAGACATATAAGAGCATAAAAGAAATGCAGGAAGATACTGAAAAGTATTTCACAGCAGACGGCGCAGAAAAGCTGTTTTACAGCGTTGCTCTTAAAGGTGTTATTCCTTTCTTTGTTGATGATGGCGGTCAGCTCAAAGTGATTGCCGATTCAATGTCAGCAGGTGAAAACAAGTGGGATACTTCATCGGCAAAGATTACGTCATCAGACGAGAAGAGTGCCGTTGTTTATGTAGAGTATATGGATATATACGACACAGCCAAAAGCGCAGACTTCACCGTTGTTAATGACAAGGGAACGCTTAAAATTGACAACATCGTATACGACAACGAAAGAAAGTAATATGATAAAACCTTTCATACTCTGTGTAGCAGATAGGTATAAAGACATCAGGCATATTAAGACAGATTACCATTATGACAGCCAGACAATTATATCACCGCTGTACAATAAAGAATTATGTCAGAAATATCCCTCTCTTTATTTCTATCTGCGAAACATAGAACCGATATATGAAAAGGAAAAGCATCATAAATTGGTGCTTCTTCTTTTTACATTACTCGAAAGTAAAATCAACGAACTTGAAAGAGGCATAAACAGAGCTATTACTACAAACAGCCTTGAAAATTTCTTGGGAACAATGCAAAGCAAAGTTTCCCGAATAAGAAAGAATAATCAAAAGCTTTCCTTTGATGATAGAATACTTTTGTGGTTTTATGGCTGTGACGGTTTAAGCACAGGTAAAAGCAACGATAATGCTTTTTCAGATTATATCAAAGAAATCATACAAGATGACATTCTGATTGCTAACATACTGTCTGATTTCAGAAAGGCAGTATAAAGGAGTGTATTATGGATAACAAGAAAGAACGTCTCAAAAAAATATACAACCTTTCTCTTAAAGGCGTGGGGGGAGAAAGGGAACAGGCACAGGCTATCCTTGACAAGCTGTTGAAGAAGTACGAGTTATCTCTCGATGATATAGATGACGAGGACACTGCTTCTTATGACTATGAACTCAAATACCACGGAGAAGAACAACTTCGCATTCTTCATCAAACCATTTATAAGGTACTCAACAGCACAGACGAAATTTACGACATTCGATATACTTCAAGCGGCAGGCTTTGCCGTAATCGTATGGTCGTACACTGCACGGCTATTCAAAAAGTTGAAATAGAATTTCTTTTTGATTTCTACAAGCGGATATGGGAAAAGGATAAGGAAATGTTGATGAAAGCATTTATCCAGAAGCATGAAATTTTTGGAAGTCTTAAAGAAGGTGAAAAGCCTAAAGAACTTCCAGAAGCAGAAATGTCTAAGATTTGTAATCTAATGAAAGGCATTTCAGACGAAACTCCTATTAAACAAATAGAAACCAAATGAAAGTAATTCTTATTTCACTCCTTGTTGTGCTACAGACTATAGCAACTAACACTGTCGTTTCAACGACAGTGTTAGACAACAATCGTAAAGCACAAAGTAAAGCAGGAAAAATCTTTATGTTCTTGTTTATAACAGCCTTCTTTGGGGGCTTGATAACATTGATAATACATTTTTTATCCTCTTGAATTACAGCACTTACAGCTTAGTGGACGACAATAAAAAAAGAAAATTTTAGGTAAAATTTTTGCCTTAAACCGCCACAATTGCTTGACATTGAGCAGTAAATGTGCTATAATACATATAACAAAAGAAAAGGTAACAAGGGAAAGTTACCTTCAGCCTACAATATTTCTATAGGGAGAAATGAATATGGCATACTCAAAAAAGACAGAAAACGTCAACGCAAACAACAGCTCATACAACGATGAGGGTTATCCTTTCGATGAGCCTGAGCAGAACAACGTACCGCCTGTACCTTCAGGAGAGTACGAAGCACCGCCGCTTCCACCTGAGCCACCTGCACAGTGGGGAAACAGAGGAACACCACAGCCTTCTCAGCAGAGGTACAATAACGCACCTGTTCCTACACCGCCGATGAACGAACCGCCCGCTCCCAACAACGCAGAGCGTCCGACACCGACAAAAAAGGAAATACCGAAGATGAACGAGGAGTTCAACAAGCTAAAGACCTATGAAAAGCTTGCAAGAATAAGTGCAACATTGAATGCGCCAAAGAATCTGTACTGCGATTACGGCGACTATTGGTACAGAAATGCTGAATCAATACTCGAAGCGGTCAAGCCGTTATGTATCGAATACAATTGTCTTCTGTATATGGAAGATGCTATCGAAACAATAGGCGAAATCACAGAGCAGAGCAACAACGGTGTCGTTACAAGACCGAACACTTATGTTAAGGCTATCGCTCACTTTATCAATTGCGAAAACGGCGAGGAAATAAAGACTTCTGCGTTTGCAAAGGAAGCACAGCACAAGCAGATGTCAGCAGACCAGTGTACTGGCACAGCGTCAAGCTACGCAAGAAAGTATTGCCTTAACGCTCTGTTTTCGATTGATGACGTAAAAGATAGCGATACAAACGAACTGAAGCGGCAAACTAACGGCAGACAGAACAATGGCGGTTATAACAATAATAACGGCTATAACAACGCTGATTTTTATAATTCACAGCCACCGCAGAATAACGGCGGTTGGGGAAATAATAACAACAGTGGTTGGGGAAACAACAGAACGTAACAAAAGCAAAATGTAATATACGGCATAGCAAGGAAAGACAATTTCACAATCGCTATGCCGTATTTCTGCATAAGGGAAAAAGAGGTAAACACAATGGAAAATACAACACGTTTTATCAAGACTGTAAAAGTAACATACTCAGATGTTCAGAAAAACAAAGTAGACAGCAAAGTAAACGAAGCCGTAAAATTGATTAACGAAAACGGCGGTAAGGTAATCAGCTTTACACAGATTTTGTTTGGCGCAGGAATGTCAACGATTTATCTCATTTACAATGTTATTTACGAAGCAAAGCAGGAAATACCCGCAGAGATATTTAAAAATAAGAACGGATAAAAACATGGAAGAGAAAGAGAATAAAAAAGAAGTTACGACTTCCGAACAATTCAGAGAGCTTTGGAAAGAATCGGGACTGACTTATGTACAGCTTGCCGATTTGTTAGGAATCAGAACAGATACTGTTGCCAAATGGATAGCCAATTTGCGAAATCCACCGCAATATGTGGTGGAATACACAAAAATGATACTAAAAAAGAATAACCCGAAAACAAATGGTGATTACATACGGAGTATGAACAACGGACAATTAAGAGATTTTCTGATTGAGTTCTACGACTACAAAAGAAAAAATTCACTTGAAATGGGCGAATATCTTGACAGCGACAGCTTGATAAAAAAGGAGAAAAGCGTTGATTACACGAAAGACAAACGAAGAAATTTACGCAAGCCTTAATGATGAACAAAAGGCTGTTTTCGATAGATTGAAAAACGGCGAAAATATTTTTATCACAGGAAACGCAGGCACGGGAAAATCATACCTTGTAAATGCTTTTTCCGATTACTGCGATAATGAAAAAATAAGTCTTATAAAGACCGCTCCTACAGGCGTAGCGGCAAACGAAATCGGTGGCGCAACCATACACTCACAGTTTGGTATAAGAGTCGGTATGGACTTCAATAATGCTAAAAATGTCGATTTCCTTGAAAACTGCGATGTTCTGCTTATAGATGAAATATCTATGGTTCGTATTGACCTTTTTGATAAGGTTATGAAAGCCGTTAAGCAAAAGAACAAGGTAAGAGTAAATGCAGGAAAGAACCCTATACAGCTTGTATTTGTAGGTGATTTCTTTCAGCTTGCTCCCGTTATAAACAACAAAGCAAATGAATCAGAATTTCTGACACGCTTTTACAAAAAAGATGTGGGCGCAGGATATGCGTTCCAATCAAAATACTGGCGGTCATTCGGCGTAAAGCTCTGCAATCTTACTCAGATAATGAGACAGGAAAACGCAGAGTTTTGCCACGCATTGGATTTATGCAAGAAAGGCGATATTTCTTGCCTTGACTTCTTCAAGCGGTACTCTTGTAAAAAAGAGATTAAAGACGCAATATGGGTCTGTGGACGCAATCAGACTGTTGCCGCTAAAAACGCCGAAGAACTGGCAAAGCTGAAAGGCAAGCTATATAAGAGCAATGCAATATACAACGGCGAAGTAAGTGAAAAAGACCGTTTGTGCGAAGATGTATTTGAACTTAAAATAGGTGCAAAAGTAGTAATGACAAGTAACGACACCACAAATTGTTTTTATCAAAACGGTTCTGTCGGAACTGTCGTTGCATTTGAAGACGATACAATATATGTCGATTTTGATGGTGTCGAAGAAGTCGTGCCTGTAGGGAAAAAGAAGTTTTCTAAGTATATGTATTCGCTCAAAAATAACAAAGGAACTCTTTCAATAAAAAGAGACGAAGTAGGCTTTGCGGTGCAATATCCGATGCGCTTGGGATACGCTGTTACTATTCACAAGTCACAAGGACAAACCTACGACAAAATGAACCTCAACCCCGAAATCTTTTCAAACGGACAGCTATATGTCGCTTTATCCAGATGCAAGTCCATAGAAAACCTCTACATTCACGGATACCTGTCTCAGCGAATGGTAAGAGCGTCAGCGGAAGTAAACGCATATTACAACAATCCTGATGAATACCGTTTCTTTGATAACGAAAAGCCGATGGAAAAGGAAAATGATATGATTCAGCTTACCTTTGACGCATTGACACTATAAAAGCAGAATGATATAATGAAGACGAAAGGAAATACACAGTATGAAAGATATGATTCTATATCACGGTTCAAAAAATGGTCTTAGCGGTGCTATTAAGCCAATGAGCAGAGAAAAATGTGATTTTGGCAGAGGCTTCTATATGGGCGAAAACAAAAATCAAGCTACAAGTTTAGTCGTAGAGCTTCCTGAAGCAAAAGTGTATAAATTAAAATTTAATTTGTCACAAATTCCAGAAGAACGTATACTCACGCTTAATGATGAGGAATGGTTGTTAGCTATTCTCGCAAACAGAGAAATATGTATGCCTTTCAACAAACTGAGTATAGCACATTATTGGAAAGAAAAAATGGACGATTATGATGTTATTATTGGCAAAATTGCCGATGATAAGATGCAAAGAGCGGTAAGAGAGTTCGTAGAACAGAATATAACAGACAAAGCACTCGTAGCCTGCTTAAAAGAAGTCGATTATGGCAATCAAATTGTTGCAAAAAATGAATTTGCTTGTAGTCTTATAGAAGTATTGGACGAAGTGCAAGTCAAAGGACAAGTCAGAACGTCAGCTATTCAATTCAATGAAAGCAAACGCTCTATAAACAATCGAGTTATAAAAGAAAAGCAATTGCTGTACAGAAAAAGTGGTTTATATATTGACGAATTTGTAGAAAAATACGCTCAATGAAAAGGAAGTGATGAGCAATGACAATACGCAGTCTTAATGAAGTCGAACATAACATTTGCACCACACAAAGCAATATATATGTTCATGTTGCAGAACAAGGATATGATATGAAGGTCTTTTCAGACCTATATCTCAACAGCAATTTCTGTAAGATAGAAATGGATACACCTTATTCTTGGCTTCAGGTAGCTGATGTATTACAATGCGAAGACTTCTATATGCCTGAAATAGGCAAAAATATGGCTAAACTTCCTGTTGAAACATATTTCAATACAGATGTAGCCGAATGGATAGGGTACACATATAGACAGTTGTATTTTCTTACAGACCTAAGTAGTGAACAATTATCAAAACGTGTACCGTTTGACGGGCTTTGCCGCTTCTATATGGGATTACACACAATAAGCGAAGAAGAAGCGGCTGAACGAATCTTAACCGCATACGGTATGCAGGATAATTATATCAAAGATATGACCGAGAAAAACAAAGTCATTCTTAAAACACGTTTTTGTGAACCATAAAACCGCCGTATTCCGACAAATTATAAATATGTACAGAAAGCGAGTAGAAATATGAGTAACTTCAAAAGAAAGCAATTTGACTTTCCTATACCGAAACTTGTTCAACAATCCATAGATGACCTTGAAAACGCTGTAATCACCAATTCATTATCACTTGATTGCTACCTACAGGAATTTAGAGCAAATGTGCATTGCTGTACAGATGGCGAGGAAGGTCTCACGGAAGAGCAGGGCGAAGAGTTGATGGATTACTATTATAGAAGAAGATACCAACAGTGATAGACTCTACAAGCACCAATAGCTTTTCGGCAAAACAACTTGCATAAAAAATTCCCTTACCTATTCAGTAAGGGAATTTTCAAATTTATATAAAAATTTATTACATCTTATAGACAAACCCCTTGACATTTCCAAACTTTCATGATACAATAGAACCCAAAGGGTTTGCTTTATCCTACGAGAAGGGCAATCTCTCATAAAGAGCGAATGCGCAACCACCCCTCAATCAATTAATATTTTTTGAAAAAAAGGGGGTCGATAAGATGACAGCGATATTAACCTGTTTATTACAAGTCATATCTGCCATCTACACGGGAGCGGGGTCGCCGCAGTTAAACGTCAACATTCTTGGCATAATAACTGTTTTGGTTACTTTCGCACTGTGCATGGTAGCAATCGGTAATATCTTTGGAATCGAGCAGAGCGGCAAGATGCTCATCATAAAGATAAGGTTCAAAAGTATTTATCTTTGTCTCTCTCTGTATATACATATATATAGAGATTGATTCAAAGCCTATCTTATGTGAAATCTAATTTAATTTGAAGCAAAACAAAGTTCGTAACTGGCACTTATGACTTTGTTCTCTGCTTCATACAGCGAAAGGGTGACTGTTGCGCATTCTTCCGCTCTTTTTTTTGCACAAATGATTTAAGTAACGACCTTAATATTATATCACAAAACGAGGTGAAAGTCAAGCAAAATTATAATTTTTTATCAACCTCAGACGCTAACCCATTTTTGCATCTAAGGTTGGTTTGTTTAACACGAATAATATGTATTCATGTACCGCCGTTTTTATGATAAAATTTAAGCGAACACTCAATATTATTGACATCTCAATTATAACACAAAACGAACGGATTTGCAACATTTAAACGATACGTTTTCTTTGTGCTGTTTGTAAAAAAACGCACAATATTTATTGCATATTATGTGCATTATGTACATTTGAAGCACTTGTTTATATGGCAAACATTCTTTAAAAGAATATCAATCTTGCCACAATCACAGCAATTTTGTTGACGTTCAACAAATTGCTGTGTTATAATTAGGGCAAAAAAGCAAATCCTACAATTGATAAAGCGGCTATATGCAATAAGAGGAGAAAATATGATATATCATTGTGATTTAAAGAAAATCGTTGATGATTCGTATGAAATTGAAATCGGCAGAAAACTTTCGGATGTATTGATTGACGATATAAAAAGCGGTCTAAGCGGCAATGTAAGGAAATTTGCTGTTGTAACAGATGACATTGTTGCTCCGCTGTACGCTCAACAAATATATAACAAAATACTCAACGCAGGCTATCACGCCAATATGTTTGTTATACCAAACGGAGAAAAATCAAAAACCAGAGCAATGAAACTCAATGCTTGAAAAAGGTTATCGCCGTGACTGCTGTGTAATTGCAGTTGGCGGCGGTGTTGTCAGCGACCTTGCAGGTTTTGTTGCAGGAACGTTCGGAAGAGGCGTTCCATTTATCAACTATGCAACTACGCTACTTGCGGCGGCAGATGCTTCAGTGGGCGGCAAAACAGCAGTAGGTATAACTGATAGCGAGATGTTCGGTTATCTTGAAAACAACATTGAAAAGATACTTGTAAATGACAAAAAGCCTTGCATTGACAAATGCAATACAAAATGATATAATATAGGTAATCGAATAGAGGTGATTTATGTGTCAACAGAAAAATATCCTTTTAAAAGAAGCTTTTATTATGATGTGAGAAAAGCTATAGAAAACAAAAGCATCAATTTTATTCTCGGAACAAGAAAGTGCGGGAAAACTGTGTGTATGCACCAATTAAAAGACGCTTTGAGCGATAGCGTCTATATTGATATGAAAGCTGATTATAATACAGATGCACAACGCCTTGACACAGTAAATCAAATTCTTAAAAGCATTGCCACCAACCAGAAGGTAATATATCTGATTGATGAAGCTACATATATGGCTGTACCTGATAAAGATATAGCGAGGATTGCAGGTGCTTATAGCAAATATAATAATCAAAATACTAAAATAGTGTTTTCGGGCAGTCAATCTAAAGCTCTGGATTTTTGGGGTCATATTGCTTGCGGTGGGAATGCAAATTTTATAAAAACAGGTTTTTTAAGCTATCCTGAATGGTTAGCCTTTAAAGGCTTGACGGAAGTATCAGAAAAAACATATATCGACTTTCTTTGCAACAGCAAAGACTTTTACAAAGAGTTCAGTAACACAAAAGAGTATCTACAAGGGTGTCTCGATGAAACCGTCATTTCAAACAGGAAACCTGTTGAATACATTATGGGAAACGATGTAGAGAACTTAACGGTTGAAATGCTTTTAGATGTGCTGTATGCTTCACTTGTGAAACTTCATAATCATACCAATTATCATAGCTTCACAAACAAAATGCTTTTGGAAACTATGCTTGCTTACCATTTTGGCGAGGCTCTCACAAAAGAAGAAATCAATCGTATTGACGAAATCATTGGCAAACGTTATAATAACTTTAAAACTATGAACAGCTATGATTGTAAAACAGCAATGCAGTTTTTGCGCAACTGTGGATTAACAACCCTAACTTATGTTTCTGATGAATTGACCGCAGACCCTTATATTTCAGATAAATTATTAAGGGACTCAAATGAACTTCATACTAAACCACAGGTTTTTTCAAGATTCAATCTTACAATAAACTATCCTATGTTTTATGTAGATTTGGTAAAAAACGTGTTGAATCGTGTAGAAAGCGAACTTCCAAAAGAATTACTCGGAAGTATAGTAGAATGCCATGTCAGAAGTTTGCTACCCACAACAGGCTCTTTTGAATATCGAAGCAATACGGGTATTGAGATAGATTATGTCTCAAACGAAGGCTACGGAATTGAAATTTCTGTTGCAAATAAGCGAATGAGAGATGTTAATTTGAACTCTTTGCCTAAAGAATATAAAAAAGTTCTTCTGACAAAAGATGTTGCAGGTGAAAAAAACGGCATACAACTTATACCGTATTATCAATTCATATATGAACACTCTATTGGCAAAGAACTTTTAAATTGTTCTTATGAACAAAACAGGCATTGCCGCAACAAAGATTATCTCGGTCTTGATTAATGCGAACCGTAAGCTCACATAAAAGAGCAGGAGTATTCGCATATAAATAGGGCGACTTAGCGTCCTTAAACCGAGCAAGTGGGCGTAATTCTGCTTTCGGGTAGTAGCTTAACTCTCGGTAAGGTAAAAACCCTGTACATAAAATCCGTACAGGCATCACGCATATTAGTGCATTTTTGCTGAAGCAACCCGCACGTTAAGTGCGTGGCGTAAGCATCGTTATAATGAGTTTTGTTATGCTTTCTGAAGCAACCCGCACGTTAAGTGCGTGGCGTAAGATAGGTCAACGAACTACATCAGATAGATAATAACGAAGTAACTCGCACGTTAAGTGCGTGGTGTAAGTGAAAAAAGAATTTGAGGTTGCGCCGTCAACCGCAGGAAGCAACCCTCACGACTGTATGTAATATAAGTATTTGGTATGTTTGAAATGAATATCGACTACCAAACTTGATGCAATGAAAAAATACAATCCCGTTTGTTCAATGCAAATGGGATTTTTTATCCGAAAATTTATCCTCCGCTTGTTTTGTATTGACATTTGCAACACAAAATGATATAATATAGTAAATTCAATAACAAGCAATACATGGGGGTAATTATGTCAATAGATAGTCTGATAAGAAAATACGGTCTATGCTTTAAAACGCTTAATGAAGGTGACTTTGTACTATCATCAACTATACCGATAGATGAATGTGATGACGAAGACGCTATCTATATAGAACAGCATTGTGATGAAATTATACAGTATTTGGTCGAAGAAAAGTTTCAATATAATATTAATATGGGTTTTATAGATGCGTTCTTCACATATTTTTCACGAGAAAAGCGAGCCGCACCTTTGATATGTAAGGCAAATGCCATTATTGACGGCGAATACGATGACTGCGATAATATAACAATAACCGATGATAAACTTAAAGAAATGTACAAAAACTACGGATTCCCTATATCAAAGAAAATAATAGGAGATGGCATAAAAGATAAAGAGTTACTTGATGAAAACCTTTTATTATTATGTGAAAAAGCAGTAAATGCTGTCATAGAAAATCCTAAACAATCAGACCCCATTGTTGCAATTGCTTTGAATGAAGCAAGAGCTATAGCGTATGACAGGTATCTGTTTACCTAAACAAATACATAAATTCAAAAACCTCTTTCCTTAAATAGGAGAGAGGCTTTTTTTATTATGTGGCTTTATGAACCATAAATAAAATACAAAGACAATATGCGTTCAGGAAGGACTAAACAATATGGAAGTTACAATAAAAACAAGCCTCATAATGGTATAATGCGTTAAGGCTTGTAATGTGGCTTATTGAACCATTAATAAAACAGAACAAAAAATAACAGAAGTTTATTTTTGAAATAATGATAAGAGGTATTAAAATGGAAACAAAAAAGATAACCTGTAGAGGAATCGAATACGATTTCAAACAGCTACCCACTTACGAAATAATGCGTAATAATGTAGCAAGGGAAGTTGAAAAAGATTTTGCCGAAATGGTAAAAGAAGAAGAGGAAGAAAGAGAGGATTACTACGCAAGCAAAGAAGCGGCTCTGAGAGCGGGAGAAGATTTTGAAATTGACGAAATCATTGAAAGTGGTGTGTCTGTAATCAATGAAGATTATAAAAACAAGCTCATTGATGAAAAAACCTATGACTATATGAGCCACTATTATGAACTTAATGCAAATGTTGTTCTTGACGTTGATGCAAGCGGTTCATACGATAAGGAATCGTTGAGGAAAGCTGTTTCAGAACAATACAACGTTCCTGTTGTATCAATCAAGGAATATGGCGAAGCGAAAAACAACGAAATCTTACGCCAAATGACATACGACAGTATGCTCAAAATGTTTGAAAGTAAAGATTATACAAATTTTCTTGACTTAAAGGCAAACCTTTCAAAATATTCTCTTAATAATATTGCTATGGTTTATAAACAGCGTCCTAATGCAATAGCAGTGAAGGGTAGCAACGATTGGTTTAAAAACTATAAAAGACCGCTTATTGTCGGTGAAGCAAAAAATGGTATCAAAATATGGAGACCGTTAGCCGTCACGCTGACTTCCGAACAAGACATTGATAAGTTCCTTTCATCGGCTTTTTATGATAGCAATAGTACAACCTATAAGCGTAAGCACGACAGTATGATGAGAGAACTTAACGAAAAGGGTAAACTAAATGAAATCAAAGGCTATACCATAGGTTATGTTTACGATATTTCTCAAACACGACCTCTTGATAGAGCCAACGACAACTATGATTTAATAGTAAATCTTCGCAAGCCTCTTACCGAAGGCGTAGAAAACGCTGAGGAAGTAGGACGTGCTATAGCAACGACACTTAAAGGAAAAGATGCCACTTTCGATTTTGACAAAGATATTTCTATATCTCAAAATCTTTATAATGCTATATACAAAGATGCGGCAGGCATATTTGCGTCTGCGCCGCAAAGTGTTACAGGTATTAAATCCAATGATATAAGTTCCGCAAAGGTGCAGAAGATTGAGTCGTTGATTGCTACATACCTTACCTGCAAGCACATTGGCATTGATTGCGCAGATAAAGTGGCTCTCGAACTTACCAATTATATGAACAAGGATAATATACCTACTGCGGAGCTTATCTTACACGGCAGGAAAGAAATATTTGGAACTGCTTTCGATAGAGGTAGTTGTTATGCAAATCAGTTTATAAAAGCATTTGATACCAAGTACAACGAAATACTTATCGACAGCCCTCTTGTAGAAAGCCGTATTGAAGCTGTTCGCAGAGGTTGCAATCTGAGTAAGTTCGTAAATGACGAAAGCCCCGAAGTGCGTACAGCGGTTGCCAATGCTTATTACGGCTTGGAAAAGCTGAAAGATGACAAAGATACTGGTGTACGAAGCACAGCAATGGAAAGACTTGATTACCTTGCCACAAGCAAAGACAGTAACAACCGTATCTTAGCGGCAAAATGCGGTTATGCTCTCGATATTCTTTGCAAAGATGTAATGTCTGAGGTACGAGCAGAAGTGGCTAAACAGGGCTATGCCCTTGATATACTTTGTAAAGACAAATTTCCTTCTGTCCTAAAAGAAGTAGCACGTCAGGGATATGCTTTGGAACAACTCAAAAAGAGTAAATACAAAGAGGTTCGTGAAGTAGCAAGCGAAACGGAAGAAAAACTTTCTCAAAAAAGCGAAAGCAAAAAAGCCACTCATCTTGACAGATGAAAGGCTTAAAATAGAAAGGAAAAAATATTATGTTTGAAAAATTCAAAGAAAACAGACAGTTGGCAAAACTCGCTAAAAGTGACAATTGGGAAGACAGGGCAGAAGCGGCAAGGAGAGGATATAAGCCTGAAAAGCTTGCTTACGACAATGATGAACGTGTTCGTATGGCTCTCGCTGAAAACGGCTACGCTCTTGACACTCTTGCCGCTGATGAAAACCCTTCAATCCGAGCGAAGGTTGCCGAAAAGACAACAAACCCTTTAACACTTGCAAAGTTGTCTAATGACACTTCTCCACACGTTGCTCGTGTTGTAGCACAAAACAATTACACTATGCTCGACACGCTTTACACTTTGGCTAAACACAGTGATGCCGAAGTCAGAGCCTGCTCCGTAGCAAATATGGATTTCTCCATACACTTAGACGACCTTGCAAAAGACAGCTCGCCTCTTGTCCGTTTAGCCGTTGCTCAGAAATTGGTTGATAATGGAATGAGCATTGACGGCTTTGCAAACGACACTTCAAGTAGAATACTTTCTTTGGTTGTGCAAAACAGCACAACAATAGAAGTGTTACACGACATAATGACACAAGCTAAAGAACATTATGTTCAGGAATTAGCTCAAACCGCTATAACTGATATATTGGCTGACGCAAAAGAAAATAAAGAGGCTCTGCTTAACAGCCCTAACCCTGAAGACAGAGCAAAAGCGGCAAGTTTCCGCTACGGGCTTGATGTCCTTGCACATGACAAAAACGCTTTAGTAAGAGAATCAGTAGCACGGGTAACAGATAATATCAATCTCCTGATGGAATATACAGGGGATTCATCTCGTATCGTTCGTGCCGCAGTTGCTGAAAGAGGTATCGGCTTAGATAAACTTGCAACAGACAAGGAAGAAGCTGTGCGAATTGCAGTTGCAAAGAACCCTAAGACACCTACATACACGCTTGATTCAATGGTTGCAGGCGCATCATACGATGAGAAAAAGGCTATTATAAATAACCACAATGTAAGCAGAGAGGCACTTGTCAAGCTGTCAAAGGATTCGTTTGAAGACATTGCAAAAAGTGCAACCGATACACTTGCAATAAGGAACGGACAAGAACACGAAAAAACACAAAAAATGGAACGATAAATCTACAAGGTTTATTGATTGCACATATTATATTGTTTTGTATTGACAAATGCAATACGTTGTGCTATAATATAGGTAATCAGAATTTAAAACAGTAACCGTGTGCGAACCGCAAGCTCACATGAAAGAGCAGGAGCATTCGCACACGATTAGGGCGACTTAGCGTCCTTAAACCGAGCAAGTGGGCGTAATTCTGCTTTCGGGCAGTAGCTTAACTCTCGGTAAGGTACAAACCCTGTACATTTAATCCGTACAGGCATCACGCACAATTGTGCAATTTTGCTGAAGCAACCCGCACGTTCGTGCGGAGCGTAAGATATGGAAACTCCTTTAATTTAGTCGCTACTGCGAAGAAGCAACCCGCACGTTCGTGCGGGGCGTAAGAGCATTTATGCCAGTGTCGCAAACGCAGAATGGTGAAGCAACCCGCACGTTCGTGCGGAGCGTAAGGTCAGGGAAAAGGTTTCAGCAGGTGAGGTTGTCGGAAGCAACCCGCACGTTCGTGCGGAGCGTAAGACCCCAAGCGAGCAGTTCCTCTACAGATATTGTGAAGCAACCCGCACGTTCGTGCGGAGCGTAAGAGCGGCAAATTTAAAGGCATTCTGATTTTTTGCAGAAGCAATCCGCACGTTAGTGCGTGGCGTAAGGCACAATATGCCTACTCAGAGAGCAATGGAAATGGGAAGTAGCTCGCCCGTTAAAGTGCGTGACGTAAGTGACATGAGCTTTTGGCGGCATATTGAAGCGAAGTATCTCGCACGTCAAGTGCGTGGCGTAAGTATCAGCGAAGCGTTGATGTTCAAAAGCAACAGACGCAACCTGCACGTTAGTGCGTATTATACGAATACGTCCTGTTATTCAACAGGGCGTGTTTTTGTTATGTGGCTTTGTGAACTATAGAATAAGTATAATCATAATTTTCTTTGAAAGGAAAATAATTATTATGGATAAAGCAGAACTCATCACTTCTATAAAAGCAATGACCGCAGATGAACGTGTTAAGATGGCTTGTACTACAAGGGACGAAGAAATACTTACCATTCTTTCCGAAGACAAACGTTGGTTTGTTCGTGAGATTGTTGCTTCTAATCTGAACACATCACCCGAAACACTTGAATCTCTTGCTGAAGACAGACAAATGTTTGTGCGTGAAGCGGTTGCGAAGAACCCAAATACAGACGCAAAAACATTGTATAAACTTGCTACCGCAAAAGACAGTGGAATATGGGTACGCATAGAGGTTGCAAGAAATTCTAATACAGACATAAAAACGCTAAACATTCTTTCAACGGACAAAGAACATAGTGTTCGCTTAACTGTTTTAGAAAATGAACACATAAACGAAGAAATAATAAAAACACTTGCTCGTGATTCTTGTGTGAATGTTCGTGCAACAGTTGCAGAAAACCTAAAAATCAGTGTTCCGATACTCGCAACACTTGCGCAAGACGAAAGTTGGGAAGTGCGTCTTGCGGTTGCACGGAATCCAAAGACAAGTAAAGCAATTCTTGCTGACCTTGCTAAAGATAATAATTGGCTCGTGCGTGGAGCTGTCGCTAAGAACTCGCACACACCATCAGAGGTAATTGAGACACTTATAAACGATTCCGATATAAGTGTTAGAGAAGCGGCAAAGGAAACAATAATCCGTAGGCAAAACGCCAAACAGGATAAGCATAAAAGAAACTCATATCAAGAAAGGAAATAAAATAACAATGAAAAAAATAATAACTTATATGTCTGATGACGGCAAAGCATTTGACGATGAACTGGAATGTGCCAAGTATGAAAGAAAACAAGCTATGCGCAATAACACTGAATTGTGCGTAGAAATGGCTCGTATTGATGATTTGATTGCCAAAAAATATATGCCAAACAGTGATGACGAAGTACCTGTAAGCAATAGCCTTTTATGGCTTATTGCAGACATAGAAAGTATCATTTTAAAAGATAGGCAAGCAAAGGACGGTATAATTGATATAATAAACAGTTCTCCCCTTGCGGAACAAATCAAGAGCCTTTTAGATGAAAATAAAATAACCGAAAACATAAAAATTCGTTCCGATTTTTTGTCGGCGTTTGAACATTACGATTATGTAGAAATAGCGAAAAAAATAGAATACTCATTATCTGAACAAGATATAAGTAATCTTGCGTTTATTTATAAAAGTGGAGAACACAAAGAAGATATAGAAAATTTACTTCAGTATTGCAATTTTCACAAGGAATGCGGAGATTTCATCAAAGGCAAGTGTGAAGAGTATTTTCTTGGAGAACCGCCGAAAACGGAAAAGAACAAAATCAAGCCCAATGAACGTTATTAAGGTAAATGTATGATAGAACTTATAAAAAAAGAAGATGCGCTTCAAGCAATTCATGACCTTAAAAAGACAGAGGTAGAATACGAAGACGAAATGTTCAATATAGCTCTTGAAATTGCACAAAAAGCCATAAACCACATTCCCGTTTTTCAAAAAGAGGAATAATGTCTAAAGCTATTTTGTGTTGACAACAGCAATACATTATGCTATAATTAAATCATTAAAAACAGTAACCGTGTGCGAACCGCAAGCTCACATGAAAGAGCAGGAGCGTTCGCATACGAACAGGGCGACTTAGCGTCCTTAAACCGAGCAAGTGGGCGTAATTCTTCTTTCGGGCAGTAGCTTAACTCTCGGTAAGGTACAAACCCTGTACATAAAATCCGTACAGGCATCACGCACAATTGTGCATTTGCTGAAGCAACACGCACGTTAAGTGCGGAGCGTAAGTCGAGGAATGCTTATGACGAGCTTTTTGAGCAAGCGAAGCAACACGCACGTTAAGTGCGGAGCGTAAGTCAAGAAATGCTTATGACGAGCTTTTTGAGCAAGCGAAGCGACTCGCACGTTAAGTGCGTGGCGTAAGTCATCACGGGCTGAATGACTGGTACACACGGAACGAAGCAACCCGCACGGCAAGTGCGTGGCACAAGAAGAAGACAAAATCGAAGATAATTTTGAACGAGCATCTGCAAGGAGAAATATGGATAAAAATCGTTTTTTAATACAAATTACTGCTGATGAAAAAATCAATATTTGCGAACATACTGGGCTGAAATCTCTACAGAAAAATGTTGACGGATATATTGAAACCGTAGGAACAATGGATTATAAGTCGTTGGGATTAGTCGTTTTCGCTGACGAAGAAGCCTTATTCAAGAATAAACAGCCACAGCTTTCCTTTAATATTCTTGTTTCAACAATGTTCGGACACCCCATCTATGGCAATTGTGTAATAACAAACGTTGATGATGACGGGGAAGAAAAAGGATTTTCAAAGGAAGATGCTGATGAAATAGTATCACTGCTTAAATCGAAAATCGAAGAATTAAAACCTCATATAAAAGAATATCATTCCAAATACGACAGACACGAAGAGTGACAAACACAAATCGTGTTTTAGGGTGACTTAGCACCCTTAAACCGAGTAAGTGGGCGTAATTCTGCTTTTGGGTAGTAGCCAAACTCTCGGTAAGGTACAAACCCTGTACATTTAATCCGTACAGGCATCACGCACAATTGTGCAGTTTTGCTGAAGTAGCTCGCACGTTAAGTGCGTGGCGTAAGTGTTGCTTTTGATTCTGTAAAGCTAATTGAAAACGGAAGTAGCTCGCACGTTAAGTGCGTGACGTAAGTGTGCAGCGTGAATTTATGAACGTTGTAAGCCTGAAACAACACGCACGTTCGTGCGGGGCGTAAGTTTTTTTATGCAATCACATTCTGCATCTGTTACAAAGCAACACGCACAGCACTACGTGGTGTAAGTGTACTCGGAAGAATTACATCAATAGGTTCAAACGAAATATCGTACTTGAAATATAAAGAGAAACAACCACACACAAGAGTGTGGTGCAAGTAAGTGTACATATATTTTATACACGTCCTGCCATTCGACAGGACGTGTTTTTGTTATGTGGCTTTGTGAACCATAAGTAAGGTAAAGAGAAATAAATTTATTGTGTCCTATAAATCGTACACACAAAAGGTTTTGTATTGACGTTTGCATTACAAAATGCTATAATATAGGTAATGAAAAAGCCAATAGCCAAAGGAGAAAAATATGGGACACGCAATAAATTATGATGTATTTAAGACAACCACAGATAAGAGTAAAATATACTCTTATGTGAACGAAGCCGCAATTCACGAAGGCGATTATCACCACGAAGTTGGAACAATAGAGTTCAAAGATGTATGCTTCAACAGCGAAGAAGAAGCAAGATTATTATTCTTTAGACCGCAAAATACACTACGCTGATTGCAAAAGCGAATACATAGGTTGTAAACACTGTGGTTCAAAACTTGCAAGAAAATATATAAAATCCAACTATTGCCCTTTGTGCAACAAGGATATAAGACCCGAAAGCACGCTTGCTCGATTATCTAATATGAAAGCAAAAATAACGAAGCTTGAAGACGATTATAAAAAGCAAAAGCGTGTCGAGGACGCAAAGAAGGCAAACAAGGCAGAAACATACTGGCTTGTAAAAACAGAATATCACGTTTGATATTATACAGCACTGAGCGGAGCGGCAACGCTCCGCAATAAGTGCTAAGTGTAAAAGGAAAAGCAAAATGACTGATTACGAACTCAGAAGCCTATATTTTACCCATAACAAAGAACTGCTTTCAAAATATGCAAAGCACGAAAACGCTGAGTTTCGTAGAGCGGTTGCGTGGAACAAGCATACAGATGAAGCAGATTTACTGATGCTTTCAAAAGATGAAGACCCGATGGTGAGACGCAATGTACTAAACAATAGTAGTTCGCCTTATGTGTTACTATTAGAGTTAGCCAAAAGCGACAACAAGCTACTTGCCGAAAAAGCTTCAGAAACAATAGAAATAAAGAAACATATTGATAAACTACGCTTTAAGGGGGGACGAGAATGCTAACAATTATAATAGGGAAATCCGCAAGTGGGAAAGACACGATACAACGAGAACTGATTGAAAGCTACAATATACAGAACATCATAACGACTACAACACGTCCTATCAGAGAAGGGGAGCAGGACGGAAAAGATTATTGTTTTATCTCAACAAAAATGTTTGAAAAAGCGATAGAAGACAATATGTTTTTAGAGTACCGAGTATACAACACATCGGTTGGAAACAAACATGATTTGTGGTATTACGGTACTCCAAAACAAAAACTGGCGATAGGCAAAAATTATTGCATTATAACAGATGTGCAAGGAGCAAAAGCAAATATAGACTACTATGGGAAAGAAAACTGTTTTGTTGTTTTTGTTCACGCCACAGATAAGATAAGAACAAACAGAGCAATGCAACGTGGTTCTTTTGATATATGTGAATGGGAAAGACGATTAAAAGATGATAGCCTTAAATTTTCCTCAACACAAACCGATGGTTTAATTGATTTGACTATAGAAAATGACGGAGAAAACAATATTGCAGACCTTGCAAAAACAGTTTACGAAAATATAATAACAAAACAAAAAATGCGTGTTTGTCAAAACAGAAAGGAAAGATAAAAATGTATTACGCATCAGAAATTGATTATAAGAGTACAGAAAATAACGCTTTTTACTATTGTGTACTTTTCACCACTTCTGAACTCATTGAACAGAAGAAAGCATTTTGGCTACCAACTGACGGTTATAATTTAATGTGTTTGCAGGTCATTCCACATTTTGAAGAAGTCAATGATTGTATAACGTTTTTTGAAAGAAATACTTGGTATTCTCTTTATACGACAGAGGAACTTGAAGAAATAGATAATCTCCTAACAAATCTTAAAGAACGTATATCTACTTATACAGATTTTGAATTATCGGAATGTTTTGAAAAATTTTCTGATTTTGCAGACCGCAGTATAAAATACGATGCGTATCGTGACCTTATTGAAACAGCAGAATCAGAATTGGGTATAGCCAAAAAGGACATAATAATACCTTTTGGGAATTGCTTTAAAAACGGCAAAAAGCGTTCTATGAACGGTGACGACTTCATTGCCGCAGGAAAACCGCCTTATTATGTAGCGTTCTACAATACGAAATATACGGATTTCGGTACGGTCGGAATGAGCCTAAGACACACCTTAAATAAATTTGATAATCTCGCCCAAGATGAAATGCCGTCTTTTGACGAAGATGGTTTATTGTTTTCTATATACATAGCTTCGTACACAAAAAATCTACAGGAATGCGAAAAATTCATTAACAATCTCAATCATAAAATATACACACCAGAAGAAATCGTCACTTTGCGGAACGAATTTAACAGAATAAAGGAAAACGGCGATGATGAATGGTATCTCGACAACAATAACAACTGTGAAACACTCATATATCTTCTTGACAGGCAATCAGAATATGAAGCAACTATGAAGTTGTTAAGAAGTGCCGAAAAGTTAGGAATGCCTGAAGAAATTTTGTGGGTAGAGTGCTACCGACCAGAGCTAAAGGATAATGTAGTTATACACGCTAATGAATACAAGCAATTGTATCAATCAGATAAAACCAAAACCAAAGAGAAAATTCAGAAGGAGAAATAAACGTGGGAATCGAATACATCAACAGAATAACAGTAAAAAAAGACGGCGTATACATATCAACAAAGAGCAATAATGACGGTTATCCTTACCATTCGGTTAGATTAGAAGAATTGTCAAGAATATATGCCGAAGAAGGAAAAGACGCATACGAAAAAGAATTGTTAAAAATGATACAATCATATTGTGAACTCAGAGGAAGTCACAAAAGCTTAGAAAAATACCGATATGCTTTATATTCACTTAAAGCAGAACAAATAGAAGAAAAGTTCTACAATAAAAAGCAAGTTGTGATGCAACGCTTTGAAAAAGAATACGGCGATTACCGTGACTGGTCTGAAGAAGTCAAAAAAGAATATCGAAGTATAGCCAATAAGATAAATGATGAAGAACTTACTGAGAGAGTAAATCTTGTAACAGAGTACGAAAATAAGATAAGGCTAAAAATGTGGAGCTTTTTGAATAAATATCAAATAGCGGCAATGTCATTTGAAGAAAAAAGAAAAGCCGCCGAAAACAGTCAGACTCCTTCTGAGTTTTTATATTCTTTGGCATCAGCGGAGTATTCCGATGAAGAAAATCAACATGAAATATTTCTGGCACTTGCACAGAACAAAAACATATCAGAAGAAACAATGAAAATACTCGCTAAAAGTGAAGACGAATGGGTTCGTGAAGGTGTCGCAGAAAATTTGAAAACACCACCTGAAACACTTCTTGAAATGGCACTCAACAAAGATGAAAGGTTCGGTCTGGTTTATAACGAAATAGCAATGAATCCGAACAGCACCGTTGAAATCCTTTCTATCTTGCTTGATAAGAAACACGAATACAGCGAAAAGGGTATTAGCAATTGGACGGAAACAATATTTGCCTCAGTAAAGCAAAATAGAAACGCTACAGATGAAATAAAAAGCAGAGTAGACGAATACATGGAACAAATTACTGCAAATGAGCTGAAAGAAGTAGCAAAGGCACACAAAAAGGAGCAACATTATGAACAACGTTAATATGACAAACAACCACAGGGACAGAGAAATGGTAGACATTTATATGGTTAAACTTTATCCTGTAAACTTATCAAAGCAGGATAAGCACGGCATGGACTACATCAGAAGCCCAGAAAATGCAATAAGTAAGGGAAAAGACATTTTTGGCTATTGGCAAGACGAAGTACCAAAAATGCAAGCTTCAGTATTTTCAAAAGTAATTGAAGCAGAAATGAAAAAAGAAGTTGCATACGATGTAAAACACAAAAACACAACTGTTGAGCTTCTGATTCCAGAGATAATTGAAGATGTAACCTATGGCATAAGTCAAAAAGAAAATGAAGGAGACAAAGAGACTTTAAACGACATTCTCAACGAAAGAAGAATCGGTGGTATTGACGTATGCTTTGAAGGAACAATATCTCAGTCGATGCTTCAAGAACATTATGACATAAAAGACTATTTCGGCAAAGCAGATTACGTTTATGATTGCGGAGATGGTGAATTTTCTTTGGTTTTCTACATTGCACAATATGAAGATAAAACCATAGAGTATTTATTCAAAGATGACGGTTGGCATTGCAATGACGTTGAAAAAGAAATGGAAGAGGAGCGGCAAAAAGCAAAAGCCGCAGATAAGAGAATGGAACGCTTTGAAAGAGGATTCAAAGGACAATTTATGTATGAAAGATAAGAACTAAAAAAATACCCCCTCGGTAAAGGCTACCGAGGGGGTAAATCATTTTCTTTTTTCATTTGAACGATAAGACAGGACTACAATGGCAACAGAGGGGAACTGCTTAAAAAGCAATTTCAACAGTTTGCTATTGCGGTCAGTCTACACGCTGTTCAACATTCAAGAACCGTAGGCTCAAACATCATCGTAAAAATCACCCGTTCATCATAAAAAACAAAGCACAAAATCATCAATCAATATGTTATTTTCATCATCAACATCAAATATCAAAAATGCGCATTTTACGGTGTACGGCGTACATTTGGCTCAACCAAGCCGTTAGCGAGGAGTTTTGCGTGTACGCAACGGTGTACGAGCGGTGTACGGTGTACACTCTTTTTACAAGAGCCTATTTAAAACACTTTCGTTATAACATCAACAATAAATCAAAAATCAATCTTACATCGGGTGTTTACATATATATTGTACCATAAAGCGGGCAGGAAGTCAATAGCAAAAGCAAAAAAATAATATTAAAAAAACAATTATCAAACAGGAATAAAATTTTTATTCTGGAACGCAAACTCGTTACAAGGCACTAATGAAAGAGCAGAGAACAAACAAAGCCGAAAAAACAATTCCAAATCAGGAATAATATTTTTATTCCGAAAAAGTAATAACTGCATCAGCAGGAGCATTTGAGGGCGAGAACAAGTAAACTGAAAATAGCAATTACCATTATGGAATAAAATTTTTATTCCGAAACAAGACCACGCCAGAGCTTGCCGCTCCGAGCCTGCGTCCTTCAGAGAGAACTATCAAAGTGATAGAACAACTAAGTGTTCCCAGAGAACCACCCCACCCTTATTAGAGCAAGCACAGGTCTGACGGCAACACATTTCTGAAACAAGCCTGAGAGCAATATAAGTATAACAAGATATACTTATATTATAATATTCCCTGTCTTGCCCCAGACATATCAACCTGTTATAAAACAAATTTGTAAGAAAGACACTATTACTATTAGATATGTATAAAAGGCAAATTTGAACCACGACAGCGGGGCGGCGATTGTTCCATTCAATGCGAATTAAATTAAAGGCATTTATAATATGTGTGTTTTAAACAGGGAAGAGTATTGTCAAGGAAAAAAATATGCGATAAGCATATATAAAAAAATAGCTCAGGACAAGCCTGAGCTAAAACAAATTGGTAATATGAAGAAATCAATAAAATGCAATACATTAAACATAGTTGTCAGCGGCAAGTTTGACACTTGCCGCTAAACTGGTTACAGTCCACTATGTTTCCCATCATAACGTACCACAATAGATATTATAACATATTTCAGTACAAAATGCAATACAAAAAGTTATGATTTATAACAAATTTGTAAAATAAACTGAATTGAAAAATACTTATTTTTTGACAATTTGTTTGAAACAACTCGGCGGCGGTGTTCGGCGGCAGGTTTGCTATTATAATATGTCTAAGGAAAAATATGGTTATATATGTATAAAAGTATATCTTGTTATACTTTTATACTTATTTTGAACATCTTGTTTCCCCTGTTCCTTTGAATTTTGTCTTTTTCTCTGATAAAGCGGGGTAGCGGCAAGGCTCACGGGTTGGCGCACTTCCAATTTCTTGCAGTTTTCTCTTTCTTTCGCTCATTTTTTTGTTTTGTAACAACTCTGAACAGGGGTTTTGTATTGACAATTGCAACATATTATGCTATAATATAGGCAATGAGAACGAAGATTATATTGTTCAGATTTGGATAAATATTCAATCTTTGTATGGAACACATTTATAAAAGGAGCAAAATTATGGCTATCACAGATGAAGAACTCGCTATTGCTAAGGATATAGCTAAGGATAAAACAAGACCTGTTTTCTTTTACTGGAATGACGGCGTTCCTTGTTGCCCGATATGCCACGAGCCTCTTACAAAGGCTGATAAGTGCCAGACTTGCGGTGTTATCCTTGCGAAGGACGCTTCTCTTTCAAGATATTGTCAACTCATAAATTCACCACAGGCAAAAGCAATCGCTAAAGGCAAGAACAAAAAGATTGCCGCTTATTGGGTTGAAGGTAAGCCTTACTGCCCGATATGTCATGAATCGCTTACACAGGCTGATAAGTGCCAGTCCTGCGGTGCAGAAATGATTCACGATGAGTCGTTAGACCATTATTGTGAACTGTTACACGGTTAACAGCTTGTTCTATGTCGATAGGGAACATTAGCGGCAAACGTAGCTGTTTGATAACGGAAAAAGAGAGAAGCAATATGAAAAAGGGGTATTTTTCATTATGCAAATGGGTGGCTTGTATAACTATGCTTATAAGTCACTTAGGGGCAGTTTTAAAACCGTATGTTGATGAATGGATTTGGGTCGTCACGAATACAATCGGACGTGTAGCGTTTCCTCTGTTCGTCTTTTTAATGATAGAAGCCTTCTATTATACAAAGAGCAGACCCAAACATCTGTTACGCATCGGCATAATCGCATTAGTCAGCGAAGTTCCTTTTGATTTGCTGACGGCAGGCACACCAATAAATTATCGTTACCAGAATGTATGCTTTACCTTGTTCTTAGGTTTTCTTATGCTCGTGATAATTCATTCTTCCGCTTATGCTAAGTTTGTTTTATCTGTAAAACGCTTGTTAAAAACGCATTTGAATACTAAGACGGATAAAATCGGAAGCTTTGTGTCTTCCGTAATCACTCTGTTAATATGGTGTACCTTTATGTTTACCGCATATCTTTCTTGTTGCGATTACGGTTGGTTTGGCATATTCCTAATTGGCGTTCTTGATTTTGCTCGGCGGGCAAAGAAAAAGAAAACTTTTATCTGTATCGGCATTGCCGCCTTTGCAATATTAAACAAGAATCCTGTCTATGCCATTTGTGTTGTAGATGCTTTTATGATTATTTATGCGTGGTGCGCAAACACCTGCACAGATTATCGTAAAACCGAAAGCAAAAAAAATGAAATGAATAAACCTCTTAACAACTTTTCTGTATGGTTTTTCAGAGCTTTCTATCCTGTTCATTTGCTTGTTCTCGGATTGCTCAACATCACACTGCCTCTTTTCATAAAATAAAAATCAAGTTACGAGGTAAAAGAGAATGAAAAGAGAATTTTTAAGAGTTGATGAATGTGCCGAAATGTTAGGCGTAAGCAATAAATTTATATTGCACTTGATTCAAACTGAGGTAGTCGGTTATTTTCGTGTCGGCGCATCATATAGAGTGTTGAGGTCTTCTATCGACAGCTATCTCGAAGAAACCTTGCACGTTACGAAGTATTACACCTGTACAGGTATATTCAATATACTGAACATCGGCAGACTTGCGGTAACTGAACTTGTAAAAGAAAGTCTTCCGTATATCGAATTACCTTCTTATACACGTTGGTACGACAGCGTTCGTGTCAAGGAATCAGATTTCAATGCTTGGTATTCTAAGGAAAGAAGTAAACAACAGTTTTATACACCGAATGAAATCGCTTCCATTTTTAATATTGATTTAGCCACAGTCACGAAATGGATAGACGATGGTGTCTTCACTTATTATACCATTGAAGGTACGAAAAAAATCAAAGTCAGCGATATAGAAGAGTTCCTTCTACAGCGAGAAACGAAAAAGAAGGTATACACATATTCCGAAATTCTGCAACTGCTTAACGTCACTCCTGCGGAATTGGAACAGATGATAGAGGAAGAAGGCTTCCCCTTAATTGAGAACAACGCAGACAGATATATAGTCGATAGATTCAGTAAAAAATATGTACTTCCTATGAGGGAGCTTGATAGATGGCTTGAAAAAAACATGGTTAATCCTGTTTCATTTGGCAACCATGCAGATACTGAAAGCGAGGAAGAAATAAATGGCAGTATCAACAACAAAGAAGAACTATAATAGCACAAACCTTATAAGCAAGGATAGGCTGCTCTTAACATTCGCTCATATTCTTGCAACCGCCGATAGTGACGAACAAGCATTAAGCGATATGTATGAAGCAACACTTTTTGAACAGGAAGTGACCTATGATATGCTTAATGAGATAAAAATACGCAGAGATGCCTTACCGCTTATCGAGAAAGCCGCAAAAGGAAATACCGATACGACAGTTTACCATATCCCTCTCGATACAATTGAAGCCATAGAAGAAACATATATCTTCTTCAAGGAACGGCTTCATCTTATAAACGCTGAGATTGTAAAGGAAGATAACGGAATTTCAATAAAAAGAAATTGCTGATATATTCACCAACTTCTTTTTTCGTTAATACATTTTTAGGGCGACTTAGCGTCCTTAAACCGAGCAAGTGGGCGTAATTCTGCTTTCGGGTAGTAGTCATACTCTCGGTAAGGTACAAACCCTGTACATTTAATCCGTACAGGCATCACGCACAATTGTGCAATTTTGCTGAAGCAACTCGCACGAACGTGTGGGGTGTAAGCTATCATATCCTTATACCACACACGCATCAGCCACGAAGCAACTCGCACGAACGTGCGGGGTGTAAGAAAACGCTGTCGGCGCAAGAAAGACCAACAAATGGAAGCAACCCGCACGTCAAGTGCGTGGTGTAAGAGATTGTGTTGCCGTTGCAAAGGCACTTGGAATGGAAGCAACTCGCACGGCGATGCGTGGTGTAAGATACCAGTTCAGTTTATATTTTGCTATTCTTTAGAAGCAATTCGTACCGTGATGTAAGATGAAACACATATTTCCACATAAAATAAACCTGTGGCACTTTCCAATAAAAACGGAGAGTGCTTTTTGTTATGTGAAATAACATTTTATGTCCCATAAATCGTACACGACAAAGAGTTGTATATTGACATTTGTTTTACAAAATGCTATAATATAGGCAGTAAAAGCAATAAACAAAAACTAAGAAAGGATTGATTTTGATGCCAAAGATAGCAATTATAAAAAAAGACTCAATAAGTTTCGGAGACATTTTTGAGGGCAATCAATATGTCGTTGACACAGACAGAGAATTTGACGGCTATAAAGCAGGAGATTTAATATGTTGCATTTGTCCCTTTTTTGGCATTCCGCTAACATTGGATATTGCAATAAGAACAGACGGAAGCATTGCCTTTCGCTCGTGGGGTTGGGGTGGCAAAGGTAACGACTATTTGCATACACACGAAAAGGCAGACAGCTTCACAGCAACAGAAGAACAGATAAATACTGTCAACGGGCTTTGGTCTGGACGTATTTGCTTTGAAGGCTTGCATCTTGCTGTGGGTGCAACTGTTCAAAAGATTTGTCCGATTGATGTCAAGAAGGAAGAAGCTTTATTAGGCAAAAAGATTTACTTAAATCGCTCAGAACAAGTACACAGATAAAGCAGACTTCGAGATAAACACAACTGTTTTCTTCTGTAAAATATTACATACAAAAAAGACCTTCTTATCAGGAAGGTCTTTCTCGTTTCTGAAATCATTTTTAAGCATAATTTAGCTGATATTGTTTTCCTTATTATTGAGTTTTGTATTGACAATTGCATTACAAAATGCTATAATATAGGTAGTAAATGCGAAAGGAATTTAAAATATGGCTAATTGGCACAGATGCAAATATGAAGAAGTGGGATACTATTTCTTTAATGCAGATTTTGCAAAAAAGAATGGATTCACACGAGCTTCATACTATTGCAACGAAGAATGTATTGAAAAAATTTTGAAGAGCGGAACATACGCCTCTTATGGCTATTTCAAACACCCTCGTGAAAGTGTGCCTTATTTAGACCACCCGCTTCTTTACAAGAATCCAAAAGAGAAAAAATGTTGCTTAGTGTATCTTCCGTATATGCCCGCAGACGACATCAGACCTGAAGTTGAACAATGGGCGAAAAGCAAAGGTCTTAAAGCTGAGTTATACCCCAAAAGTTGGTACAGCCACGCTTGCCTTGTAATAATCTCTTTACCAGATGTTCATGTTTTAGTTGATGATATGTACAAATAACGAGAAAGGACGTTCTAAATGAAAGCACACATTGCAGGAAGCTCTTATGTTTATAAAACAAGTCAAGCAAAAGCTATAAGAAACAGTAACATAATGGATATGTACGCTTGTTATCAAATAGCCATTGCATTAGCCTTGAAAAAGCTTTACGGTTTTGGAAACAAGAGAATCCGTGATGCTTTCTTCTGTATTGGTGAAGCTATGGATACATTTCATAGTTACGCATCTTTATCTCCAAACAAAATAAGCAGGCACGGGTACGATGACATAGGAACAGGACAGGAGAAACTTTTTCGTATGGCAAAGAGCCGTAATATAGACACTGACTATTTAAAAGTCACACACTGTAACACTCCTTCGGCACAGCAAATGGATAAGCCCGATGTCTGTGGCATCTATTACATATTCCGTTTATGTGTTGCTATAGGGCTAAACGATAAATGCGGTTTTGGAAACAGCAGAATAAAACAAGTTTTTGATTATACAAACGAAGTGTTCTGTGAATTTGACAAGGCTTCTCATGCGTCAGATGAAATGAAGGCTCTCGGCTACAATGACCGAGATATAGGAAAAAAGCACTTGTTAAAAATGGCTGAAGAAGAGGGCATCGACTTATATGAGTCGGCGGGTATAACCTTCACAGATTATAGAACGGAGTGAAGATTATGAGCGATACAGTTCTTCTGAACAAAGGAGATATTGTTAAAGCAATAGATAAGCTTGCCGCTGAGAGTTTGTTCAACGATGGCGATGACGCACTTATAAGTGCGTCTTGTATTAAAAGAATATGTGAACAATTACCGCAAATATCTCTTAATTCCAATCTTGTCAGATGTGAAAATTGTATCTATGCTACGCCTTTGGAAAAGCACTGTGTATACAGCAGTAAAATATATCTTAATTGTTCGTTGGGAAGAGGAGACTTTGTTCAAAACGTATGGCATAAATACACAAAAAAATACAGAGATTACAGCCTTGTAGACAAAAGCGGCTTTTGCGATAGTGGAAAGGCGAAAACTCATGACGAAAACTAACGATTCATCAAAGAAAGGGAATTAACATGGAAAACTACGTTAATAATTTGGCGGTACACTATCTCTTATCTCGTGGCATAAAGGAGATAAATGTAGAAGACCCTTTGGATATTACTATTCCTAAAATTCTGATAAGCATAAAACCCAATTACTGCGAATTGATTGAGAATGGCAAGAAGACACTCGAACTGCGTAAAAGCAAGCCAAAAATCAATACTCCTTTTAAAGGCTATATCTACCGTACAAAGGATAAACGCAATAACAGCAACAAAAACGGAAAAGTCATAGGCGAATTTGTGTGTGACAGCATCATTGAATATCAAGCAGAATTTCACAAAAGTGATGATACTTATCAAAGTATTCAAGAAGTATGGATAGATGAAGATTATCCTGAAGACGGAAAGCATTACCTGACAATAACGGCAAATGATGAAGACGAGCCAGATAACTGTGATTTATGTCAAAAAAGCTGTTTGTCTTTTACAGATATAAAAAACTATATTGGCGAAGAAAGTTTCTTTGAAACATTTTTCGGTTGGCACATATCGTTTCTTAAAATTTATGAAGAACCAAAAGAATTAAACGAGTTCGTTTGTAACGGTAAAACAATTAACCGCCCGCCTCAGTCTTGGTGCTATATAGACAAAAATCAACCGTTCAGGTCGCACAAGAAAGGAAAAATACTTATGAATACTACAAAAACGATTGCTTACGATTATGCGTTCAACAGCTCTAAGAAAATTTTATATAACGGGAAAATCGTAGATGGCGCAGACATCAAAGTTTCTATACTTGCTTTCAATAAAAAGGGAGAACAGGTAGAGCTTGTAGATGGAATGAAAACCGTTGAAGGGTATCATCTCTGTTCTGTCATTCGTACATACATCGGTGGAAATAATCTTTTCGGCATTGAGTGTCGGCAAGATGTGTTAGATGCTCTCTACAGAGATTTCGGCATAACCGATATATATTGCAATATAGTAGGTTGTTATCTTTCCGTACTGGTTACAGAATGCTATGCTGAGTCTCGGAAAGTTGACGAGGCAACATTTAAATCATTTCTTAAAGACAACTTCTCTTTGTTTGACAACTCAGACAACCACTCTGGAGAATGCCTTGCTTGGGGTATAAACGACATAGATTTGAACTTGGAAAAGTCAGATTATCATTTTGTTGCTTCAATTGTAAATAAATGCTGTATTGGCAAATCTGGTGGGGGAAAACACTTCTTTACAAGAAAGGAAAGCTCAAAATGAAAAAAATTTTTAAAACTGCAATTATTTCTTCTTGTTTTTTTCTGTGCTTAACGCTTATCATTGCTTATCTTTCCTCTGATAATTTTGTTGAACAAATAATCAATAAAGCAGACGCTTCATTAAACTTTGCTTTAAAAATTTTAATGCTCGGTTTCGTTTTTTCGATTGTATATAACGGACTTGCTAAATTTCTTAATAAGATTTTTGGTGTCGTAAACAACAAAGACAATGAAAACAATAATTATAAGGAAGGGTAAAACTTATGATTTGCGAGAAGTGTTTACATAAAGATGTTTGTTCTCTTAAAAGCGGAAAAAGAAATTCTCAGTTTTGTGAGCATTACAAAGATGCAAATGAATGGCTGAAAATTCCTTGTATAGCGATGATAGAACAATTTATCGGTGAAAAAGGCGAGTTCAGCACACGATGCACGGCACATAACGGCAAGACAGCAGTTGTATACCGCCGAAACAATTATGACGGTGTTCTGATAGACGTTACAAACGAATGCTATCGTACTGATGTAGCTAAAAAGCGTATTGCCGCTATTGTAAACGAAAACAAAAAGAACAAACGAGGTTAAAAGATGATGAAAAACAAGTATTTCAAGTATTTTCAGCCGAACAAATTAGACCTTAAAGACGAGTACGGAGACTGCGCCGTAAGAACAATCTGCAAAGCGGAAAATATGGAATGGCTTGAAGCTTACGACTTAATGTGGTCTTATTCCAGAGAAGTACAAAGCCCCTTGAATTGCAAACATGGATTTGAACACATTCTGAAAAAGTTGGGGTACAAATATTGCCCAATAAGCAATAAAAACGGCAGTAAAAGACCAACTGTAACAGGATTTTCAAAAGCACATACAAACGGCACTTATGTCCTTGTAGTTGCAAACCATTATGTTTGCAGTAAAGACGGATTTTTCTATGATACTTTTGATTCTGGCGACAAATCCTTATATGGATATTGGGAAAAAGAGTAAAGCTCAGAAAACGAGGTTTACAACGAAAAAAGGTTTTATGTATACAACGTTAATGGTAAAATTATTTCCTTTTTACAAACTACCAAAGCGATGCCGCACTTGCGAACTTCTCGGCATTTGTCGTCACAAGCGAGAAGAACAATGGAAGTGTTATAACGGTTGTATGCTTTTAAATAAACGCAAGTAATAAATAAAGAAAAGGAAGATAAGAATGGAAAGTGCAATAGAAAACGCAAGGGAAAATGTAAAAAGGACATTTGATTTTTTAGGAAATTGTATAGACATATTAGTCCCTATTATTATAAGTTTGGTACTTACCCTAATAATAATTGGTCTTATTCTTAAATCAGAATCATCAAACGATACAAAAAAAGAAAAGCCAAAAGAAACAGATTTATCTGATTATACAGGGCTTATATGGGCGTTTTCATTTATGAAGAATCTTTTTAAATGAAAAGAACAAGGGCGCAAATGAACAGAAAAGATACAACAAAATATCTGTCCGATTTGTTGGAAAAACATCTCAATCCTTCAAACGACACGAGAATATATGTTTCAAAGGAAGTCTCCTTTAATTGCTACGGTCGGGGGCAGAAAATAAGAGTGGATTATATGCGATTCAAACCTGTAAACAATTATACCGCCGAAGGAATTGAGAATGGCAAGTTTTATTGCTATGAAATCAAATCATCTGTTGAGGATTTTCACTCCCCAAACGGTCACAACTTCATCGGCGATTATAACTACTACGTTATGCCAGAAGAGGTTTTTGAAAAAGTAAAAGACGAAATACCTTCTAATGTTGGCGTTTTTGTTCCTTATTGCGGTGAATACTACACATGGCTTAGGTCTGTAAAAAACGCAAAAAAGCAACAAAAAAGATTTACAACTTACGAAATGTTACTTATGATGTTTCGCTCTGCCAACAGAGAAACCATAAAAAATAAGAATATATAAATATAAATCTAAATGGAGATATTAAAATGAATATTTGCTTCGATACAGAAACAACGGGTCTCAGCTCCTTTAATGATGAAGTGTTACAGCTTTCTATCATTGACGCTGACAGTGGAAAAACGCTTTTCAACGAATATATGAAGCCTACGCACACAGATTCGTGGGAACAGGCACAGGCTGTTAACGGTATAGCACCTGAAATGGTAGAAGATTGTCTTACGATTGAAGAATACAGAAGCACTATACAACGCATTTTCGATAAGGCTGATACAGTGCTTGGCTATAACGTAAACTTTGATGTAGGCTTTCTTCAGACAGCAGGCATTAAAATAGAAAATCGTCTTGTCGATGTAATGACTGAATTTGCAAAGATATACGGCGAATGGAATGACGCTCGTGATGATTGGAAATGGCAAAAACTCACTACCGCCGCCGCTTACTATGGTCTCAGCTTTGAAGGAACAGCGCACGATAGCCTTGCAGATGCAAAAATGACAGCGGCTGTTTACAAAGAAATGCACAAGATTTGAGTTGAAACAAGAGGTAAGTCATAAAGGCTTACCTCTTTTGAATGAAAGGGCATTGTATGCTTGAAATAATATATAGAATATACGAGGTTGTTGAGGAAGAAGAGGCAAAAAGAAATCTTGAAAAAGAAAGAGATTTTGGCATTTACTCTTCTATAAGTAAAGCTGTTAACAATGAGCTTGTAATGGACTGCTTAGTGTGCGAAAGCAGAGAACAGTTCAAAGAAATAATAAAAAGTCAGTATGGTGAAGATATTGCTTTCAGATACTCCAAAAAACTATCCGCAGGTGCTTTGTATTGCGTTATAATCGGGGAACATTGCTTCAACACAAATCGCTATTTCAACAAAATAACTTTCACTTGCGATTGCTGTGGTGCAACTGTAAGCACATACTATGGCAAGCCTATATGTTTTTCCGACTACGAACTTCATAACACTTTGTTCTCTTTAGAAGAATACTCTAAAAAACGTTTCTGTAGTAACGCTTGTAAAGAACAATATCTTAAAGAAGAGCGTTCAAAACTATCACCCGACTCAGAAACGGAATACTTCATTACAAGAGAAATGTTTGAAGCCGATATAGCAGGTTATATCTACAAAATCACAAAAAAATCTTCTGATAAGTTCTATGTAGGACAGACAATATACAACCCTGTTTTTCGTTGGGGACAGCATCTGAACACGGAAAGATTTCCTCTTTCTGATATTTGTGATTACAAATTCGAGGTTCTGGAAATTGTGCCAAAAGGCAAAAATATCCTTGAACGAGAAAAATATTACATTCAGAAGCTATACAAAGAAAATCCCCAAAAATCGCTTAATATTATGTGTACTGCGGGTCTTATAGAACCAGAAATAGACGGTCAGATGACTCTTGAAGACAATTCCTAACAAGCGCATCAATTACACACATTATATATTTTTGTATTGACAACTGCAATACATTATGCTATAATTAAGTCATTCAAAGCAGTGTCGTGTGCGAACCGCAAGCTCACATAAAAGAGCGGGAAGATTCGCATACGATTAGGGCGACTTAGCGTCCTTAAACCGAGCAAGTGGGCGTAATTCTGCTTTCGGGTAGTAGTCAAACTCTCGGTAAGGTACAAACCCTGTACATAAAATCCGTACAGGCATCACGCACAATTGTGCATTTTTGCTGAAGCAACCCGCACGTTCGTGCGGAGCGTAAGCAAAATTGCTTGTCAAGGAATAGACGGTAAAACCTGAAGCAACCCGCACGTTCGTGCGGAGCGTAAGTGCTTAATGTCACTCTTGCGATGCCGAGAGCCTCGAAGCAACCCGCACGTTCGTGCGGAGCGTAAGAATACTGTTTTATACCGTTTAAAACCGTTTCAAGAAGCAACCCGCACGTTCGTGCGGAGCGTAAGCTTTCTCAAGCAGGAGCGAAAAAAGACCGTTAAAGAAAGCAACCCGCACATTCGTGCGGAACGTAAGGTAAATAGCTTTTTTGACAGCCAGAGCGATGATGAAGCAACCTGCACGTTCGTGCGGAGCGTAAGTTTTGTGTCAGATGAAATCGGTGCATAATTGATGCGAAGCAACACGCACGTCAAGTGCGTGGCGTAAGTGAGATAACAAAACGAGGTATGAAGCAATCAGAGGAAGCAACTTGCACGTTAGGTGCATGATGTAAGGTCTCTGACATTTTAGGGTTGCTCATTGGTAGCCTGTTATAACTCGCACGTTATATGCGTGGTGTAAGTGGTGATGTCGCTATTTGATGAATAAAAATAATAGCGAGTTACTGTATGCCAATGTGTGATGTAAGTCCATGTCGGCTATGTTATAAGCTACGACTTATGTTCAAGGACGAAAAAAACAATGAAAAAAGAATGCTGTTTATGCAGACGTTCAATCGTCTTGTTATGTAAAAAAAACGCTGATGGTTATATTTGCAACAAATGCAAAAAATATATTCCATCTAAAATCAATCTGAAATATGCTGACACAGAATATTTAAAATCCCTTTATGAAGAAAACAAGAAAAGAAGCAAAACATTTTCGTGTACAGCTTCTTATGGTTCTTTGTTTATAGACGGGAAAAACAATATGTTCTGTATCAGTAACAGGCAAGCTAACAGGTTGCCGCTATGTTTCGGAGATATATATTATGTCAGCGAATTAAGCTGTGTAGGGCTTTATTGTACAAATGCACGATTTGTAAACAATAGAGTCCTTTGTGATATTAAGTTCAGTTTTACAACTGAAAACACGTCATCTGAAACAACAATTGCGAGAGGGCAAAAATGTTATTTTAAAATTCAAGGTGACAAAGTTGCTTGGAATGAGCCGCCTGTTTTTTGTGTTTTCAGGGAAATGTTCAAGCAAATGATTGATAACGAATATTTCGGGTTAAATAAAAAACTTCAAAGCATACAAAAAATGAAATATGAAATAACTCACACGGAAAATAATTACGATTGGGCGAAAGGCATCATGTTCTTTGATACTGAAGATGAACCGTCCTCTGCCGAATTAAAGAAGCACAGAAATACACTTGTAAAAGCATTTCACCCAGACCTGAATGATGCTTTACACGAAGAAGAAAACACACAAATCACCGCTCGTATCAATAAAGCTTACGAAATATTGAATGACGGGAACAAGTGATATGTTTTTTATTAAAATCCTGTAATTTGTTTAAGGAAAAATTATATGTTCTATGACAAATTCATAACATTGTGCAACGAAAAATCTGTCAAACCAACACCTGTAATTAAAGTGCTTGGTTTTAGCACATCATATTTAAAAAGATGGCAAAATGGTTTGTTACCAAATGCTGTAATGCTACAGAAATTATCTGAATATTTCGATGTCCCGATTGATTACTTCTTTTGTGACGAAGATGCGCCCGACCTGCTTACTATAAACACGACATCTTACAAAGAAGCAATGAACGTGTATGCCACGAGACCACCATTCTTTGATGACATAGAAAAGAGTTCAGCAGTTAACAAGGGCGAACTTGAAATTCTTGCAGATTACTTGGATTGCAACATCAATATATTCAGTAGAAGCGGCGTGACTGTTAACGATACAGAAACATCGTATAAGCGGTCTGACGCATTTACACTTGTATTGGAAATACTTAATACGATTGCGACAAGCAAAGAATACAAAGATTTGCAATGCACCTTATCATCGGTAATTGCTAATAATCTGTATAAACTTGGCATATCGGCAAGAGAATTAACTAAAATAGGCGTTACTTCTCCCTACGAAACACCGTTTTCTGCGTTTACTCTTATTCGTATCTCAAAACACTTCCATCTGGGGTTAGAATCAATTGTCACAGGGAAAATGTTAGCTTAATAACAAGAAAGGAAATAATTACTTTTATGTTTTATAACAAACTCCAAACTTTATGCAAAGAAAAAGGCGAAAAACCTTCCCCGTTATTAAAAAAATTAGGATTAAGTACAGGCAATATTACTAAATGGTCTCGTGGAGCATCGGTTAATTCAGATATTCTAATGAAACTTTCTGATTATTTCGATGTTCCTGTCGATTATTTATTATTCGATACCACGTCTTGGGTTAACACAACTGATAATACTACATCATTCAAGAAGGCAATTAGCTTATACACTGTGAATCCTTCCTTTTTCTCAGATGCCGACCTTTGTTCATCTCTTAACAGAGGAGAACTTGAAATAGTCGCTGACTATATGGGGTGTACTGTAGAAATTCTTAAAAGAAGCGGCATTGTTATAAAGGAAATAAATACGAACTACAAAGCTTGTGACGCACTCACTTTGATATTGAAGATTTTAAATACATTTGCAGAAAGCGAAGAATACTATAATTTACAAAAAACTATTTCACAAGCGATTGTTCACAATTTGTTCAAATGCAATATAACCGAAGAAGATTTAACTGGCGCAGGCTTTAGTTTGCCTAATGAAAAGCCATATAACATTACAAACCTTCTTACCATATCAGGGCATTTCCACATCAGCTTGGAAGCAATGCTTACGGGGAAAAGCTGATTATCCACAAACTCATAAAAGGAAAATTATCATAGGGGGGAATATCAATGACTGTTGCCGAGTATAGGGAAATCAACAAGCAACAAGAGAATAGTAAATACAGAGCGCAAAAAACACACTGTCAGTACGGACACGTTCACGACAGCAAAAAAGAAGCTGATAGATGTAATGTTTTGCACCTGATGCAAAAAGCAGATTTAATAAGAGATTTGAAAATACAAATTCCTTATCTTCTTATTGCCGCTTGTCAATATGAGAATATGGAAGATGAGCGGGCTGTTGAATATAAAGCCGATTTTGTGTATTTCGATGTCAAATCAAAAAAGACTGTTATCGAAGATGCTAAGGGCGTAAGGACAAAAGAATACATAATAAAGCGCAAGCTAATGAAGATGAAATTTTGTGATAAAAACACAATATTTATAGAAAGTTAGGTGTATTTACAAATGGAAAATAAAAAAACAAGTTATCCTTTAACTATTGTACTCAGTGCTTTAAGCACGATACTTCCCGTTGCTTCTGGTGTCTATTGGGCGTACAGATTGTTTCTGAGCAAGCAATGCGATTATTACATACAAGTTGACAACATCGAAATACCTGTTATTGCTTCTATCGTATTTTTAATAGCGTTCATACAATGGTTTGTATTCAGACAGCCGCTTAAACGTATGCTTGGAAAAGCTATTGCCGACAACGAATATGATGAGTTTGGACGCAGTAAAAAGAACACTTATTCCAATTTGACAAGAGCGGAAAGAGAAACCCTTGATAAACAGCGTTTAGCTCAGATAGAGCAATTACTTCCAACAAGCGTTTTACAGAAGATAACGAAAAAGGGCAGTCTTAATCCAGAGGAAGACCTTAATTCTCTGGTCGGTCTTGTTCCTGTTAAAAATAAGGTAACTGAAATGGTTGCTCGTATGAAATTCGAGCAGGAAGCAAGAAAGAAAAAATATAATAAAGAAAAACGTCAGTACGGAACAAACGGAAGACATTACGTTTTTTACGGTTCTGCGGGTACAGGAAAAACTACCGTTGCCAGAATCATTACAGGTTTTCTCTACAAATACGGTTATATCAAAGAAAATAAGTGTATCGAGATTGACGGTAACTTTCTCAAAGCAGGAGATATGAGTGACACAAAAACCAAACTCCTTATTCAGCAGGCTTATGGCGGTGTTTTATTTATTGATGAAGCATACGCTATTCTTGACGGCTCTGCGGAATACGGCAACGCCGTTATTGCTACCCTTATAAAAGAAATGGAAGATAACCGTGATAAGTTTACTGTTATCCTCGCAGGTTACAAGAATGATATGAAAGGTCTTCTTGATTCTAACGAAGGCTTTAAAAGCCGTATTAAAGAATATCTCGATTTCCCCGATTACAGCACTGAGGAGATGAAAAAGATATTTGTGAATATGGCAAACTCGGAAGGGTTCGCCGTATCCGATGAGGCTTTAGAGAAATTTGCACTCCGCTGTGAAAAAGAACGTAAGTTATCCTCTTTTGGTAATGGTCGTACCGTAAGAAATGTTCTTGATGAAACATTAGACCGTCACGCTCTCAACTATGGCAATGGTTCTCTTGTTCGTAATTCAAGTGATACTTCTCCCGATAACAATAGCAACAAATTTATGATATGTCCGTGCGATATAAGCATAAATGTCAATAAATCGGTTCTTTGATTGCTTTGGGTCATCGTTTTGTATTGACAATTGCATTACATTATGCTATAATATATGTAACGAAAGCAGAAATGCTATAAAAAGACCGATATTTGAAAGGATTGCAAAATGACGAAGATAGTAAGAGTTCCTTTAATCTGTGCCACTGTCAACAACAACGGCGAGGAAGTAGATTATAAGAAGGTCAACGAAATCCTCTGGGATTTACAGCGGCAAACCAGAGATATAAGAAACAAGTCTTTACAGTATGCTTGGGAATGGCTCGGTTTTTCTAATGACTATAAAGAGCAGTATGAGGAATATCCAAAAGAAAAGGATATTCTGAATTATACGTTAGGTGGATACGTTTATGACAAGCTGAAATCAACAGGCAAGTATACGTTGTATACAAGCAATTTGTCAGCATCTTCAAGGGACGCACTTGCAAAATTCAATGGTATGAAGAAAGAAATGTTACGTGGAGATGTTTCTGTTCCTTCATATAAAGCAGATATGCCGTTAGATATAAGCAAACAGTGTATTGACCTCACATACGAGGACGGACATTTTTATCTAACTCTTAAACTGCTCAACAGGGCAGGGGGAGCAAAATACGAAGTTCCTCTGGGATTTAAATTCAAAGCAAGTGTAAAAGATAAATCACAAATTGCTATCCTTGAACGTTGCTATGACAAAGTATACGATATTGCAGGTAGCAAGCTTTTATACGACAAGAAGAAGAAAATGTGGTGTCTGAATCTTTGCTACTGCTTTGAAGCAACTATGGCAGATAACCTTGATAAAGATAAAATACTCGGTGTTAATCTGGGTATTGTATATCCTATATTTGCCTCTGTTAAGGGCGACAGAAAACGTTTTTCCATTGAAGGCGGCGAAATTGAAGCGTTCCGTAAGAGGGTGGAAGCTCGCAGAATTTCCGTCCTTAAAGCTACAAAGCATTGTGGTAAGGGCAGAATCGGACACGGAACTAAGACTCGTATAAAACCCGCTTTTGATGTAGCAAAAACAATTGCAAACTTCAGAGATTCGGTAAATCATAAGTATTCTACTGCTCTCGTGAACTATGCAAAAAACAACAATTGCGGAATTATTCAGATGGAAAACTTAAAGGGCATTTCCTCGTCTGACCCCGATAATACGCCTTTCTTAAAGAAGTGGTCGTATTACGACTTACAGAGCAAAATCGAACAGAAAGCAAAAGCTTGTGGCATTAAAGTGGTTTACATTGACCCCAAGTACACCACTTTAAGATGTAGCAAGTGTGGTTGCATACATACTGACAACAGACCGACAAGAGAACGCTTCAGATGTACCAACTGCGGATTTGAAGAATGTTCAGATTACAATGCAAGTCAAAATATCGCTACACAGGACATTGAAGAAATCATCAAGGAAGCAGTTAAAAACAAAGAATAAACCTCGAAAAGCATCGTGAAAACGGTGCTTTTTCCTATTATAATGTATTGACATTTGCAACACGTTATGATATAATATAGTCAATGCAGAACTTCTTATACAACGAGAGAATCAATCCAGCTCTCAGAAGAAGAACCATCGTGCAAATGGTGAGACTCCTAACACCACGGCAAAATTTGCACATTTACCATTTTCTGCACGTTTGTATACCACAAATGCAAACGACAAAAATGTAACCAACCATTAAAAGACCGTGTACGGAAAACGGCAAATCGTTACATAATGCACAGATGCGACTGATTAGGGCAATGTCAGTCGCATTTTTTGTGCTTTTTCCACATTGACTTTATCAATTTAGAGTGTTATAATGCAAAATAGGGAATAAAATTACAGAAAGGGAAAATTAAACGTAACTCATGGGAACAATTACATTTTATGAGGCAGAACCTTTTTACGATGATGCCTACACACTGTTTCCTGTTTTTATGAAAAAAGACGGGAAAAGTTACTTCGTTTACAATCGTAGAGAAGGAGAAACCGAAAAGCAACTGCTAAAAGACGATATGCTTAAAGAACAGCTTATTCAAAACGGCGGCGTTTATGGCACATACAAGGGATATTATAGAAATCCCTTAGATATGTTGCGGGGAATGATAGGACGTAAAGAGCATTTTACACGTCCTGAAAAACTCTTCGAGAATGTTTTTGAAAAGCAAGGATATGGTAACTTCAGCGGTAGCAGAGCAGAAGCAAGTGCTGATGTAGCAGATTTTCATTACCGCTTTTACGATATTGATGTTTACAATTCTTTAAAGCAATTAGTGATAAACATACTCAACGAAAACTGGCAAAAAGCTATTGAAGAACTTGTGGCAGTCGATAAAAAAATTAAAGAATTAAGCGTTGCTTCTATCGCAAGCTAAAAATATAACGGGTATCTCACGATACCCGTTTTTCTTATCTTTCTTTTGCCGCTGTCTTGCGTTCTTTTATGGTTCTGTTCTCTAACTGTCTATTTGCATTTTGTTGCACTGTATTGCAAACATCGTTTTTCATTTCTGTCAAAACTGCTGTCGGTGTATTACTATTATTTGATACTACACAACGTACACTTTTGCTTTCATGTTTTGCCAATGCCGTAAGAATAGCCGCCCTGTTTGAATATTCCGCTATATTGTATATAAAATCAATATCGTCCCATCTTTCTTTGATAACAGGTAACAACTCTTTATCTGGTATCTGAGAATTATTAAATATCGTAGAGTCTATTAGCCTTACATTAGCTTTGAATATTTTTGGTAACAGGTCGATAGGAAGATTAGGATTTCTTGCAATTGCCGATGTTATTAAATAATCCTCTTCTTCAAGCAAAAAATCTAAGGTTTTGGCATCTGTATTTTTGTTACAAGCAACATTCATACGTACATCATTTCTATTGTCTCTTGCAAGTACAGATAACAAATTAGCAGGTATGTTTTCATTGCTTGCTACAGCTTCACGCAGTCGGTAATCAGAACTTTTCGCAAAATCTTTAAATAATTCTTCCGATAAATTAGGATTCATTGCTATTAAAACGCAAAGTTCTCTTTTATCTTGCGTACTCATTTTCTTTTCCATCAGGTGTTCAAGAATAGAAGTAGATGTTTTCGGGTTTAATGCAAGAGCAAAATACACTTCCTCATCTTTATCAAAAGAAAGAGTTTCCAACGTTTCTTCTGCTGTATTTGCGTTCTCTGCTACTTCTTCTCTTACTTCCCATCTACTATGCTTTGATAAATCAGCAAGAACATCGGGCGTTGTTTTTTCATTTTCTGCTACTTTGCATTGAACCCACCAATCTTTATCTTTGGCTAAATATCTAAGAATATCTTGATTTTTTGTTTTTTTGGCTACTTCACTGCGACAATAAGGATTACTGTTTTGTGCCAAAATTTCTTCAACCTCGTGAGTACAATTAGAGTTATTAAGTATATTTTTGCAAATGTTAATATCGGTATCCGTAGCAAGGGCTTTAAGAAATTTTACATTATCAGTATACTTTGCTACGATAGCTCTTATATGTTCGTTCTCACTCATCATTAATTGCTCGTGATAAAATCCTTGTTCGGCTATAATAGCAATGGCTGAAGGGTTTTCACTTTCTATGATGCTCTGGATAAGCATTTCAAGTTGTTCATTTGAATATTTTTCTGTCATCATTTTTTCCTTTCTGCAACTTCTGTTAAACGAAAACAGAAGTTATTTTGTGAACTTCGCTTACGTTTATCTTTCTTTTATATTTCTGTTGTGAGTTTTTTCTAACAACAGTGAAAGCCTGAATCGTGCAACTGCACTTACATATTCTTCTTTATCGGTCATAAGTTTGTGTAGTGTTACAGGATTGTTTGTTTGTTCTGCAACACGGTTTCGCACACTTTTGTATGTGTCATCAGCCAATTGTGACAACAAATTTTCGTAGCAAGTGTTCCTTGCTAACTCAACTCGAACAAAAACATCGCTGTCAAACGCCAATTTTGCTTGTGCTTTATAAGAAGTATGTGAGTTTCCCGCTACGCACGTTCTTACACTCACGTTTTCATCTTTTGCCAAATAATCTAAAAGAACAGTGTCTTTGGTGCTTTGTGCTACCGCTGTTCGTACAAAGCTACTGCTGTCGTTTGCCATTCGTGATAACAACGTTTCATTATCAGACATCAAGGCTATCATATAACGAACCGCTTCATTTTTGTCTTTGGAAAGTAATTCTATTATTTCTTTATCCTTAGTGTATTTTGCAACCACGAATCTCACGTTTGAATCTTCATCGAATGCGAATGTTGCTAAATGCTGACCTGATTCAATCATTTCACGCTTTTGCCGATATGTATAATCTATAATTTTTTTGTTCTTCATACGTTTTCCTTTCGTAAAAAACATTCTACAATATATATAGGTCACAAACCCACACAACCAAAAACGTGTTAAAAGGTTTGACCTTCTTGAAAAGCGAATATAAATATTTTGACAACTGCAATATGATATGCTATAATATAAGTAATCAGAATTTGAAACAGTAACCGTGTGCGAACCCCAATCTCACATAAAAGAGCAGGAGCATTCGCATACGATTAGGGTGACTTAGCACCCTTAAACCGAGCAAGTGAGCGTAATTCTTCCTTCGGGTAGTAGCTTAACTCTCGGTAAGGTAAAAACCCTGTACATTTAATCCGTACAGGCATCACGCATATTAGTGCATTTTTGCTGACGCAACCCGCACATCAAGTGCGTGGCGTAAGTTGTAAAAGAGGGGCTTATCGAATGCAAACGTAGACGCAACCCGCACATCAAGTGCGTGGCGTAAGGATACTCCGTTATACAATATTGCAAACGCTGTCGATGACGCAACCCGCACATCAAGTGCGTGGCGTAAGTTTGCTCTTTTGCTTATTATCAATAATTTTGCAATGACGCAACCCGCACATCAAGTGCGTGGCGTAAGAATATCACATAACGCCGCAGAAGCAACCCGCAAAGTAACACGCATACCAGTACATATTGTAAACAATTGCAAATAACAATTCTAAAGCACTTTTAAAAAGTGCTTTTAATTTTTCAATTTTATGCCGAATCTGTCCCATAAAACGTACACTCCACAGGTTTTGTATTGACATCTGCATTACAAAATGCTATAATATAGGCAGTAAACAAAGCCTATATGAATAACAAGGAGCGTATGAACTATGAACGTTAATATTTTATTGGAAAACACCTATTTTCATAATGGAAGACATTTTGAATATTACAATGTGGAAGTTGATGGAACGATTTGCGGTGAGATAACTGCTACAAATCCCCGTATAGGTTATGATAAATACGACTGTTCTCGCTTGATTTATACAATAACTTTTTATACCTCTGTAACTATTTGCAACGGAGAGTACAAAACTGACAATAAATGCCTCTACAAAGAGTTCAAAACATTAGCTGAAGCCAAATATGCTTTCATTGAAGAATATAAAGCAAATCCTACACACATCACAAAAAAAGAAACCTTCTCAGATATAAAAGGTCTACTGCAAGATTCCTCAGCCGAGTTTTTCCCCACTCCGAAAAACCTTGCAGGTCTTATGATTTCGGGCATTAAAAATTTTAGGGATATTGACACGGTACTTGAACCTTCAGCGGGTAAAGGAGATTTAGCAGAAGCTTTTATAATAGCAAATAAAAAAGCACACGATAAAAAATACGGATATTCTTCAACTCATCGTGCGAGAGTTGATTGTATTGAACAGGATACCAACCTTCAGTATATACTTGAAGGAAAGCACTATAACGTTATATTTGATGATTTTCTGCGCTTTAACACTGTTAAAAGCTACGACCTTATATTAATGAACCCGCCTTTTTCAAATGGCTGTAAGCATCTCTTAAAGGCTATTGAAATACAGCGTTACGGCGGTCAGATATGCTGTCTTCTGAACGCAGAAACTCTCCGCAATCCTTTCAGCAACGAAAGGAAAATGCTTATTTCGTTGCTTTCTAAATACAACGCTTCCGTCAAATATGTAAACAATGCTTTTGCTTCTGCTGAAAGAAAAGCACAGGTTGATGTTGCAATTGTTTGGATAGAAATACCCAAAGCAACCCGCAGTTCTTCTATTCTGGAAGGTCTTAAAAAAGCAGAGCAGGAAGAACAGGCTAAAACGCCTGATATTACAGACGTTATATCAAACAATCCTATAGAGGCTTTGGTTGCACGTTATAATACAGAATGCAAACTGTGTAGAGAATTTCTGTCCGAATATCAGGCTATCAAACCTTATATTATGAGTTCAGCAAAGGAAAAGCAATACGACAAGCCTATTATAGAGCTGAAAGTCAACGGAAAAGGAGATAATACAAGTATTAACGCCTGCATCAATGCACTAAGAATCAAATATTGGCGTTATTTCTTTCAGCAAGAAGAACTGACATCAAAATTCACATCTGAGTTACAGAACAAATATAGTTCTCTTGTGAACGAAATGGTTGATTTTGATTTTAATACTTATAATCTTAATAAAATCCTAACAAAGATGAACAGCGAACTTATAAGCGGTGTTGAAGAAGAAATCTACAAAACGTTTGACAAACTTTCTTCTGACTATTCGTGGTATCCTGAATCAACAAAAACGAATATACATTATTTCAATGGTTGGAAGACAAATAAAGCACATAAAGTCGGTATGAAAGCTATCATTCCTGCTAACGGCGTATTCTCTTCTTATTCGTGGGATAAAAATAGTTTTTCTTCCAATGCCGCTTACAATATATTAAGTGACATTGAAAAGGTTCTTAATTACCTTGACGGTGGCGCAACTCAGGAAGTATCTTTGTCGAACGCTCTTGATTACCGCACGTCAACAAAAAACATAGAATGCAAATATTTCACTGTTACCTTCTATAAAAAGGGTACGGTTCATATCAATTTTAAACCTCAGACAGAACGTTTGATAGATGCGCTTAACATCTTTGTATGCAGAGGCAGGAACTGGCTTCCACCGCATTACGGCACAAAGTCATACAACTGTATGACAGAAGAGGAAAAGGCTGTTATTGATGATTTTGAGGGCGCAAAGAAGTATAACGAAGTGTGCAAACACCCCGAAATATATCTTTACGAAATACCCAAAGAAACTACAGCTCTTTTACTTGCCTGAGTAAAGCAAAAAAGACATAAGAATAGCCGCTTTGTAACGGCTATTCTTACTGTCCCTTTGTTTCGTGGCTTAATGAACCATACTATAAGCAAAGAGGTAAAAATAATATGAGTGAACTTTTACATTCTTTATCCGAAGAAAACAAAAACATAATTCGAAGCCTTATGTTCTGGTCTTGCCGCTATACGAGAGCAAAAGAACATTTTTTAGCATCGGATAAAAAATTATCGGCATCATATATCTCGCCTTTAGCAAACAACGAAAAGGTATATTCAATAGATATTGCGGAACACTTCAAAAAAGCGATGCGTATAGCTGACGTAAACATAAAAGATGCCTTAACGTCATTAGATAAGAACGGGGTTTCAAAGGCTATACAAATTGCCGCAATACGTTGGTCTCAGCAAAAAGACTACGATGAATATGACCCTGAACCATTTTTTGATAGCATTGCTTTAAAAAACACTAAAAGCAAAAATGAAAGATGAAAGGAAAAAAGAAAATGAAATCTTACAAGGACTATTCTAAAACCTACATCGGTGGCAGTGACTCAGCACGTTTAACGTTAAAAACAAGTGACGGTACAACAGAGTTGTTATACTTTGGTGAAGACGGTGATTATTCTGCTTACATCGTTAATGAATACACACCCGTTCCTGAACATTATCACAAGAAATTTGAGTGTCACGACAGTCTTGAAATATACAACGACTTTGGTGAGCTTGAATGGTCTGCAAAAGCAAAAAACATTTCTGTCTACACAGCAGGTAACTTTGGTTGCTTGATAAAACTCGAAGGTGCTGAAAATTACAAATTCGACATAGCTAATCTGACATGGGATATTATACACGAATCCGATGATGAAAACGGAAATCCCTCACTTTGGGCTACGGAAATCGACCATAAAGATTACGGCAGATTTGCTTGGATTGTTAAGTATGATGATAATACTTATAGCGTAGAAGTCGAAAACAAGCAGAAAAACGGATATGACAAGTTGTTTGAAAGTAATACACTTTACAAAGCACAAAAATGGGCTTTTGAAGAATTTACTCGTTACGAGAGTCAGTCTATCAGTAATGAAAGTCACTGTCGTAAAGGAGTAGAACGATGAGCATAGCTAAATACAACATAGGTGATAATTGCTACTATGTCACCGAAAGAAACGAAATAATACTTATTTCAATCAAAACCGTAAAATATGTAAAAACATTACGCACATTTGTTTATACCGCAGATGCTAATTATGGTTATATCCCTGAATCAAAGTTATTTGATTCGTTTGCCGCAAGCAAAGAAGGCTAATAAAATAGTTCTTGTCAAAAATCGTGTTTTATGTTACAATATTTATAATATATTATTGTATATGCGAATCACAAGCTTACTTAAAAGAGCAGGAGCATTCGCACACGATTAGGGTGACTTAGCACCCTTAAACCGAGCAAGTGGGCGTAATTCTGCTTTCGGGTAGTAGCTTAACTCTCGGTAAGGTAAAAACCCTGTACATAAAATCCGTACAGGCATCACGCACAATTGTGCATTTTTGCTGAAGCAACCCGCACGTTCGTGCGGGACGTAAGTAGCAAGGGTTTTTAGCTGATTCTCATTTTTCCAGAAGCAACCCTCACGTTCGTGCGGGACGTAAGCCCAAAGGTCAAAAGTTGCGTGGCGTAAGATACTGATTGTGTAAAATCCGTCTTTCTATTTTATGTAGTAACCCGCACAGCAGTGCATTGTGTAATTGTCAACAATGCAGAGCTGTTTGTAAGCGAGAAGGAGTCAATTTGATGGACTTAAATAAAGTGAAATCAATAGCAAATTCTTTTTTGCACTTGGAAATGGAACAAAATAAAAAATTTCCTATATTTGTGCATCACCCTTTTTTCGATAGCATTATAATTTGCGACAAAGAAGGACTCTTCAACGTTTTAGAAGAGCAAGAACGTTATGACAGATTTCTTTCAGATTATAATAATATGTTCATAAAAAAAGCTGATAGCTTAACTGAAATCACAAGGCTCATCAGAAATAATTACAAAGTATGCTTTTTGAGGTTTCTTTATGAGTCCAATGCTATTACATTGAAAGAATGCGGTAACGAATTAGCTCTATGGTGGTCGTTTGTAAACGTTAATCACGATGTTAATGTTTCAAAAACTGCCGTTATGAAATGGCTGAAGGCGGCAGACAAAGAATCTTTAATGGATAATGAAGATTACACTGTTTATAATAACCTTCCTGATAAAGTGACGGTATACAGAGGCGTACAAGAGAAAGACCACGCTAAAGGTTTCAATTGGAGTTTATCTAAAAAAGTCGCAACTCGTTTTGCAACCGATATTGCCTATAAAAAAGAGGGTATTGTTTGCGAAACTACGGTAGACAAAAAAGATATTATCGCATATACAGACCAAAGAAACGAAAAAGAAATCATACTCGACTACAAGAAGATTGATGATATTAAATTTATGAAGGTAAAATCTTCTCGTGAAATAGAAAGATGACAAAAAGGAAAGAAGGAACAATCATGAGATTTCAAGATATACCAAAATTCACGCCAAACGGCTCATATCAAGTAGACATACCATTGGCTACTTTGGAACGCAATTTAAGTTATTACGATGAAGCTTATGGGCTTCATCTGAATCCCGACTTTCAACGAGGTAATGTCTGGTCTGAAGAACAACAGATTAAATGGTTGGAATTTTTCTTCAGAGGCGGGCGAACCGCAAACATCATATACTTCAATTGTCCTGATTTTTCTGCGCATAAATCGGAACTTTGCGATATACAAGGAATGTACTGTGTAGACGGTCTTCAGCGTCTTACAGCAATGAGAAGATTTCTTAAAAATGAAATCCCGATATTCGGTACATATTGTAACGAATTTGAAGATTCCAATGCGCTTTACTCTATTTCTATAAAATTCAATGTCAATTGCCTGCAAACAAGAAAGGATATGTTGCAGTGGTACATTGATATGAATAGCGGCGGTACAGTCCACTCGGAAGAAGAAATAAATCGTGTCAAAAAATTACTTTCAGAATGCGATAAGCAACCGCATAAAAACAAAAACGAACTTACAAGATAAATAATGACCCAAGCACCCGCTCCATAGCAGGTGCTTTTTTATAACAATATTTTGGTGGTTTTTCTTTCAAAAACAGTGGACGAATCGTTTAAAATATGTTATAATTAAACTATACCATTTTGTGTGGTTTGAATAACAGAAAGGGTGGCGGCTTATGTACGATATTGGCTTGCCTGAACTTAAAATAACCGAAAAAGCAACAGGTGAAAATAACGGTTATACTTATCAGGCAACAGTTAAGAACTCACCTGAGATGTGTCCTGAATGTGGCTCAACTCATATTGTTAAGCACAAGAAGCACGATAGAACGATACGTGACTTGAATGAATATGAGCATCGTATCAGCATCATCATTCACGGACATCGTTATCAATGTAAAGAGTGCGGTAATACTTTTGGCGAAGAATTAAACTGCGTTGACAGGTCAGGCAGACTTACCAAGAGGCTTATTTCAAATATACAGCTTGAATGTTTTGACAAGACCTTCAAAGATATTGCAGACGAATACGGCATTTCACAGCCTTCGGTAAAGCGGATATTTGAAGACTATGTTGATGAGTTGTCAGAGACATATACACGGTATTCCCCACAAATATTAGGCATTGATGAAGTGCATCTTCATAATCAATACTGCGGCGTTTTCATTGATGTGTTAGGGCAGAAAGTAATTGAAATGACCGAGAATACAAACAAAGATACGGTCAAGGAGTTTCTTAAATCTCTCCCTGAAAATCATAAGATACAATGCGTAACAATGAATATGTGGCAACCATATAAGGATTCTGTACTTGACGTTTTAGGCGATGTTCTAATAGTAATTGACAAGGTTCATATCATTAAAGAGATGAACAGAGTATTGGAGAACATAAGCAAAACGCTCCGAAAAGATATGAAAAAAGAAAATCTTATTTCTTTGAAAAATATGCGTTTTCTGTTTATGACGGGCAGTGAAAGGCTCACTTCCAGACAGGTTAAACGGCTTGATGCGTTCCTTGAAGCATACCCGCAGTTCAAAACAATATATTATCTCAAAGAGGCATTCTGCAACATCTATCAGTTTGCCAAAACGAGAGAAGAAGCAGAGCAGATGTATGCCAATTGGATACAGGCAAACAAGGACGAGAATTGCCACGACTTTGATAGCTTTATCAATACGGTAGGAAATTGGCACACAGAGATATTCAATTACTTTGATAACTACTATACGACTGCACAGACCGAGAGATTTAACAAGGTCATTCGAGAGATTGACCGAACAGGCAGAGGATACACCTTTCCTGTTCTTCGTGCAAAAATCCTGTTTCGTCACATTACCGAAAAGGAAGGCAAACACACTTCTAAGAAATAGGCATAAACAATCCCCTTACCATTTGGCAAGGGGATTCTGTTTCAATTAATATTGCTAAGATATTTTGCCGCTACATATTGACAATACAACTCCTTATCCGATACGGAGACATCAACAGGAATAAATTTGTTAATATACGGCATCAATAGCCGAAAACATCTTATCCCCCATAAAGCGTTTGATGGTGTATCATCGCCAATATATTCCTCAGTGAAAGATTTTTCACTACTATACAAGAGATATTCCATTTTCTGTTTTTCATAACAACAATCAGCGGCAAAGCGAGAATTATGTAGTAACGAAAAATAGTTGTCTTCATTATACTTCATTTGTTGTAAATCAGACTCAATTATTTTCAGTTCGTTTGTAATGTAGTCGAGGAACACATCATATTTTTCTTGTGTTTCTTTTGCAAAATGAGCATTAAAATACACAAGACATTGATATATCAACGAATAGCGGTATGTTTCTCCGTTATCGTATGTACCTTTTTCTACCGCAGACGGATAACGCTTTTCGAGTTCCGTATCTAAAGATATGATATAATTCTGTATTGAACTTTTATCCAAACAGAGAGCGGTTTGAGATAATTTTGTTTCATACAAGACAATTTTCTGTTCTACGTTATTTGTAAGTTGTTTGATTGAATCGTAGATAACGTTAATAACAGGTATAATGTCATTTTCGATAGATAATGGCTCGAAATATGATGTATTTGATTCAGGCTTGCACATTCTTTTTACATAATCACATTTTTCTTTAACAACAAAGCATTGGGAATAGTAAGTGGAAGGCAAAACATCTTCAAGATATACTGTTTCAACTTCTCCATTTTCATTATGATAATTCGTATCTACAGGGTGCGCTAAAATTAGACTTCTGAGCATTCGGAATTTACAAATTTTTTCTTTGTCTGTAAAGCATTTTTCAATTGCTTTTTCGGTCTTATTTAACCCTACGCCAAGCAAAATATGGTTAAGGTCAAGAACGCTTGTTATTATGACATCTATATTCCGAATTAAAAAGCATAACTCGGCTGTTGAACATTCATTTCTTTTAAAATATCCTTGAATATCCTGCATAGCGTGATTCGTTACACAAAATGCGGAGTTACATTTCACCGATTCTTTGCTTTGTTCCAATTCGCAGAGTCTACTCACTTTTTCGTCACATTCATTATGTCTTTCTATCCATAAATCATAATTAAGACTCATCTCTTTTTCCCTTACACAAACATCTGCTGAAGCAGACCTTTTTTCAGTTCTTTCCACTTATCAAACTCTTGTTTTGCGTAGCTGATAGTTTCGTCAAGGGCAGAAAGAAAGTCTGCGATTTTCTGTTGTTCTTCAAGGCAAGGTACAGAAACCGTTGTCATTGAAACAAGTTCTTTATTGAGATTGTTTACTGTACTACCGCCTGCTAATGACTTGTACTGTTTAAGCATATAGTCAGTTCCGAGTAAATAACAAAGAAATTTTAAATTATAGATATTTTGATTATTTCTTATCAACAGCCACCCATCGTGAATACAACCATCAATAGCCATAATATAGGGTTTCCCGAAACTCATTGAATTTGAAAGAATCAAATCGCCTTTGAATACTTGACGTGTTTTATTGAGACCTGATTTTTTTATTTTTTCTGCTGTATGAGTGATATAATTCCCGTATTCTGGTGCATCACCAATTTTGACCCAATTATAACCGTCACCGTTTGTAATATACTGTTTTATTGGACGAGGAGAACCGCCTCTTTCAATTAAAACGGTTGTTCCGAATCTTTTTTCTTCCCATTCTGGATATTCCGTCCCGTCCTCACGCTTGAATCGTAACTCTTGTGAAAAGATTTTCTGTAACATAGCCTTTTTATATTCTTCAAGTTTATCACACTTACGCTGATGAAGGGTGATAAGAGTGTCGAGGGTACTAAAGAAAGTTCCAATCTGTGTTTGCTCGGCAAGCGCAGGCATCATAAATTGAGTTGTTAGGAAATTATCATTATACAATCTTTTGATTGTACTACCCTCAATACCATTCCATTTTACAATAGGATATAGGGTTTTCAAAAATAGATTACTTATGGTTTTATCGTGTGAAAGCCAAACAATATTAGAGTCCTGAAAATACGCTTCTTCGCCGTTATATTCAACAATTCTACCAATAGTACCAGAAGCAGATAATAGAATATCTCCTTTGTAAGGATATGAATATTTGCCTTTATATTCTTCATACAGTTCTCTGCTTATATATGCGTCAGGAGCAGAACCGAAAGTCCCAATTTTGTAAAATGGTATCTCGCCCTCATCGACAGTTTCATCTTTAAAAATACGCTTACACATTGAAACTGAACCAACATCACCGAACTTACGCTGTTCCCAAGCGTCAGTAAAGTTGGGAAATCGTAATCGAGGCACATTGTTTGTATTTTTCACAATATCATCTCACTTTCTAATCTAAATCAGGAAACCTTATCCCCAACTCATCAAAGAACCCTTTAAGCTTGCTTTCTGTTTCTTTATACGCTTTATGTATTTCTTCAATATCCTCTGTTACCTTTTCAATATCAATTGGTTCTTCTTCCTCAAAGGTATTAACATAACGAGAAATATTGCAGTTAAAGCCGTTCTCTCTGATTTCATCAATAGATGCTATATGAGAGAACTTCTCAATCTCAGCCCTCTGTTCGTATGCGTTAACGATACGGTCAATATCTTCATTAGAAAGTTCATTCATATTCTTTCCCGCTGTGTAATATTTGCTTGCATCGCAGAACCAAACATTGCCGCTGTTGCCGTTCCTATTCTTTTTCAGGACAATACAGCACACGGGGATAGAAGTGCCGTGAAAGCAGTTTGCGGGCAGACCAATAATTGCATCAATGACATTCTGGTTTTCAATCAAATACCGTCTTATCGTTTCTTCTTTGTTACCTCTGAACAGTACGCCGTGAGGGAGCAGAACAGCCGCTCTGCCGTCCTTATCAAGATGATAAGCGATGTGTTCAAGGAACATCAAGTCGGCGTAAGACTTCGGAGCTAATGCCCCACAGTTTGAGAAACGGGGGTCGCTCTCAAACTTTGAATCGGCAGACCACTTTGCAGAATAAGGGGGATTCGCAACCTGAACCTGAAACTTATCTTCACCGAAATTATCGTGTTCAATAGTGTCGTCATTGAATACGGTAAACTCCTTATATGGAACGCCGTGCATAAGCATATTCTGTCTCATAAGGTTGTAAGTTGTGCCGTTCATTTCCTGTCCGTAATAATGATTAACCGTCCTGTTAGAGCAGTGACGCTTGACTTCGAGCAGGAGAGAGCCACTTCCTGCACACGGGTCACAGGCACTTCTTACAGTGTCAAGACCAAGCGTAGCAAGCCGTGCTACGAGTTCCGACATTTTTGTAGGCGTAAAAAACTCGCCGCCTTTCTTACCCGCATCAGAAGCAAACAGACCAATTAAAATCATATATGCTGTGCCGAGAACATCAAATTCAGCATCTTCAAAATTAAAATCAATGTCATACACCTTATTGATGACCTTGCTGATAAGTTTTGTTCTCTGCGAGACTTCCTTGCCTAAATCCTTATCTTGTAAATTCATATCATCGAACAGCTTATCGAAAGCAACTTCACTTTCTTGACCGACAGTAGAACCGACAAGAGAAGCGATAGCTTTCTCATAATCTTCAATGCTGAATTTGCCGCTTTTTATTCTTTCGACAATAGAATTGAACAGATTGTCAGGCTCTATGATATAACCCAAGTGGTCGAGCGACATTTCCTTGACCGCCTCTGCCAACTCTGGGTTGGCAAGGGCTTCACGGTAGGTTACGCCGTCATTTTTCAGAATTTCATTCATATATTTCTCTGTACGCTCAGACAGATAGCGATAAAAGATAGTACCGAGAATATAATTCTTGAATTTAGAACTATCCATACTGCCACGCAAATCGTTTGCAATAGCCCATAACTGTTTCGCAAGTTCCTGTGATTTTGTACTAATATCAGACATATATTACACTCCTTCTGCCGTGAATTTATCGTACATATCCTTGATGAAAGTCATAATTGCATTTATCAGCTTTGTTTGTTTTAAAAGCGGAAGTTGCATATCTACAAGACGTTCACGAATTTTATTTTTTGTGATACTGTGTTCATCAACAAAATATTCGTTCAGAATTGAAAGTACAAGGTCAGGGGTGATGCCGTTTGCATCAGCAAATTCGGTAACATCATTCTCCATTACTTCCTTCTCATACTGTTCATATTCCTTGACAATATCTTCTTCAGGGTCAAGGTCAAAGAAACGAGAGTTTATAAACGCTTTCATAATGCCTGACTTGTAACGCATTTTTTCGTTATCTGAACGGTCAATCTCTCGTAGAATAAGGTCAATGCTTTTCTGCATTTCTTCCTTGTTCTTTCGATTGATTTCTTTCAATAAGTTCAGTACATACACTACATTAATTTTATCAGTACGGACAAGCTCAATATTGAAATCAATATCCGCAAGGGTAGTCTTTATACCTTCCTTTGCTTTTGCCTTCTGTTCATCAAAGAAAGTTAAGTACCACGACTTGTATTCTGTATATTCTTCCTCGTTCATAAACAGTTCAAGGTCAGCCCAATCAAATTTGCTAAAAGTTTTCATTGTAGCCAAAGCTTTTGCAAGTATTCTGAATATGATGATAAATTCCTTCTGCTTATCTTCTTCTATAAGATTGCCGCAGTCAGCGGCAAGCGGGCAAATCTTACGGAGTGCTTCTGCTTGCTTACAATATTCGGTCACATAGTATTCGTAGCTTTCCAGAAGATAATCGTTAGGGTTTCCACTGCCGCTAAACAGTTTCAAAGCGGCATCTTGTGCCTTCTTGATGTTACGATAAGTTACTATCTGTCCGAACTGCTTTGTAGGCTTGTCTATACGATTTGTACGACTGTATGCCTGTACCAAAGAATGATAGATAAGGTTTTTATCAAGGAACAATGTATTTGTGGGCTTGCTGTCAAAGCCCGTAAGAAACATATCCACAACAATAAGTAAATCGACTTGCGGAATATCCTTCTGTTTCAAACGTTTTGCAATATCCTTACGGTAAGCGTCAAAAGTTGTAAGGTCAAAACTCGTGCCAAACATAGAGTTGTAATCGTCCATACACTCCTGCAAATACCGTGCCGAATGTTCGTCCTGTCCTTCAGAAAGTTCTTCGTTTGGCTGAAAGGTGAAGATAGCACAAATCTTGTAGTCTTTGTCGTTCTTCTCTTTAAAAACGTGGTAATAATCCATAAGCGTCTGTATCTTATCAACCGCAAACAACGCCGTATATACATCTTTTCCTGTCGGCTTGATATGAGAATCAAGCGTAGAAAGGATATGGTCTACAATCATAGAGATTCGATGCGGATTGTGATACAATTCATCAAGTTCAATGTTCTTGCTCTTGCAGTAATCAGGGTCGTCTATTTTTTCAGGGTCAAAACCTTGTATCGGAATACTGTCTGCACTGATGGAACGCATATACTCAACAGAGAAGCGGAGTACATTGCCGTCTGCAATAGCCTCTTTAATCATATAGCGATGAATACAAGGGTCAAGTGTTCCCGAATAGAACATATCTGCCGTTGTCCTACTGTTGCTTCCCTTATTTTCTTTAAAGATAGGCGTTCCTGTGAAGCCGATGTAATTACCGTTATGGAAATGCCTCTTGATGTCGCCGTGCATTTTTCCAAATTGTGAACGATGACATTCATCAATAATGAACACGCATTTCTTATCAGCAAATTGAGCCATTACATCTTCATATTTCTTGCTTTTTACCGCATTTGCCATTTTCTGAATAGTTGTAATTACAAGCGTCTTGTTCGTGTCCTGTAAATCTTCAACGAGCTTTCTTGTGCTGTCTGTATTATCAACACAGCCCTGTTCAAAGCTGTTATATTCGTCAACAGTCTGGTCGTCCAAATCCTTACGGTCAATCAGAAAAAACACCTTTTCAATCAACGGATTGTCACGGAGCAAGCTTGCAAGCTTATAACTCGTAAGCGTCTTACCCGACCCTGTGGTATGGAATACATAGCCGTTCAAATTACTGCCGAGAATGCGTTCCATAGACTCTTTAACAGCGTAAATCTGATAAGGGCGCATAACCATAATGATAGGTTCTGTTTCCTTAATAACCATAAATTTTGTGAGCATTTCGGTCAGCGAGAACTTATCAAAGAAATCTTGTGTAAACTCACCAAGTCGATTGATACGAATGTTATTTCTATCCGTCCAATAGAAAGCGAGGGATTTCAGAATAAGCTGTTCCGTTCCGTCTGCCTTTCGTTCATTGGCATTTGCGAAATATTTCGTCTGTACGCTGTTCGATACCACAAATATCTGAATAAAGCGGAACAACCCTTTGAAGGAATAGGTGCGATAGCGGTTTATTTGATTGATAGCCTCATTCAATTCTACGCCTGAACGCTTTAACTCAATCTGCACCAAAGGCAGACCGTTAATAAGCACGGTCACATCATAACGATTCTTATATTCTACATCGTCTTTGTGTGACTTATCCATAGTAACCTGATGCGTAACTTGATATGTATTCCTATATATATCGGAAGTCAGAAATTCGGCATATATTGTCTTGCCGCTATCCAATTCAAGCACCCATTTCTCACGGAGAACCTTAGCAGATTCATAAATCGTATGGTTTTCCAAACGGAGCAGGACTTTATCAAATTCGCTGTCGGACAATTCTGCTACGCCTTTTGCCTCGATAAGAGCATTTGCGTTCACTTTACAAAACTGCACACGGAAGTTGGCAAGCACATCATCATAGTTTGCCATATCAATATAAGAATAACCCTGTTCATTATTAAGCTGATTTATGAAGATTTTTTCGACTTCATATTCGGTTTTCAGCCCGCTCATAATCATCGCCCTTTCATTGTATTGCTCATCATAAAGAACCACATAAAAAGTAACAGTTCTAAGTGCCTTCATTGTATCATAAACAAAGCGGAATGTCAATACGCAACCACCTAATTTGTTACAGATGTTTTAACGTGTTACTTACCACCATTTAATGCTACAAAAACCATCTAAACATCTCTTTTTCAAAAAAAATAATTTTTTTCTTCGTAAAAGGCGAGTTTTGTATTGACAATTGCATTACAAAATGCTATAATATAGGCAGTAGAAAAGCAATATATGCCGAAAGGAAACTATTACAATGACAAACTTAAAAAATTTCGTGATAGATTTCAATTCTATCCAAAAGGAAATCAATACGATTGCCGACTCAGAAAAGAGTTATCTTGTCACAGCTCCCGAAGAACACCTTTGCGTACCTGAAAAGTATTCCGAGTATGGTTTATGTACTCTCGGACAGCTTATAGGCTTTCCTGCAAATTTCATAGAAAAGGTAAACACAACAAACAAAGACCTTGCACGAGAAATTATTGCCGATAGAATGAATCTATATTTCAAAAGCGATAGAAGTTTTGTTGTGCGTGAGTTCAACGAAAAAATAAGTGGAGTTGTTTCAAAGAATTACACTTTTTTTGATGATAAGCAGGTTGCCGAAATATTACAGGCAAGTCCTCTTGCTCAAAAGCCTTTTGCTTATTCCTGCGTAACACCCGAAAGGCTTCATCTGAGGGCAATAGACAGCGAAAACCCTTTTACCATAGGAACTGATAAAAGCCCTCTTTTCTTCTGTTATTTCATTGATAACTCAATGGTAGGGCAGAGTGCTTTTAAAGTAACATTAGGCATTTACCGCCTTGCCTGCACAAACGGTATGCTTGTTCAGAGAAATAAATTTTCTATTTGCAAGCAGATACACAGAGGTACAAAAGACATAGCCGCAGAGTTCAACAATGCTCTTGCTGTTATCGACTCTAAGAGAGAAGAAATAAAGGATATGCTCATAAAACTTTCAAACGAACCCGCTCAGATAAGCAAGCTTGATGAATCGGTTGCAAAGGCTTATCTTGCAAAAGCGTTGATTCTCTCAAAGAAAGAGACGAATAAGGTTCTGGAACTTTATCATAACACCTACGGCGGTAAATCAAAGTGGGATATGACAAATGCTATTACAGAGTTCGCTCGTGATGTGAATAGTATTGAGCGAAGAACACAGTTAGAAGCAAAAGCTCTGATTGTAGCTTAAACAAAAAACAAATACGGCTCAGGGAAAAGTCGTATTACCGATGCTGTTCAATGCAATAGCACTGAACAAAGAAGTATAGACAGCTTACGGCTGTAGGCTGTCTGTGCTTAAATCGAAAGGAACGTAACTCATGAAAAAGAAAAATTGTCCTTATATAAAATATGTAGCAATGTTATTTGCTCTTACCGTTGGCTTATATTTTTTTATTGCTTTTGAAATGGCAGACAAAATGGATACCTCAACCGTAGAATCCTTTTATTCGATAATGGGCGTATCGTTAGTATTCTTCTTTATAATAACTTTTGAGGGTTTGATTCTTCTTGAACACTTCTGCTATAACATAAAAAGATTCATTCTGATATACAAGGATTGTGTTAGAGAAGAACGATTGAAAAAGGCTCAGGCACAACAGCAGAAAATGCGTTAAGCAAAAATATAATAAAATAGTGGAAGCGACAATGCAAAAAACTGTTAAGTTTTATTGACATTGCCGCTTTTTGGTGCTATGATATATATGAAGAAGGAATAAGGTAAACGCTTTATAAGGAAGGTGTTGTTTAAATGACAAGTCAAAAATATTACGACATAAACGGATTAGAGATTAAAAGCGGTATGACCCTTTTAATAGGAGAAAAGAACACAGATGTTCCCGCAAGGATTCTTGTGTTTTCTGAAATGTACGAAGATGAAAACGGAGTAAGGGAAGAGTTAGGATACGAATTTGAAGAAACGCATGAATTTGTTCCGCTTTCATATATTTCTCCTGAAAAAAAGGCTCGTATCATATATGTGCCGCCTGAGTACGAAAACGAAGAATGTTACAAAGGTATAAAAGAATAAAACACAAAATCCCCTCTGACGTATTGTTCAGAGGGGACTGTTTATATATCTATTACTCTTTTGTAGAAAAATGCTGAACATTCATATTTTCTAAATCGTTTTTAATAATGCGCTTTAAATAAGCAAAACGGTTATTAATATTAACTCTTTTAGCATAATTCTGCAAAACACTGTATTTTTGAGATAAATAAGCATCTCTTCTCAGTGTTATGTCATCAATATCGGTAACAGGAAGATACTCCTTTGGCACACAACTTATCAAGCAGAACAACTCATTGATTTCTTGCATCGTAAATTCATTCGCACATGAAACAGATAGTATTTCTAATATATCTTTAAAATTTTCGTCAAATTCTTCAGCTTTGTTTTCCTCAACTTTTTCGAGTTCTTCCTGCTTTTCATTTTCTTTGTTAAAATCTTCGGCAGGTTCTTTTTCAAGCGGTAAAGACTTGGTTAATACGACATTGCTATAAACCGTAATCTCAATACCTTTTGTGTATCTGCCTACTTTATAAGGTTCATAATCAAAATTTAACGATGTTTTTTCAGTGATTTCTTTATGGCAAGCACTTAGAACTCTTCTGTTAAATTCTTTATATTCATTGTAGCTCTTTACCGTATCACATCTTAGCATTTGCTTTAACTCAATTAAATCTACTCTCCATGTAATAGGTTCATGATTTTTTGTTTGCCTGCGGCTCTGTACATAGTTTTCAATATAGTTAAAAAGAATGTAACTACTTGTTCTTGTTAATTGAGTTATGCTTTTCAAGCGGTATTTAATATAGCCGATTTCTTTCAGATTAAATATGTATTGCATCGCTTCAGGAGAACAAGTAAGTGTTATTCTCCATACGCCATCTTCATCTTTCTTTGCTGTAGCTTGACTAAACAGTATTATATTGTTATATTCGTTTGCATCTTTTGATAACGATACTTTAGTGGTTTGTAATTTTTCAAGCTGAGGGAAAAGGCTTTCCTTTCGTAATCTGGAAACCCCGAAAATTTCTTCTACTTTTCCCTTTTCTATTACTACCGTTCTCTTTTTTGGATTATCACTATTGATTTTAGATAAATATAAATCTAACAGCTTAAATTCGTATATTTCAAAATCTGAACGCCACAGATTGAGTAAAGGACGGCTTTTTTGAATTAAGTTATCTAAATGTTTTTCGTTTTTCTCATTCATTTGCTTTCCTCACATAATATAAAGATTCAGTGTTGACATTTTTTTTGCCTTTCAATGTATTTGTTAACAGCTTCATCAGAAACCGTACCCAATGTTTCGCAAAAATAAGAATTATTCCACATCTGATTGTTCCAAAGCAAAGGAACTATTTCAGGATATTCTTTTAGAATAATTTTTCCGCTTATTCCTTTTATATATTTCACAATTTGTGTAACGGACAGTTTAGGTGGTGCAGACACGATACAACTAACATGGTCGCTATCATAAGTTTCGCATTTTATAATATCAAAGCCCTTTTCCTTTGCTATTGTTTGTACTAATTCATATAGGCGATTACTTATCTCAGGTTTAAGCACCTTTCTTCGATACATAACGCACCATACAATATGGTATCTGTTTTGATAAACACAAGTTCTGTCGTAAGTATATTCATTTTTCATACATATAGTATAGCACAGAAAAAATTGTTTGTCAATACATCAAGCCTTTTCTTTCATACACATAGTTAAAAGAAATTTTCGTTTTTTTATCAAAAACGTGGATTTGGTGTACACCTGAAATGGATTTGTTGTACACCTGAAATGGATTCCGTGTACACCTGAAATGGATTCGTTGTACACCTGAGATGGATTCCGTGTACACCTGAAGTGGATTCGTTGTACACCTGAAATGGATTCCGTGTACACCTGAAGTGGATTCGTTGTACACCTGAGATGGATTTCTTGTACACCTGAGATGGATTACGTGTACACCTGAAGTGGATTCGTTGTACACCTGAAATGGATTCCGTGTACACCTGAAGTGGATTCGTTGTACACCT